>NZ_JAMAWN010000002.1:0-315750 GCF_023713305.1 Psychrobacillus sp. MER TA 171 | reverse complement strand
CTCCTATATATGTTTTGAGTATTCATTGGTTGTTACTCTAGCATCATATAAGAGGGTTCTTTTTTTTTCAAGTGCCTTTAAAGTTATAATACAGGAATGCTCCAGCGGGAGGAGGGAGACAGATAAGGCATCACAACCACGCGCGTAAGCGATGGGGGGGTGGCTTTTCGCTCCCCCCGCGGAAAGCGTCCGAGATATGAGCGAAAATCAATACTACTTTATTGACTAAAGCATTTAATTTTCATTATTCTCTTTTAATTATTCGTGTTTACTATAAATAAGCAATTATAAAATTAAAAAACGACTGCAATCAAGCACGAAAACCTCGTGGATGATTGCAGTCGAAGATATTTAGTAGAAAGCTACTAGATTAGATTATACTATTTACACTTCCATAATGATTGGTAAAATCATTGGACGGCGTTTAGTCTTTTCATATAAATAAGGGCTTAAAACATCTGTAATTTCGTTTTTCAATTCAGACCATTCTATTGCTTTGTCTTGAATGGTAAATCTTAAATGTTTATTTAGCATTTGCTGTGCTTCATTAATCATGGTGCCAGATTCACGCATATACACGAATCCTCTAGAAATAATATCAGGACCAGAAACAATTTTCTTTCTTTCCATATCCGCACTAACAACTACTATTACTAAGCCTTCTTCAGAAAGAATTCTACGATCTCTTAATACAATATTACCAATATCCCCGATACCACTACCATCAATATAGACATCTCCAGATGGGATACGTCCTGCGATATGTGCTTCGTTGGAGCTTAAAGCTAAAACTTGTCCATTCTCCATAATAAACGTGTTTTCGATAGGAACATCACAATCTGCCGCTAATTCTGTATGGATTTTTAACATACGGAACTCACCGTGGATTGGCATAAAGAATTTTGGCTTCATCAAACGTAGCATTAGCTTTTGTTCTTCCTGAGAGCCATGCCCAGAAGTATGGACATTGTTCAAGGAACCATGAATAACTTCAGCACCTGCACGGAATAACAGATTAATCGTTCTATTAACGCTTGCTCTGTTACCTGGGATAGGAGAAGAAGAAAATACTACGGTATCTCCTGGCTGAATCTGAATTTGTCGGTGAGTACCATTAGCAATTCGAGAAAGAGCTGCCATTGGTTCCCCTTGACTACCTGTGCAGAGGATTAAAACTTCGTTAGCAGGTAATCGGTTTAATGCGCTTGTATCAATGAACATTTCCTTAGGGGCTGTAATATAACCTAGCTCTCGACCAATTGTAATATTGTTGTCCATACTTCTTCCGAAAACAGCAATTTTGCGATTATGATGAATCGCAGCGTCTATTACTTGTTGAAGTCTATGGATATTCGAAGCAAAGGTTGCAAAAATAATACGACCATTTACTTTACGGAAAATGGAATCCATACTTTCTCCAACTTTGCGTTCGGACATTGTGAAGTTAGGAACTTCAGCATTAGTACTATCTGAAAGAAGACAAAGAACGCCATCACGACCGATTTCGGCCATTTTCGTTAAGTTTGCAGGTTCGCCGACAGGAGTAAAGTCAAATTTGAAATCTCCTGTATGCACAATATTACCAGGTGGAGTTTTTACCACAATTCCAAAAGCATCAGGTATACTATGCGTAGTTCTAAAAAAGCTTACAGCTGTTTTTCTGAACTTAATCACATCGTCTTCTTCGATTACATTCATTTTCGTTTGACGAAGTAAGCCATGCTCTTCTAGCTTGTTTCGAAGCAGACCCAATGCTAGCTTACTTCCGTAAACTGGGACATTGAGTTGCTTTAGTAAGTAAGGAATTCCACCAATATGGTCTTCATGTCCGTGGGTAATAAAAAGGCCTTTAATCTTGTCCACATTTTTGACTAAATAAGTATAGTCTGGGATCACATAATCGATTCCTAAAAGATCATCCTCTGGGAATTTAATACCAGCATCAATTAGAATAATTTCATCTTGAAATTGAACGCCATACGTATTTTTGCCGATTTCACCTAGTCCGCCGAGGGCGAAAACAGCTGTTTGGTCATTTTTTACAAATTTCATGAATTACAACTCTTCTACTTTGAAATTTGGACTTGCTTGTTCGTATTCCAAGTGGTTACCTTCAAGCAGCTGGATAAGCTCAATGTTATACTTGCGGTCTATAAGAAGTGAACGAACCTCACGCTCTGATTCAGCCTCTACGTATAAGCTTTTAGTGTTTTCGCGAACTGGTACCTCTAGTGCGTTTTCTTGATAATAAACTTTATAAATCATTTTTATACTCTCCTTTTTCACGTTCAAAATAAATCAATTCTCTTTATATTATCACGCTACTTATTTAAAATAAAGAAAAGCCCTCCAATTTTTGAAGGGCAAGACATTTGACTTAAGCAATAGTTTTGTTTCTGAGCATTCCGCCGAGTCGCCGCAACAGTTTTCTTTTCAAGCGTTTCAACATGGCAATCCACTCCTTATGACGTATTATATATGAAATTGTGGAGTTTGTAAAGGATTTCAACAGAAAAGTCAAATAATTTAACTTGAAAAGGGAGAAAAAATAATGGAAAAAAAAGTATTGATTTTCGATATAGATGGAACCATTTTAGATTTAGAGAAAAATATTTCTGAAGGGGTAGAAGAAGCATTTAGACAAGCGAGAGAAAATGGACATATTACTGTAATCGCTACTGGGAGAGCACCATTTCTTGCTAAAGCAATCGTAGATCAACTTCAAATTGATTCTTATATAACTTATAATGGTCAAATTGTTCAATTTGAGGGCAAAACCATACATAAAGGTGTTATAGATAAGGAAGAGCTTAAAAAACTTTCGGAGTTTGCAGCTTTGAAAGACCAACCTTTAGTATATATGGACAGTCATGAGATGGTTTCTAATGTACCTGATCATCAAGATGTAATTGAAAGTATTTCAACTTTAAAGGTCGGTTTTCCTAGACAGGCAGAAAACTTTTATTTAAATAACGATATCCATCAGGCACTTGTCTTTTGTGAAGAAGTAGTACAAGAGGAGTATGAACGTGCATTTCCTAACTTGTCCTTTGTAAGATGGCACAGAGTATCTTGTGATGTGCTCCCTAAGGGTATGTCTAAAGCTGTTGGGATTGAGATACTTTTAGAATACTTAGGAGAAACTCGTCAAAATGCAGTTGCATTCGGGGACGGATTAAATGATGTAGAAATGCTGAAGTTCGTAGGTACAGGTGTAGCTATGGGAAATGCTGTAGATGAACTTAAAAAACACGCAACAATCGTTACAGAACATGTCTCAGAAAATGGTCTAGTAAATGCAATGAGGCAATTAAAGCTAATTTAAAGGAGTATCACATGATAGAGCAAAGTAATAAGTACGTATTAGTATATGGCGATGCCTTTGTTGACTATATTTCAAAGGATCAAACAAATAAGAGCTTTAAAAAGTTTTTAGGGGGAGCCACTGTAAATGTAGCTGCAGGTATTGGCAGACTAGGCTCTTCTTCCTCTTTTATAACTATTATCGGAGAAGATGATACCTCTAAATTTGTGAAGAGAGAGCTAGAAGCAGAAGGAGTTGACCTTTCTTATATACAGGTCGACCCGGAAAAATCTATAAGTGGAGTTTATGTGCACTTAACAGAAAATAACGATCGTCATTTTCATACTTATTTAGATGATACGCCTGACTTACAAGTAGATTTCTCTATGATAGACTTGAATGCTTTTAATCAAGCAAGTGCTTTCCATTTTTGCTCTGGGACATTATTTCATTCAATCGCTAGAGAGACTACTAGAAAAATAGTAGATGAAGTGAAGAAATCTAGTGCGCTAATATCGTTTGATGCTAATATTCGCCCTTTAAGATGGAATACTGAACAGCAATGCAGAGAGACAATTTGTTCGTTTCTTCATGACGTAGATATATTTAAAATCACGGAGGAAGAACTTCTCTTTTTAACTCAAGCTAATACTCAATTAGAGGGTCTTAATAGATTAGCGGAATATAATATTTCCGTAATCCTTGTAACAGTTGGAGCAAATGGAACATACGCCATGATCGAAGGGGAACTGGTTCATATTCCAACTGAAAAGGTAATAGCTGTTGATACAACCGGTGCTGGAGATGCATTTATGGCAGGAATTCTATCAAAAATCCAGTCAGAAGGTAAGCCTGAAACTAGAGAAGAATGGATCAGATATATTGCTTTTGGGAATAAGCTCGGATCTATTTGTGCTACAAACTTTGGAGCGTTGTCTGCTATGCCAAAATTGTCCGATATAAACTAATGGTAGTTACTTTAGGAGCAGAGCATTTATTAGTAAAAAAAGATTGGTCTCCGTAGAGGCCAATCTTTTTAATTATTTATTTTCGTAAGGAAATGCATCTGCTATTTCCGCATAAGGATTTTGTGGATTAATATGGTCATAAAACATAATGCCATTCAAATGGTCTAATTCATGTTGGAAGGCGATAGCAGCCAGACCTTTTAGACGTTTCTTAAATGGAGTTCCATCTGGATAAAATCCAGTTGCTGTAATTCTGGCATATCGAGGAACATACCCTTCAATAACTTCGTCTACAGATAGACAGCCTTCACCAGAAGGTATATATGTTTTTTCTACGGAATGGCTAATAATTTTAGGGTTAACTGCAACAAAGCTTATTTCCTGATCGTTCTCATCCATTAGGTGTATGGCAAACATTCTTTTAGATTGGTTTACTTGGGGTGCAGCAATTCCAATTCCAGGACGAAGGTTGTATTTTTTCACCATTTCATCATCTTGGCTATTTATAACGTACTCCAATAAATCATGTGCCAGAGCTTTTTCATCCTCAGTGAGTGGAAAGGTAAGCTCTTCCGTTTTCTTGCGTAGAGTAGGATGTCCATCTCTAATAATGTTAGGCATTAAAATCATCTTGATCGTCCTTTCAAATTTCATATTTCTATTATATCGAATTATGTCGTTTTACTAAACAAAAAGGTATATAAGTCAGTTGAATTTAGTAACTAGAACAATTATAGTTGAAAATGGGTATAGGAGGTTACGGAATGAAAAAATTAATATTCGTGGTTCCTTTCATGTCACTTTTACTATTGTCTGCCTGCTCTTTTGGAGAAAGTACTCAGGAAAAATTATCTGATGTTTTAACTGAAATCTATGAAGCAGAAGAAGGCTATAGAGAAGTTCAGACTTCCTTGAAGGAAACAGAGTTAAAGGAACAGGGAAATTTTCAAAGCATGATGGAATTAACTCAGGACCAAAAAGAAGAGCTTAGTGCTCAAGTAGATGCAACTGCTAATCTATTAGAAGAACGTATGACACTGGTAGAAAAAGAAAAAGATTCCATTTCGAAAGCAAAGGAGAAGCTTACAGACCTAGAGTCAGTTATTTCTGATGCTAAAGAGGAATCCGAAAAGGAAAGTATCCGTTCAGTAGAAGATGCTTTTAAAAATCGATATGATTCGTATGATAAGTTGGTTGAACAATATAACTCTCTTGCAAGCTTACAAGACGCTCTTTATAATATGCTTTTAGATGAAGAAGCGGACGTATCTAAAATTCAAGAGCAGGTTGCAGAGGTTAATAAGCAGAATGAAGCTGTGCAACAAGCAGTTCAAGAATTTAATGATTTAACTAAACAATTAAATGAAGTAAAAGATCAGGCTTTTTCCACACTTCAAAAAGAAGAATAATAGATTGCCTTATGAATAGTTGCCCCGCAAATGTTAGTAACATAATTAACATTTGCGGGGTATTTTTATATTTTAGGCTCTGATAAAGGGGAGGGTTGATTTATATGATGCAAATAAATTTTTTAATCTGAAGGTTGATTTCCGCACCACCCAGAAGCTTTCCTCTGGGTGAGCGATAAGCTCAACATTAGGAGTCAAAACATATAGAGACTGATTATTAATGGTCGAGTTGTAACGGAAAGTGAATCACTAGAATTTTTATTAGAGTTATCCTATTAATCTTTAAGGTGATTTTCTATGAGCATAAAAATAAAAAATGTGTAAAAAATAGAAGAGGTGGTATGTATATCGAAAAGGTGGTTTATATACCAGTATAGAAATTCTGTTTGAAAAAGGTGTAATAAAAATCAGGCGATTTCTTCCAAACTGATATAGTACAGATTAAATTAATGAGTACTACAGAATTAAACTTTTTTAATATTCTAATATAAAAATGGTAGAGTTCTAGATGATTGACCGACCATTTATTCTTGAGTATACTAAGAAGTAATTGATATTGTACCAATCAATGTGCAACTTTATTTTAATACAGAGAAAAAGGAGAGGTGCTTTATGGCTTCAAACAAAGAAAACCAGTTTGACCCAATGAAAACGCTTCATGAAATCGAAGAAAAGTTTGAAATGTTCCAGATTTTAAATGAAGACGGGGAAATTGTTAATGAGCAAGCAGACCCTAATTTATCGGAAGAAGATTTAGTTGAATTAATGAGTCGTATGGTTTACACAAGAATATTAGATCAACGTTCTATCTCGTTAAATCGTCAAGGGCGTTTAGGATTCTATGCACCTACAGCAGGGCAAGAGGCTTCCCAGCTTGCTTCCCATTTCGCATGTGAAAAAGAAGATTTCATCCTACCAGGCTATCGCGATGTTCCACAAATAGTTTGGCATGGCTTACCATTATGGCAAGCATTTTTATTTTCACGTGGTCATTTTATGGGTAACCAAATTCCAGAAGGTGTAAACGTGTTCCCACCACAAATTATTATTGGTGCGCAATTTATTCAAGCAGCTGGAGTAGCTTTAGGTATGCAAAAACGCGGTAAGAAATCTATTGCTATTACATATACAGGAGACGGTGGTTCTTCACAAGGGGACTTTTACGAAGGTATTAACTTCGCAGGTGCTTTCCGTGTACCAGCAGTGTTTATCGTCCAAAACAACCAGTACGCTATTTCCACTCCTCGTGAGTTACAAACAGCAGCAAAAACAATTGCACAAAAAGGTATTGCGGCTGGTTTACCAAGTATCGTAGTAGACGGTATGGATCCACTTGCAGTATATGTTGCAACGAAGGATGCTAGAGACCGTGCTGTTAAAGGTGAAGGACCAAGCTTAATCGAGACGGTTTGTTATCGATATGGCCCTCATACAATGGCTGGTGATGATCCTACACGCTACCGTACATCTGAAACGGATTCAGAATGGGAGAAAAAAGATCCGCTAGTACGCTTCCGCAAGTATTTGGAAGGTAAAGGTATTTGGAGCGAAGAAAAAGAAGCAGAAGTTATTGAGAGAGCAAAAGAAGAGATTAAAGATGCTATTAAAAAAGCAGATTCTGCTCCAAAACAAAAAGTAACTGATTTAATAAATATTATGTATGAAGAAAATCCATATAACTTAGATGAGCAATTAGCTTACTATACAGAGAAGGAGTCGAAGTAACCAATGGCGCAAATGACGATGATTCAAGCGATTACGGATGCTCTCCGTACTGAGCTTAAAAATGATGAAAATGTGTTAGTCTTCGGCGAAGACGTTGGTAATAACGGCGGAGTATTCCGTGCAACTGAAGGGCTACAAAAAGAATTTGGGGAAGACCGCGTATTTGATACACCACTTGCAGAGTCAGGTATTGGTGGACTAGCAGTTGGTCTTTCGTTACAAGGATTCCGTCCTGTTCCTGAAATCCAATTCTTTGGTTTCGTATATGAAGTGATGGATTCAATTAGTGGACAATTATCTCGTATGCGTTTCCGTACAGGTGGTGCTTTTAATGCACCAGTAACTATACGTTCACCTTTTGGTGGAGGAGTTCATACACCAGAAATGCACGCAGATAGCTTGGAGCTTTTAATGACTTCAACTCCTGGTGTGAAAGTAGTTATTCCATCTACACCTTACGATGCAAAGGGTTTACTAATATCCGCTATTCGTGATAATGATCCAGTTATTTTCTTAGAACATATGAAATTATATCGTTCTTTCCGCGGTGAAGTTCCTGAGGAAGAGTATACTATTCCTCTTGGAAAAGCAGACGTGAAACGTGAAGGTACTGATTTAACGATCATTGCTTATGGTGCAATGGTTCAAGAAAGCTTGAAAGCAGCTGAGGAACTAGAAAAAGAAGGACACTCTGTTGAAGTTGTGGATCTTCGTACTGTACAACCATTAGATATCGAAACAATCATTGCTTCTGTAGAAAAAACAAACCGCGCAATTGTTGTACAAGAGGCGCAAAAACAAGCTGGTATTGCAGCAAACGTTGTTGCAGAAATTACAGAGAGAGCTATTCTAAGCCTAGAGGCTCCAGTTCTACGTGTGGCTGCACCAGATACTGTATTCCCATTCTCTCAAGCAGAGACAGTTTGGTTACCAAACTCTAAAGATATAATGGAAACAGCAAAGAAAGTATTAAATTTCTAAAAGAAACGAACAATAGAAAGGGTGAGCACTTTGGCATTTGAATTCCGCCTACCGGATATTGGAGAAGGTATACATGAAGGAGAAATCGTTAAATGGTTTGTTAAGGCCGGTGACGAAGTTGATGAGGACGATATCCTTTGCGAAGTACAAAATGATAAAGCTGTAGTAGAAATTCCTTCACCTGTAAAAGGAAAAGTAACAGACGTGTTGGTAAGCGAAGGAACAGTTGCTGTAGTTGGCGACGTACTAGTTAAGTTGGATGCACCTGGCTATGAGGATCTTCAATTTAAAGGCGATCATAGTGGTGAAGAAAAAACAGAAGCTCAGGTTCAATCTACTTTAGAGGATGGTAAGGAAGTGGAGAAAGAACCTGTAGATGCTTCTAAAAACCAACAACCACCTACTAAAACAGAGGCTAAAGCATCTACGAATGAATCGAAGCCTGAGCCAAAAGGCGACACTCGTGTAATTGCGATGCCTTCCGTTCGTAAATTTGCACGTGAAAATGAAGTTAATATTGCAGACGTAAATGGTACAGGGAAAAACGGTCGAGTTTTAAAAGAAGATATTGAAGCATTCTTATCTGGAGATCAATCAGTAGAAGAAACAAAATCTTCTCCAGCTCAAGCAAAAGAGGAAGTGCAAGAAACAAAATCTTCTGCACCAGTTAGCTTAGAAGGAGAATTCCCTGAAACTCGTGAGAAACTATCTCCAATGCGTAAGGCAATTGCAAAAGCAATGGTTAATTCCAAGCATACTGCACCACATGTAACGCTTATGGATGAAGTGGATGTTACTGAGCTAGTTGCACATCGCAAGAAATTCAAAGAAATAGCTGCAGAGAAAAATATCAAGTTAACTTATTTACCTTATGTAGTGAAAGCTTTAGTAAGTACATTGCGTGAATTCCCAGCCTTAAATACTTCGTATGATGATGATACAAACGAAGTTATCCAAAAGCATTATTACAACATAGGGATAGCAGCGGATACAGAAAAAGGATTGTTAGTGCCTGTTATTAAGAATGCAGATCGTAAATCAGTATTTACAATCTCTGACGAAATTAATTCATTAGCTACAAAAGCTAGAGACGGCAAATTATCTCCAGCTGAGATGAAGGGTGCATCATGCTCAATTTCTAATATTGGCTCTGCTGGTGGACAATGGTTTACACCTGTTATCAACCATCCGGAAGTGGCAATCCTCGGAATTGGTCGAATTTCAGAAAAACCTGTAATAAAAAATAGTGAAATTGTAGCCGCTCCTGTGTTAGCATTATCATTGAGCTTTGATCATCGCATGATCGATGGTGCGACTGCCCAACATGCGTTGAACCATATAAAACGTTTATTAAGCAGTCCAGAATTATTATTAATGGAGGCGTAAAAAATGGTAGTAGGAGATTTCCCGATTGAAACAGATACTTTAGTAATAGGTTCAGGTCCTGGAGGTTATGTAGCTGCAATTCGTGCTGCACAAACAGGACAAAAGGTAGTAGTTGTAGAGAAAGAACATATCGGTGGAGTATGCTTAAACGTAGGGTGTATCCCTTCTAAAGCGTTAATCTCAGTTGGTCACCGTTTTGAACAAGCAAAACATTCAGATGACATGGGTATCACGGCATCTGATGTTAAAATTGACTTTTCAAAAGCACAAGCTTTCAAAGAAAGTGTTGTGAAAAAATTAACTAGCGGTGTTTCCGGATTATTAAAAGGTAACAATATTGAAGTGGTTTCTGGTGAAGCTTACTTTGTTGATGCAAATACAGTCCGTGTAATGGATGAGAAGTCTGCACAAACTTATACTTTTAAACATGCGATAATCGCTACTGGATCTCGTCCAGTAGAAATTCCAACATTTAAATATACAAAACGTGTTATTAACTCAACTGGTGCTTTAAATCTTCAAGAGGTACCTGAAAAATTAGTAGTAATTGGTGGAGGGTACATTGGAACTGAGTTAGGTTCTGCATATGCTAACCTAGGTTCACAAGTTACAATTATCGAAGGCGGAGACGATATTTTAGCTGGCTTCGAAAAACAAATGACTACTATTGTTAAAAAAGGCTTGAAGAAAAAAGGCGTAGATATGGTAGTGAAAGCATCTGCAAAAGGTGTTGAAGAATCTGATACTGGCGTAGTCGTAACTTATGAAGTTGGTGGAGAAGAGAAAAAAGTGGAAGCTGACTATGTATTAGTTACAGTTGGCCGCCGCCCTAACACCGATGAAATTGGTTTAGAAGAGCTTGGTATTAAATTTGCAGAACGCGGATTAATCGAAGTAGATAAGCAGTGTCGCACTAGCATTAGCAATATCTTTGCTATCGGTGATGTAGTAGCTGGTCCTCAGCTTGCTCACAAAGCATCTTATGAAGGTAAGGTAGCTGCTGAAGCGATTGCTGGTCAATCATCTGTTGTAGATTATCTTGCAATTCCAGCTGTGTGCTTCACAGATCCAGAGCTAGCTACAGTTGGTTTATCTGAAGCACAAGCAAAAGAACAAGGATTTGATGTAGCAGCTGGTAAGTTCCCATTCGGAGCTAACGGTCGTGCGCTTGCTCTTAACGCGACAGAAGGCTTTGTAAAACTTGTTTCTCGTAAAGAAGATGGTTTATTACTTGGCGCTCAAATCGTAGGTCAAGGTGCATCTGATATGATCGCTGAACTTGGTTTAGCAATTGAAGCAGGTATGACGGTTGAGGATATCGCTATGACTATTCATGCACATCCAACGCTTGGAGAAATTGCAATGGAAGCTGCAGAAGTAGTAATGGGTCACCCAATCCATATTCTATCTAAATAATAAGTAGGTCGATAAAACCGTGTAGAAATACTCTACACGGTTTTCTTTTTGACTGTTAGAATGGAAATAGAAGGGATATGGTGATTATATTGAAACTTACAACTTGGTTATTACCCGCAGCACTAACTTTTTTATTAGTAGGATGTAATGCAGAAACAACGGAAGTTCAAAAAGAGCTTGGAGAAAAAAATGAAGTTAATAAAGAAACGGTAGAAACAAAGCCGGAAGAAACTGAAAAAGTGGAAGAAATAAAGCCTGTAGAGGAAGTCATTGAGGAAGAACCTGTTTCGGAAATAAAGTATGAAATTAATGAGGCAAATTGGACGATAAAACCAATTACTGATGCGAATCCTAAGGCTGTGCTTTTAACGATTGACGATGCTCCAGATAAATATGCTGTCGAAATGGCGAAAACATTAAAAGAACTTGATGCTCCAGCTATCTTTTTTGTGAATGGTCATTTCATAGATTCAGAGGAAGAAAAAGCTAATTTAAAAGAGATATATGATTTAGGCTTTTCTATTGGAAATCACACTCAAACACACGCGAACTTAAAAAATAGCAGTGAAGAACAGCAACAAGAAGAAATAATTAAAGTAAACGAGACGGTAGAAGCAGTGATCGGTGAGAAGCCTAAATTTTTCCGAGCTCCTTTTGGTGTAAATACTGATTTTAGTAAGTCCTTGGTTCAACAAGAAGGAATGGTCTTGATGAATTGGACATATGGATACGATTGGGAGAAACAATATATGGAGGCTAATAGTTTAGCAGATATTATGGTTAATACGGAGTATCTAGTAGACGGAGCAAATTTGCTAATGCATGATCGAGAATGGACCGCAGCAGCTCTTTCGAAAATTGTAGAAGGCTTACGAGCAAAAGGGTATGAATTGATTGATCCAAAAACTATTAAAACGATAGAATAATTTTTCGAATCTAGTTCTGACAAAATACCTCGAGATATAAATCTTTTGAGGTATTTTGTTATTTGGAATGATATTGAGGTAAATTCCTCTAATCTAGTTTTTAGACGCTACATTAAGTTTCTCATATGAAAATACTAGTTGATTGGAGTGGAAGGTGGCGACTCCAGCCGGAATAGCAAGAGGTGAAGACCCCGCAGGAGCGTAGCGACGAGGAGGCTGAGGCCATGCCGGCGGAAAGCGTCCACCTGGAAGGCAAATTATCCGATTCATTCCAAACAAGTAAACTGATTTTCTACTCATGGACATACTAAAAGAGAAGGCGTAAAATTATTTCTATTATCAGCGTTTATGGAGGTGAAACTTTAAAAGAATAAACTTTTAAAGTACATAATGAACAAAATAAAAAAAGTAGGTCGAATCATTTTTCAAGTAATTATTCTTTATTTATTCTCTACTCTAGGATCTTTTGTAGTGGAATTATTACCGTTTTCCTTTCCTGGAAGTATTGCTGGATTATTAATACTATTAGCGTGCCTCCTGCTAAAAATAATTCCAGCCAATCTTATAAAAGATGGGGCTGGTTTTTTACTTGCATTTCTTGCCTTATTCTTTGTGCCGGCGACCGCAGGGATAATGGATTACCCTCAGTTAGCCTCGTTAAAAGGGGTTTTTATAATAATCGCTTTAATAATTAGTACAATGTTTACAATTGTAGTAGCAGGAAAGGTATGTCAATACTTTGAAAGTAAAATAGTAGGGGAGGATTTGAAATGATTTCTCTAGCGATGGTAATTGGTACAATCATTATTTTTATAGGGATGACTTTTCTCTATAGAAGGTTCACCTATCCTTTACTATTACCTATTTTAACTACTACGATTATCCTTGTAGTAGTGTTAAGTTTTTCAGGAGTTTCTTACGATACATATATGTCAGGTGCCAAGTGGATTGATGCAATGCTCGGACCAGCGGTAGTAGGGATGGCTTACCCTTTATATATACAGCGAGAAAAAATTATAAAAAACAAGGTGACGATTATATTAGGTGTTACTGTAGCAATGCTTTCTGGACTAATTAGTATTGTTATAATAGCTAAACTTATGTCTTTTGAGGAGTTTCTTCAAAAATCCTTATTACCAAAGTCAATTACTTCTCCAATTGCGATGCCTATTAGCGAATCAATTGGGGGTATTCCAACTTTGACAGCAGTTTTTGTAATTTTAGCTGGTTTAATAGGAGCATTAGCTGGACCGTTTCTCTTTAAACTATTTCACATAGATACCGCAATCAGCAGGGGGATATCTATAGGTAGTGCATCGCATGGCATCGGCTTATCTAAGCTATCCGAGTATGGGGAAGAGACGATGACGATGGGGTCAGTGGCAATGACTCTTAGTGCTATTTTAGGGGCCTTTATATGTCCAGTGTTTGCCTTTTTAATTTTTTGATTCTATTAAAAAACAGACTTTGACGACGTTAGCCGTCAAAAGTCTGTTTTTGATTGGAGCTGAAAGTTTAATATACTAAATGATAGCCTGATGCTCTTTAATAACATGAATCATTTCTAATGTGTCGTCTTCTGGTCCCTGTACTGGTAAGCCTGCCTCTAGGTTCATCAAGATATAGTCAATATTTCCTTGAGTAATTATTTCCCCGGGAATAAAAATAGGAATACCAGGAGGGTAGACCATTACGAATTCAGCAGAAATACGGCCACTGGCTTCTAATAGTGGAATAGATTCAGTTTCTGCGTAAAATGCATCTCGAGGTGACATAGCTAAACCAGGGATGTCTGGTAAGGTTACAGCTGATTCTACTATTGTTGCTGCAGATTCATATGCCACTACCATTCTCGATAATGCATTAACAAGCATGTCTACTTCTTTTTTTGTATCTCCTAGCGTAATCAGGCAAAGGATATTATATAAATCAGAAAGCTCTACTTCAATATTCGCTTTTTCTCTAAGCCAAATTTCAGCTTCAAATCCAGTGATTCCTAAATTTTTAACGCTAATTAGTAGCTTAGTTGGATCCATATCGTAAGTAGCGGAGGATTGTAATATTTCTCTTCCTACACAATGGATATGTTCAATTTCATTTATACGTTTACGAGTTTCCTCAGCAATTTCGATTGCTTCGCCTATTAAATCCTCTCCATGTATAGCTAACTGTCTTCTAGCGGTATCTAGAGAAGCTAAAAGAGGATAGGATGTAGAAGTCGTTGTAAGCATGGAAAGGATTGATTGTACCCTTTTTGCAGAAACTAGTCCTTCTCTTACATTCAGGACGGAGCTTTGAGTCATAGATCCTCCAAGTTTGTGTACAGATGTTGCGGCCATATCAGCACCGGCAGACATTGCCGAAATAGGAAGGTCATTATGAAAGTGGATATGTACACCATGAGCTTCATCCACTACTACAGGTATACCGTGCGCATGAGAAATATCTACAATTCTCTTTAAATCGGCTGCTAAACCAAAATAAGTTGGGTTGATAACAAGTAAACCTTTTGCATCTGGATGTGCTTCTATTGCTTTTTCTACGGATTCCACAGAAATACCATGCGAAACACCAAGTTCTTTATCTACCTCGGGATGTATAAATACGGGTATAGCACCTGCAAATACAATGGCAGACATAATAGATTTATGAACATTTCGTGGAACAAGGATCTTATCCCCAGGTCCACAAATAGTAAGGATCATTGTCATAATAGCTCCACTCGTACCTTGAACAGAGAAAAAGGTTTCATCTGCTCCAAAAGCTTCTGCAGCTAGATGTTGAGCTTTTTTGATGGCTCCTTTTGGAGAATGTAGGTCATCTAATGGAGCTATATTGATTAAATCAATTGAAAGTACATTATCTCCAACAAACTCTCGAAATGCAGGGTCCATCCCTTTCCCTTTCTTATGACCAGGAATGTGGAACTGAATTGGATGACGATTTCGATGCTTCAATAAAGCATCGAAGATAGGAGTTTCTAATTGTGACAACGCTTATACCACCTCTAATTAAATTTTTGTGCATGTAAACGATTCTAGTAATTATTAATAGAGACGTTGATGCAATGTTAAAAACAAAAGAATTATAGCATTTAAGGAAATTTATTACTATAAAAATAATTCAAAATTATTAAGATGCATTAATTTTGCTGGACAAATAGAAAAGAAATCGAGAGGTTTGCTTCTACAAGTATTTTAAAAGTCATTTGTTTTTAAAAGCATTTTATAATGAAGAACAGTTAACAAGCATTTAAGCAGTAAACGATAACCTTATGCAAACTTGTATGTTTTTCCTACGGACTTGTCTTGTTAGAGTCTTCTAATACATACATAACCTACTTTAAGGATTTAAAACGGCTCATTTAAAATTCTATCCTTTAATAGATAGATTGAATCCTAATTAAATTTTCTTTACACTACTATAAAGGGAGGGGATTAGTTTGTCATTTCAAACAAGGGTTACAGATCTATTAGGAACAAAATATCCTATAGTACAAGGTGGACTAGCATATCTTGCGTATTCGGATCTATGCATTGCGGTTTCAGAAGCGGGTGGCTTAGGACAGATAACTGCTATGAGTCTCTCAACACCGGAGGAGCTTCGCCAAGAGATTGATAAAGTGAGAGAACATACAAATAAACCTTTTGGCGTAAACTTTGCTATTGGGCAAACAGGTAGACCTTATGAACATATGCTTGAAGTCGCTATCGAAGAAAACGTTCCAGTAGTTTCAATGACTGGAGGCAATCCTGCGCCAATTTTAGATGCCCTAGATAAGACGAATATCAAAAAGCTTGTTTTAGTCGCATCTAAGCGACAGGCTTTAAAAGCAGAACAGCTAGGGGCCGACGCTGTGATGGTTGTAGGGCAAGAGGGTGGCGGTCACTTAGGGAGAGATGATATTGGAACTATGGTACTTATCCCTCAAGTTGTAGATGCTGTTTCATTACCTGTCATTGCTTCTGGTGGCATTGGAGATGGGCGAGGCTGGATGGCTGCTCATGCTCTAGGAGCAGAAGGGATAGAAATGGGGACTCGTTTTATCGCAACAAAGGAATGTATCCATGCATCGGAAGCATATAAAAATGCCATATTATCAAAAGAGGAAACAGATACAGTTGTTATTAAAAAAGAGCTAGGGTCGCCAGCAAGGGCTATCCGTAATAGTTGGACCGAAACTATTTTGACTATGGAAAAGGAAAACCCTACATATGAGCATTTGAAGCATCATATTAGTGGAGAAGCCAACAAGCAATTTATTTATAACGGTTTCGAAGACCAAGGCTTTGCTTGGGCAGGGCAAGTAATAGGTATGATTCATGACATTCCTACAACGAAAGAGCTCATCGACAGAATGGCAGCTGAGGCACTAGATATACGAAAAAAATGGAAATTATAGGAGAGTTGAAAATGGAATACACATACCCTTTTTCGTTAGATTGGTCTACAAAAGAAATAGTAGACGTAGTACAGTTTTTTGAAGCAATTGAAAATGCTTATGAAAAAGGCATAAAGCGAGAAGAACTGATGAATAAATATCGTCGCTTTAAAGAAATAGTTCCGTCTATAGCGGAAGAAAAGACATATTTTCGGGAGTTTGAAAAAGAAAGTGGATATGCAAGCTTCCCAATCATAAAAAAAATGAAAGAACAAACTAACGAAGCAATTATAAAGGGATAAAGTAATCCCTCCTTAAAAAGGAGGGAAAGCTTGTCTTATTTTATATTGGTCATAGTTTTGTAAATGGGTAGAAGCTGTTCAAACGTATTTTCTACTAAGTCGAATAATTCTGTTTCTGTTAATTTAACAGCTTCTTCTTTAGGTATATGACGCCCAACTAAAAATTCACCCTTTTTAACGTCTCTCAGACGCGTTAGAAGCTCTTCTACTCCCTCTTGATTAACTTCCCTCAAGGAAGAGGCCTCTGGCTTCATATGGTCCCCAGAAACGATAAAATCATCTGGAAGCTTTTTAAATAGACTCATTTGTTGCAGCAAACGCTCTGCAATTGCAACTTTATCGGGTGCTTCATAAATAACTGCTACTATGATAAATAAATGCGTACCCCATAAGCCAATTTGAAAATGAGGCAAAGCCTTGTAACCACGTTTGTAAGGAGCAAAAGCTACCCAACTATCCTTTGGAGGGTTAACTGATCGACGAGCGTGCTTAGCTACATGGCTAAAAAACTCATCTCCAAGAACACCAGAAAAATAAAGGCTATATTGTTTACCAAGTTCTTCAAACTTAGGTCGAACATTCTCTATAAGAGCAGTCATTCTATTTTCTAATCCTTCAATTTGAAACACTTCAAAATCTTTTTCTTGCCAAAAAGTTTTACTCATATATTAACTCCTTTCAATTTCTATGTTTATTTTAGCGGATTTTTGGGTAAAAATCTTGTAAGCAGTATTTATTAACACAAATCGATTTGTAGCATAATGTAAGTATAAAGTTCTGAATATTAAGATAAAATGATTATGGAGAGGTGTTAACTATGAAACAGGTTGTGCATATAATTCGTAAATATGATATGGAAAAGGAAAAAATTCAAACATTGAAATTGGAAATGGATTATCAATTAGCTACTTTATACGATGCAATGCAAGATGGAGACCAAGAAGTAATTAGCGAAGCGAAGATGCGATTAACAGAGCTTCATCAGTCACTGGATGAACTAAATGCGTTTACTTAAGTTGTCGTCACTAATAGCACCATGAAAAACACCAGCTAATCTTGAAAGACAGCCGGTGTTTTTTTCTTTATACTAAGACTAAGTATATGCAAAGCATGTATGACGGTCAGTTAACAGGAACATAGAAGGGGTGGTAACATGGACTTACATATGCTTGATAAGTATGCAAAATCATTGATTAAACAAGCTGCGACTCAAATAAGAAGCTCATTCTCGGAGGAGTTAATTATCGAATCTAAGTCGGAAGCGAATGACTTAGTTACTAATATTGATAAGGAAACAGAAAAGTTTTTTATTAGACATATTAAAAAAGATTTTCCAAACCATCGTATATTTGGAGAGGAAGGGTTTGGAGATAAGATAGAAAATTTGGATGGCTACGTTTGGATGCTAGATCCAATTGATGGGACTACTAACTTTATTCACTTCAAGAAAAACTTTGCTATATCGTTAGGTATTTACAAGGACGGCGAAGGAATTCTTGGTTATATTTATAATGTTATGGATGATGATTTACTAAGTGCTGCTTCGGGACAAGGGGCATACCTAAACGACGTGAGGATCCCTCGGCTTGAGAGTACGACAGTAGAGAAATCTATTATAGGGGTGAATGCTAGTTGGGTTGTACCAAATCGAATGGTGCATCACGATGGAATGATAGAGCTCGTGCAAACGTCTAGAGGAACTAGATCCTTTGGGTCTGCTGCAATTGAGATTGCCTATGTAGCCACTGGAAGATTAGATGCATATTTGTCCATGAGACTTTCACCATGGGATATCGCTGGAGGAATGGTAATAGCAAACGAAGTGGGAGCAGTTGTTACTAACTTATCTAACGAGCCTATAAATCTGTTAAAACAAAATTCATTTATAGTCTCTAAGCCTAATCTTCATGAACAACTATTATCAAAATATATTATTTTAAAATAAATGAGTTCGTTTCATATATTTAAAAAATATAATAGAATCTTATAAAATTATATTGTCGAAAACCATACAAGTAATCGTTGATAAGAATTAAGGCTTTAAAAAAAGAGACTGGTCAGTGACGTTAGTCAGGACCAGCCTCTACTGAAGTAGAAAGAATTGATAAACTACCCAGCTATAATTATAAAAAACTCGGGCTTATTTAGATTTTCCTATTCTAATAACCCTTGTTCACGCATTTTCTTTTTCGTTTTAAAGCCAAATCCCATTACTACAAATAACATTGCTAAAAACAATAATGCTAACGGAATATTACGTAATGCAATAGCAACTCCTATTAAACCCATAGACAACATTGCGCCTAGAGAAAACAATACAAAAACCCATTTAATGTTACTCAAAACAATTACCCCCAAGAAAATAATTAAAAATATTATAACTTTAGTTCTACTTGTGTTATAATAGCACAGTTATGGACATGAAAAAAGAATATGGAGTGGAAATATGACAAAATTACGTCAAGATTTAAGAAACATAGCTATTATAGCACACGTTGACCATGGAAAAACGACTTTAGTCGATCAATTATTAAAACAATCAGGAACGTTCCGTTCTAATGAACACGTTGACGAAAGAGCAATGGACTCAAACGATATAGAGCGCGAGCGTGGAATTACTATATTAGCAAAAAACACAGCTGTAAATTATGAAGACACACGCATCAATATTTTGGATACACCTGGCCATGCTGATTTTGGTGGAGAAGTAGAGCGTATCTTAAAAATGGTAGATGGTGTTTTACTAGTTGTAGATGCATATGAAGGTTGTATGCCTCAAACACGTTTTGTATTGAAGAAAGCATTAGAACAAAAATTAATACCAATAGTTGTAGTTAACAAAGTAGATAAAGATTCTGCTCGTCCACTAGAAGTAGTAGATGAAGTATTAGAACTTTTCATAGAGTTAGGTGCAGATGACGATCAATTAGACTTCCCAGTAGTATATGCTTCAGGTGTTAATGGGACTGCTTCTTTAGACGCTGACCCAGCTAACCAAGAAGAAGATATGAAGTGTTTATTTGAGAAAATCATTGAATCTATTCCAGCGCCAATTGATAATTCAGATGAGCCATTACAGTTCCAGGTTGCATTACTTGACTATAATGACTATGTAGGCCGTATCGGTATTGGTCGCGTATTCCGCGGTACAATTGAAGTAGGTCAACAAGTTTCATTAATGAAATTAGATGGCAAAGTTAAAAATTACCGTGTTTCTAAATTGTTTGGTTTCTTCGGTTTAAAACGTGTAGAGATTGAATCTGCAAAAGCTGGAGATTTAATAGCGGTTTCTGGTATGGAAGAAATTAACGTAGGGGAAACAGTTTGTCCTACAGACCATCCTGACGCTTTAATTCCATTACGTATCGATGAGCCAACGCTACAAATGACATTCTTAACAAATAACTCACCGTTTGCTGGTCGTGAAGGTAAATGGGTTACATCTCGTAAAATTGAAGAACGTCTTCGTTCACAATTACAAACAGATGTTTCTTTACGAGTAGAAGATACAGATTCACCTGATGCTTGGGTTGTTTCTGGTCGTGGAGAACTCCACTTATCTATATTAATAGAGAACATGCGTCGTGAAGGTTTTGAGCTTCAAGTATCTAAACCTGAAGTTATTATTCGTGAAATTGATGGCAAAAAATGTGAACCGGTTGAACGCGTTCAAATTGATGTACCAGAAGACTGTGTAGGTTCAATCATTGAGTCTATGGGTACACGTAAAGGCGAAATGGTAGATATGATTAATAGTGGGAATGGCCAAGTACGTTTGATTTTCATGGTTCCTGCCCGTGGATTAATCGGATATTCAACTGAATTCATGTCCTTGACTAAAGGGTTCGGAATCATTAACCATACATTTGACAGCTACCAACCAGTAGTGGCAGGTCGCGTTGGCGGACGTCACCAAGGTGTACTTGTTTCTATGGAAACAGGAAAAGCAACAACTTATGGTATGATGCAAATTGAAGACCGTGGAACTCTATTCGTAGAGCCAGGTACTGAAATTTATGAAGGTATGATTGTTGGTGAAAATACTCGTGATGCTGATATCACAGTAAATATAACTAAAATGAAACAAAAAACAAACATTCGTTCAGCAAATAAAGACCAAACAAATGTTATTAAACGCCCACGTATCTTAACTTTAGAAGAAGCATTAGAATTCCTTGGCGATGATGAATACCTGGAAGTAACACCAGAGTCTATTCGCTTACGTAAAAAAATTCTTGAGAAGAGCGAACGTGAACGCGTAACGAAGAAAAAGAAAAGTGCAGATCAGGAATAGGAACTGAAAGGGTGACAAGCCTTGGAGGAACAAGATCTAGTAATGGGTAGAATGTCTTCTATCGCTAGGTTTATATATGAAACAATGCCCAACTTTACTGTATCAGGCTATGTTTTATTTATCGTCATATTTTTATTGTCGGTGCTAGTGTACAAGCTTGGATTTGCAAAGAAGTTAGTGTTTAAGCAAAATGTAGTTATCTATATTTTCCTTTTGTTAGGTTGCTTAATGTTGACCTTCTTAGCATTTTTCCTTCCGGTAGTGGAAGCATTGTTAGTTGCTGCATTGATATTAATCATATATAAAATACGATTAAAACTAGAAAAAAGAGGTTCGACTACTTAGGTAGACTACTTTAAATCTATAAACGAGGCTGAGACATAATCCACCTCAAAATTAAAAGCAGATCAAATTTTACGATGAGTAAAATTCGGTCTGCTTTCTTTTTATAACTTCTTCCGAAACCATGTAGAGATTATCTGCTTATAGAAGTAATATTAGTTGTTCGGAGTGAAGGTTGCGACTACTAGAAAGAGACTATAGGCCACAGGAAAGCGTTCACAGTAACGGAGAACAATGGCTACCCCAGTTAGGCGTTCTAGGAAAGACGAAGTTAGACGAAGCTCTTGGGCTCGCATCCATGGTCACAAATTTTAGAAAATATGCAGTACGAGGATGGCATCTCATTATATATTTTCAAGGCTCTGTTAAAGGCTAGGGTTGTTTTTTCGTGAAGCGATTTAGTTTGTGAAATGTTATACTTAAACTAATGAGGTAGTTTAGTTTAAGTAGTAGGTATTATTAAATGTAAGTGTTTATAAAGAGAAAGGGGTTATGACGTTGAGAAAAACAAAAGAAAAAAATGAATTATTTGAATGGATAAAGACAATAGGAATTGCACTTTTATTTGCATTTGGTATTCGATTTTTCCTATTTGAACCTATTGTGGTTGACGGTGCCTCTATGATGCCAACGTTTGAAAATGGTGACAAAGTAGTAGTGAACAAAATCGGACCAGAATTGATTGATTATCAAAGATTTGATGTAATTGTATTTGAAGCCAAAGAAGATACTAACTACATCAAACGTATTATTGGTATTCCTGGTGACCGCATTGCTTATGAAAACGATGAACTTTTTATTAACGGTGAGAGGTACGAAGAACCCTACTTAGAGGAATATAAAAAAGCTTTGTTAGACAATGATACACTTACTGGAGACTTTACATTAGAGGAAAAATTAGGTGAAACAACTGTACCAGATGGTACTTTTTTTGTACTAGGAGATAATCGCCGTGATAGCACAGATAGCAGGGACCCTCGTGTTGGATTTGTTTCAGAGGAAAAAATATTAGGTACCGCAAAAATAGTATTTTTACCCCTAGATAATTTAAAGATAATAAAATGATAAAGTGGTTTGTAAGTGAAATGAGGAAATATTTATTAAGCTAACGAGTGCTTTAGTAAAAACTCAGTATCAAAGTAAAATGAGCCAGGAGGAAATATCCTAGCTCATTTTTATGTGTATTTAAAATCAACCTTTACCTTTAACATAGCCACTTTCAAAATAAAACGCAAAAAGAGAATTCCACAAAGCAATTCTCTTTTTGCGTAAAATGAAACTAATTATGTACTAGCTTCGTTTTTATTCTCTTATAAGTAAAAGCAGAAAAAAAGACCTAGAAATTTTCTGTAAGTAAAAATTTTAGGTCTTTTTGATTTGGAAGATAAGTATGGTCCTAGTCTTGATTAATTAAAACTCATTTTCAATTAATCGAGAACTTTTGTAGGAGATATACTTACCAGTAGCTAGGCGTTCCTTCGTTTTATACTCGATTCGATCATGACATTCTTCGCACATATAAGTGTGAATAGGTCGGTTTCTTAATTTTTTTGCTAGTGGTAAATCAGAAGAAATTTCATCAATTCGATCACATATCACACATTGCACTTTCATATACAACACTCCTACTCTAATCGAAATGCAGTTACGTATCTAATCGGATCATTCAGGTTACTTCCATCTTTTTTTATAATATGGACGGGACCATCTTCACGAAGAGGCGTGCCCTTGTGACTAAATTTAACTAGAATATCATCCATTTCATCTAAGGAAATAGTATGATTTCCTTCGCTTGTTTCAATTATTAAGTGCTTTGCCTCTTTTAATGGTTCAGCATTTTGAATAAATGGTGTTAACTCAATGCCATAAGTGTTAGAAAGCATTTTAGTCTTTTCATATTTCTTTTCTGATTTTAATGTAGGGGGATTTGTAGATCCCTCTATAATCTCACGAGACCAATGAGCTGAAGTGACCTTTGTGTATTCCTCGTCTAAATCTTTATACTCATATTTACCTTCAAAAAACTCATCTAGGTCAATTCTACGATCATCAAAAATCCACACAGTGGGATCCAACGTTATATTAAATTTAACTGCTCCTGTAATAGGTATTATAAATTCCATGCAAATTGCCTCCTCTTAACTGTCTAATCTATATTAGTATACAGATAAAAGGTGAAATTTAAAAAGAATATTTCCTTTTCGATTAAACCTAAGCGAGAGAACACTTGCAATTTTTCCAATCAAAAGATACACTTTAGGGAGGTAAAGAACAAGAAATAATAATAATGGGGGCGTCCTCATGGATACTAATATAGAACTTTCCTATCAAGATAAAGCTTTAGTGCTCTTAAAAAAAGATGCTGAAAAAATTGCCCAATTGATAAAAGTGCAAATGGATAACTTAACAATGCCTCAATGCCCTCTTTATGAAGAGGTTTTAGACACGCAAATGTTTGGATTATCTCGTGAAATAGATTTCGCGGTAAAACTTGGACTTTTAGAAAAAAGTGAAGGTAAAGAGATTATTGCTTCACTTGAAAAAGAGTTGTCTGTTTTACACGAGATTCACACAGAAAAATAATGTTAAAACTCAAACAAGCAGACTGTTTGAGTTTTTTTCTATAAAGAAATTGAGGTCTTTCATATGAATGCTTATATAAAACGTTTTATTAAAAACTTTGACTATCCTGTATTTTTTGTTTACATCGCTCTTTGTTTATTCGGTCTAGTAATGATATATAGTGCGAGCATGGTTTGGTCCGTTGAAAGGTATGGATGGACCCCAGATTATTTCTTCAACAAGCAAAAGCTTAATTTGTTATTATCTTTGCCTGTGTTTTTTTTAGCTGCGTTGTTTCCGTACAAGCATTATAAGAGTCGATTTATGATGCAGTTGATGCTTGGAGTAATGTTTATCCTACTCATTCTCGTTCATTTTATTGGAGTAGGTGGAGAAAGTGGATCCCAAAGTTGGCTGAGTTTAGGTTTTGGTAATGTACAGCCATCAGAAATTGCTAAAATTGTAATAGTCTTATACTTTGCTAGTATCTTTACGAAAAAATATCAAAATGGAACCTTGGATAAGTTGAATGAGTCTGTAGGACCTCCTTTGTTAGTTTTATTTTTCGTATTTGTTCTCATTATGCTTGAAACTGATGTTGGAAATACAATGATTATAAGTTTTGTAGCCATATCTGTTATTGCTGCAAGCGGTATCAAATTTAAGTCATACTCCAAACTAATGGGATTAATTGGTATACTAATAGTTATTGCCTTAACTTTTATATATTTCTTAAAAGATTCGCTTCTGACAGAACGTAGGTTAGGTAGACTTGAAGCATTTTTCAATCCTTTTGATTATGAACAGGGCTTTGGCTACCAAATAGTAAATGGATATATTGCTATTGGATCAGGCGGGCTGACAGGGCTGGGCTTGGGAAATTCTAACCAAAAGTATGGATATTTACCAGAGCCACATACAGATTTTATCATGGCCATTATTGCTGAGGAGTTAGGCTTGGTAGGTGTTCTGATTGTGTTATGCGGTTTGTTCTTCCTAGTGTTTAAGGCGATAATGATTAGTATAAAAACTAGAGATCCTCAGGCTAGAATGATAGCTGCTGGAATCGCAAGCATCATAGGGTTTCAAACATTTGTCAACCTTGGCGGTATGCTTGGAATAATCCCGCTTACTGGTGTACCACTTCCTTTTATAAGTTACGGGGGGACCTCCATCATTATCTTATCTGCTGCCATTGGTATACTGATGAATGTGTCAATGTTTGTTAAACTTGAAAAGACTAAATCATAAGGAGTGTGCAATGGGATGAATAATATTAAAAAAATAGTAGTAGCAAATAGAGGCGAGATTGCTATTCGTATATTTCGTGCTTGTACCGAGTTAAATTTGCGTACCGTAGCTATTTATTCAAAAGAAGATAGCGGTTCCTTCCACCGCTTTAAATCAGATGAGTCTTACTTGGTGGGTAAAGATAAAAAACCGATCGATGCTTATCTAGACATTGAAGATATTATTCGCATTGCAAAAGAAAGTAAGGCCGATGCTATACATCCAGGCTACGGTTTTCTATCAGAAAACGTAGAGTTCGCAAAAAGATGTGAAGAAGAAGGCATTATTTTTATTGGTCCAACATCTAAGCATTTAGATATGTTTGGAGATAAGGTAAAGGCACGAGAACAAGCTGTAAAAGCTGGAATTCCTGTTATACCGGGAAGTGATGGACCACTAGAAGACTTGGAATCCATTCGTGATTTTGGTAAAAAGCATGGCTACCCTCTAATGATTAAAGCTTCTCTTGGTGGTGGTGGTCGTGGAATGAGAGTAGTACAAACTGAGGAAGATCTTGAGAGCGCTTACGATAGAGCAAAATCAGAAGCAAAAGCGGCTTTTGGCTCTGATGAGGTTTACGTAGAAAAGTGTGTATATGAGCCAAAGCATATTGAGGTTCAAATTTTAGGAGATAAAGAAGGAAACCTAATCCATCTATACGAGCGAGATTGTTCTATTCAACGTAGGCATCAAAAGGTTGTAGAGATTGCTCCTTCCAATTCATTAAGTCCTAAGTTAAGAGATGAAATATGTCAGGCAGCTGTAAAGTTGATGAATAATGTAGGTTATATAAATGCAGGAACTGTAGAATTTTTAGTGACGGATGATGAATATTATTTTATCGAAGTAAACCCACGCATCCAGGTAGAACATACGATTACAGAAATGATCACGGGAATAGATATTGTTCATGCTCAAATAAAAATAGCAGATGGGATCCCTTTAAATGCTCCTGAAATGGGTATACCTGACCAAGCTGACATTCCGTTATTTGGTTTTGCAATTCAATCGCGTGTAACTACTGAGGATCCTTTGAATAATTTCATGCCAGATACTGGTAAATTAGCCGTTTATCGTTCAGGAGGAGGATTTGGGGTCCGTCTAGATGCAGGTAATGGCTTCCAAGGTGCTATTATTTCTCCATATTATGATTCTTTGCTAGTAAAAGTTTCCACATGGGGAATGTCATTTAAAGAAGCAGCAGCTAAAATGGATCGGAATTTACAAGAATTCAGGATCCGTGGTATTAAAACAAACATACCATTCCTAGAAAATGTAGTTAAACACCCTTCGTTCCTGTCAGGGAAATTTAATACAAGTTTTATAGATTCTACACCTGAATTATTCCTGTTTCCTAAAAGAAAGGATAGAGGGACTAAACTATTAAATTACATTGGTAATGTAACGATTAATGGGTTTCCAGGTATAGAGAAAAAGATAAAACCAGAGTTCGGCTCGGTTAGAAAGCCAACTTTCGATTTATCCTCTAACCCACCAGCAGGGACAAAAGATATTTTAGATCAGCGAGGCGTTGATGGTCTGATTCAGTGGGTAAAGGAGCAGAAGGATGTTCTATTGACAGATACGACATTCCGAGATGCCCACCAGTCTTTACTTGCAACTCGAGTGCGCTCTTTCGATATGTTTAATATTGCCAAAGAATCTGCACATGGTATGCATAATCTTTTCTCATATGAAATGTGGGGAGGAGCAACGTTTGATGTAGCTTATCGCTTCTTGAAGGAAAATCCTTGGGACCGCTTGATCAAAATGCGTGAAATGATCCCAAACACTTTATTTCAAATGCTATTCCGAGGAGCAAATGCAGTAGGCTATAAAAACTATCCTGATAATGTGATTCGTGAATTTATAGCAAAATCTGCTGAAGCAGGAGTAGACGTATTCCGAATATTTGATAGCCTTAACTGGATAAAAGGAATGGAAGTAGCGATTGATGCTACGCGTCAATCCGGTAAGATTGCAGAGGCAGCTATTTGTTACACTGGAGACATTTTAAATGACTCTAGAGACAAATATACCGTTCAATACTATAAAGACATGGCAAAAGAGTTAGAGGCTTTAGGGGCTCATATTTTAGCGATTAAGGATATGGCAGGATTGTTAAAACCGGAAGCAGCCTATCGTTTAGTGTCAGAATTAAAAGAAAGCGTAGATATTCCAATCCATCTACATACACATGATACAAGTGGAAATGGTATTTATACTTATGCTAAAGCAATTGATGCTGGAGTAGATATTGTTGATACAGCATTGGGAACTATGGCTGGATTAACATCACAACCTAGTGCTAGTAGCTTAAGCTATGCCATGCAGGGATCTGGTCGCAATGTTATTGGTAATGTCGAAGCATTTGAAAAACTTTCTAGCTACTGGGAAGATGTTCGTAAATATTATCAAGACTTTGAAAGTGGCATGATTAGCCCGCATTCTGAAATATATGTCCATGAGATGCCTGGAGGTCAGTATAGCAATCTTCAGCAGCAAGCGAAGGCTGTAGGACTAGGGGATAGATGGGAAGAAGTAAAATCGATGTATTCACGAGTGAATCTTTTATTTGGAGACATCGTAAAGGTTACCCCTTCGTCTAAAATTGTTGGAGACATGGCTTTATTTATGGTTCAAAATAACCTAGATGAGCTATCCGTTGTTACGAGAGGGAAGAAAATTGACTTTCCAGACTCTGTTATCGAATTTTTTGAAGGATATATCGGACAACCTCATGGTGGTTTCCCTGAAGAGCTTCAAAAAGTGGTTTTAAAGGATCGTGAACCTATTACAGTGAGACCAGGTGAACTATTAGAGCCAGTAGACTTTAATGCGGTTAAAGAGCTTCTATTCAACAAATTAGAGCGTCCGGTAAATAGTCAGGAAATATTAGCTTATACTTTATATCCAAAAGTGTTTGATGAGTACTGTGCAACTGAGAAAAACTTCGGTGACGTCTCGGTTCTTGATACGCCTACTTTCTTGTATGGAATGAGACTGGGTGAGGAGATTGAGGTAGAAATAGAGGTTGGTAAAACCTTGATCATTAAACTAGTTTCAATTAGTAAACCAGACAAAGAAGGAAATAGAATTATCTATTTCGAGCTAAACGGCCAGCCACGGGAAATAACTATCCAGGATATGAACATGGAAGTTAGTAGTTTTTCTAAGCTTAAAGCTGAACCGTCTAATGAAAGCCACATTGGTGCTACTATGCCAGGAACTGTATTGAAAGTAGAGGTTGCCACGGGTGATGAAGTAAGACGTGGTCAGCATCTAATTATTACAGAAGCAATGAAAATGGAGACGACCGTCCAAGCTCCATTTGATGGCATTGTAAAAGCTATCCATGTAGGAGCAGGCGAAGCAATTGCAACCGGTGATTTATTAATTGAAATGGAAAAATAATAAGTAAAATAGCTTA
This sequence comes from Psychrobacillus sp. MER TA 171, assembly GCF_023713305.1. Taxonomy (NCBI): domain Bacteria; kingdom Bacillati; phylum Bacillota; class Bacilli; order Caryophanales; family Bacillaceae; genus Psychrobacillus; species Psychrobacillus sp. MER TA 171. Next base: position 287,034 of record NZ_JAMAWN010000002.1, on the reverse strand, counting down.
AAGGTATCAGAGTTAAAATATATGATATCTAAGACTGTAGGCAAACACCGTGATTTATGGATTTTGCCTACAGTCTTTTCTTTTAAAAAGGAGATAAAGTTGATTACCAGATGCGAGCGAATCTTCTATAGGATATTAAGCAAGCTGGTAAGCTATTGGATTCTTTAGTCCATATATGTCTTTATTGAGTTGACCAATGAAAAAAAACGTAAGCATGCTAGAAGGATACTAGTCTGCTTACGTTTTTTTAAAAGAAAAGAAGAATCTTACTGCTAAGTCTATTTTACTTCTGTATTTAGTTGCTTGTTTTACTTCTCGATAACAATAATATGAGATAACATAACAAACCAAATAAAAGAGAAATAAATAAAGAATGAAGTAAGGCGATATAAAGGTTTAATTTAGTTAATACTACAACCATACCTGTAACTACCTGGCAGGACACAAGTATGAGGGAAATAATCCAGCCCCAGTAGATTGCACGTTGATCCTTATAGTTCTTGATGACATGAATAGCAATGATTAAAATCCAGATAAAGATTAGGCCGGCAGCTGCTCTGTGCCCCATTTGAACCCATTCATACATATTGGTTGGTAAGGCAAAGCTATCATTGTTACATAGTGGCCAGTCATTACAGATTAAACTTGACTCGGTATGACGAACTAATGCCCCCGTGTATATAACAATGTAGGAATATAAGGCCACGCCAATGGTATGAAATCTCAGTGTCTTACCGATTTTAATCTTATCAGTATCAAATTTTCTGTCTACCTCGAAAATTAGAAGTGTCAAAAGTAATACTGCTGCAAAGGAAATTAGGGAAATTCCAAAATGAAGTGCGAGGATAAAGTCGCCCTGTCCCCATTTAACTTGAGCGGCTCCGATTAATGCTTGCAACACAAGGAAAAAGAAAGCCATAAAGGATAAGAACTTAGTCTCACGAACATGACCCAATGCGCGCCAAGCCCATACGGATAATGCTACAATTAATATTCCAACTGCCCCTGTAACTAGGCGATGTGAAAACTCAATTAAAACTTCAGCGGTAATTACATCTGGTATAAGCTGTCCATTACAGCCAGGCCAATGTCTACCACAACCCATGCCGCTGTCAGTCTTTGTAACAAGTGCTCCACCTAAAAGAATTAGGAGCATACCAATTGTTGAAGCTACAGCTAGCCATTTTAAATATTTGTTTATATGCAATACGTCACCTACTTTATGTATATATTGCTCGCTTAATAAAAGCGGTATCTGCTACTAGATAATATCGAAACCTGAGCAAAAATACAATGTAAAACAACGAAACACTTAAATAAGACAAACTCTATTCACAAATTGTTCATAAAATCGTTAATTAGTATTCACACATGAGGGGGGCAAATGATTTACTATTGATATGTTCAGTTTAGAAACATAAATTACTAGGTACTATTATGCGAAAATTCTTTTCAGTGTAGAAATATGTTATAGTTTTCGCTATAGTATAAGGTAGCGGAATATGCTTACAACTTTGAAAGGAGGGTGCAGCATGTCAAATGGTCATACTATAACCGCTACGACCAAAACCGACAGAGATCCGGTAACTTCTTCTTTTTTGAAAGACTTCCTTTCATTGATTAAAATTGGAATTGTCAATTCTAATTTAGTTACTACTTTTACAGGTTTATGGTTAGCTTTCCAGTTTACGAATACAAACTTTCTTCACGAGCTAGATTTATTGTTTTTCACGCTTTTTGGTTCCGCGTTAATAATTGCAGGTTCCGCTGCGATGAACAATTTTATCGATCGTGATATCGACCCAGTGATGAAGAGTAAGAAGGGTAGACCAACTGTCACAGGTAGATTTAACCCGACAGCCGTGCTCATTACTTCTTTCACGTTTTTAGTTGTAGGTGAGGCTTTCTTATTTATGGCATCTACTTCCGCAGGTATATGGGGATTAGCTGGTATAATCAGTTATGTCGTTTTGTACTCTATGTGGTCGAAAAGAAAGCATGTCAGTAATACTATTGTGGGTAGTATCTCTGGTGCAATCCCACCGGTAATCGGCTGGGCGGCTGTAGAGCCAGGTTTAAGTTTAGGAGCATTAGGCTTGTTCTTCATTATGTTTGCTTGGCAACCACCTCATTTCTACGCTTTGGCTATGAAACGTGTGGAAGAATACCGTGCAGCTAATATTCCAATGCTACCTGTAGTCAAAGGTTTCAAGCGTACAAAGGTTTCTATGCTACTGTGGGTGATTTTACTATTCCCACTTCCACTATTTTTGATGGAACTAGGAACAGCTTTTGTTGTACTTGCAACAGCGTTAAACATTGGATGGCTAGTTTTAGCTGTTAAAGGATTTAAAGTAGAAGACGATATTAAATGGGCGACTAAAATGTTCGTTTATTCATTGAACTACATGACAATTCTATTTGTATCAATGATTATCTTCTCTATGTTTGTTTAATTTTTGGGATTCTTTCTTAGTCAACAAGAATTCATATAAAAGAACCACAGTCCAAATGTACTTGAAAACAATAATGAAAGAGGGGTTTGATTTAGCTATGATGAAAGGGCTTAAAAAATGGCGACTTTTTTCACTGTTAGCAGCTCTTACGATTTTTCTGTCGGGTTGTGGCGAAGAATATTTATCAACGCTATCACCTGCGGGAGAAGTCGGAAGAGATCAATTTAATCTATTACTACTAGCATCAGCTATTATGGCATTAGTTATTATAGTAGTAGTGATAATTTATGTAATTGCTCTAACGAGATATAGTCGCAAAAAGGTTGGAGAAGATGTGATTCCTAAACAGGTTGAAGGAAGTCACACACTTGAAATTATTTGGACAGTTATTCCAATTATACTTTTAGTTATTCTTGCAATTCCAACTGTTTATTACACGTATAAGCATGCAGATGTTGCAGCTATGGATCAAGTGGATGAAGAAGGAAACAAAACAAACCTAACAGTAAACGTAACTGCAAAGTTATACTGGTGGGAATTTGAGTATCCGGACTTAGGAATAGTAACTGCACAAGAACTAGTTGTTCCTACAGATGAGCAAGTATTCTTCAATTTGAAGGCTGCTGATGTAAAACACTCATTCTGGATTCCATCAATCGGTGGTAAATTAGATACAAACGTTGAAAACGTAAACAAATTCTACCTTGTATTCGATAAAGAATCTGCAGGATTAGAAGATGGAGTTTTCTACGGAAAATGTGCTGAATTATGTGGACCATCCCATGCATTAATGGACTTTAAAGTAAAATCAATGAATCGTGAAGATTTCAATGAGTGGGCAGAAGCAATGAAAACCACTGTACATACTGCAGAAGGGGATCTTGCTCAACAAGGGGAAGAATTATTCCAAACAGCTACTTGTATTGGATGTCACGCAACTGGTGGCGAAGGTATGGCTGGTCAAATGGGACCAAGCTTAGCTACATTTGGAGATCGTAACCGCGTAGCAGGCTTCATGGAACACAATAAAGAAAATATAAAAAAATGGATCAGTGATCCTCAAGAGTATAAACCAGGTAACATCATGCCTGCTGATGAACAATTAAATGGCGGTAAACCATTTACAGACGAGCAATTAGATGCTCTTGCAGAATACTTAATGGGACTATCTATTGAAAAATAATTCCATAGATAAAAATGAGGGAGGTAAAAAGTTGTGAGTTCTATAGCTAAGAAAAAAGGCTTTGGCGCAACTTTATGGGACTATTTGACAACAGTAGACCATAAAAAGATTGCTGTCCTGTATCTCGCTGCCGGTGGTTTGTTCTTCGTAATCGGTGGTATCGAGGCAATGCTTATTCGTATCCAATTGGCTAAACCGGATAACGACTTTGTAAGTGCAGGTCTTTTCAATGAAATTATAACAATGCATGGTACAACGATGATTTTCCTTGCAGCCATGCCGATATTATTTGGTTATATGAATGCCGTCGTGCCACTACAAATCGGTGCACGTGACGTAGCATTCCCGTTCTTAAACGCACTTGGATTTTGGTTATTCTTATTTGGTGGTATCTTCCTAAACCTTTCTTGGTTTATGGGTGGAGCTCCTGATGCTGGTTGGACTTCTTATGCATCACTGTCCTTAGCATCCCCTGGTCACGGTATTGACTTCTATGCACTCGGACTACAAATATCCGGTGCTGGTACGTATATTGCCGGGATTAACTTCCTTGTAACAATTATTAATATGCGTGCGCCTGGTATGACTTATATGCGTATGCCATTGTTCACTTGGACTACATTTGTGGCAAGTGCATTAATTTTATTTGCATTCCCACCACTTACAATCGGTCTTTTCTTCCTTATCATCGACCGTATGTTTGGAGGACAATTCTTCAACCATGAAATGGGAGGAAATACAATTATCTGGGAGCATTTATTCTGGATATTTGGACATCCTGAGGTATATATTCTGATTTTACCTGCTTTCGGTATTTTCTCAGAAATCTTCTCATTATTTGCTCGTAAACGTCTATTTGGATATTCATCCATGGTATTTGCGACAGTATTGATTGGATTCTTAGGATTCATGGTTTGGGCCCATCACATGTTTACAGTTGGATTAGGGCCAACAGCTAACGCAATTTTTGCAGTTGCAACAATGGCAATTGCTGTACCAACTGGTATGAAAATATTTAACTGGCTGCTTACAATTTGGGGAGGAAGTATTAAAGTTACAGTTCCGATGCTTTACGCATTAGGATTTATCCCTTCATTCGTAGCAGGTGGTGTAACTGGTGTCATGCAAGCCGCGGCTCCACTTGACTACCAAGTACATGATTCTTACTTTATCGTTGCCCATTTCCATTATGTAATCGTTGGTGGGGTAGTACTAGCTATCTTAGCTGCATTACATTTATATTGGCCTTTAATGTTCAACCAAATGTTAAGTGAAAAATTAGGTAAGTGGACTTTCTGGTTCTTCTTTATCGGTTTCCATCTAACATTCTTTGTTCAACATTTCTTAGGATTAATGGGTATGCCACGTCGTGTATTCACTTTTGGAGCAGATCAAGGTTGGGACTTATTCAACGCAATCAGTTCCGGTGGTGCCGTATTTATGGCAATCGGTGTAATTATCCTTGTAATTAATATCATTATGACAATTGCTAAAAATGAAAAAGTTGGAAATGACCCTTGGGAAGATGGACGTACATTGGAGTGGGCTATTCCACAACCAATTCCATTCTACAACTTTAAACAAACTCCACTAGTTCGTGGTTTAGATACTTTCTGGATTGAAAAACAAGAAGGAAACAAAGAAGGCATGACATATGCAGAGCCAATTTCGGATATCCATATGCCTAACAATTCTTTCATTCCTTTCGTAATGACATTAGGTTTATTTATCGCAGCGTTCGGTGCACTTTACAATGGCGAAAAAGATTGGGCTGTTCCAGTATTAGTACTAGGACTTGCAATTACAGTTGCTTCTATGGCTGTTCGTTCATTGAAAGACGACCACGGATATCACATTCATAAAGAAGATTTAATGAATGACAAAGGGGGTAAATAAGATGGACGTGAATAAAAAGTACACCCCACAAACTTGGCCAGATCATCCAGAACAAGCAACAATGGAAGGTAAGAATAAATTCTTAGGTTTCTGGTTGTTCTTAGCCGGTGAAACTGTACTATTTTCTAGTTTGTTTGCTACTTATTTAGCCCTTAAAAATAAAGGGCCAGAGGGTATGGAATTCAGTACAAATACGTTATTTGAATTACCTCTAGTTTTTATCATGACAATGATTCTGTTAACTTCATCGTTAACAAGTGTTTATGCTATGTACCATATGAAAAACCATAATTTCCGCGGTACACAAACTTGGATGGCTATTACTGTAGTGTTAGGTCTAGTTTTCCTAGGATTAGAAATTTATGAGTTCAATCACTATGTACATTTAGGATTCCACTATGGACAAAGTGCTTTCTCAACAGCTTTCTTTACTTTAGTTGGTACTCACGGTCTTCACGTAGTTATTGGTTTAGGATGGATCATCTTATTACTTCTACGTAATGCTAAACGTGGATTCAACTTATACAATGCACCAAAATATTATACTGCATCTTTATACTGGCACTTTATTGACGTTGTGTGGGTATTCATCTTTACAGTAGTATACTTGATGGGAGTGGTGAACTAATGTCTTCACATGACAATCATGTTTACGTTAGATCTCAAACTGAATTTGAATATTTGAAGCGAAAAAGAAGAGAGAATATGCGTACACAAGTAACGACATTCTCTATCATGATTTTCTTGACGTTAATTTCATTTACAGCAGTAGTAGCAGATTTCTCAAAATACTACATTATCCCAATCATTTTATTGTTAGCTGCAGTTCAAGTAGTGTTACAACTTTACTACTTCATGCATATGAGTGAAAAAAATCATAACATTCCTGCTTATTTCATCTATTTTGCAGCAATGGTTGGTTTTACATTCCTACTAACTTTCATAACAATTGTTTGGTGGTAATACTAAAAGAGCTAAGATTTTTCTTAGCTCTTTTTTTTTAGATAAAATAACTTCATAATTCCTGTTTTAATATAAAAATACGGACTAAATTCAACTTCTGGGATGCTTTCCAGGTGCACGTTATGATATATTATCTGCACCAATGGAGGTGACGCCTGTCTCTGAATCATTAATAGAACTGATCGTGCAATTAACCGGCAGAGAGTGATTCATGAAATTTGATTTCATTATAATCGCCTTTATATCTAAATCAATGTGTGACAGTCTGTCACAAATTTTATAATAGTAATAATTGTCATAGTTCGTTCATTTGATGTTAATTGAACTGCCCTATATAATAGGGGTAGCAACTTAAAAAGGAGCGTATAAGTATGTCTATTAGCATATTCGGCTTCCAAGCTTTATGGAGTCCTATTCTTTTAGGATTATTAGTTTGTATAGCTATTTTATATTTCTTGATTACTGTCAAATGGAGAAATGACTTTAAAGTTTCCGAGCCACTAAAAAGAAAAGAAGCAATTTATTTTATTTCTGGTTTAGTTCTTTTATATATTGTAAAAGGCTCTCCTATGGATTTAATGGCACATATCATGTTTACATTCCATATGGTTCAGATGGCACTTCTGTTATTACTAGTACCACCCTTACTTATGAAAGGGATTCCATGGTGGGTATGGAAAGTGGTTCTTGAGTTACCGGTATTAAGAAAGCTCATTCCTTTCTTTACAAAGCCGCTGTTATCATTAGTATTATTTACTATGACTTTCTCGTTGTATCATATTCCTTTGGTTTTTGATGCTATTAAGATGAACGAGGTTCTTCACGGGGCTTATACTTTAATGCTATTTTTAACGGCTGTCTTTATGTGGTGGTCCATTGTGGACGTGCTGGTGTCGGAAAAAAAATTACATGGCCTAAAGAAAATTGGTTTTATCGTTGCGAGTGCAGTATTAATCACCCCAGCGTGTGCACTAATCATTTTCTCAAATAGTCCAATGTATGACACATATACAGACTCTGATGTTTGGTTAAAGAACATGGAGTTATGTGTACCTACAGATACATTAGCCGGTCTAAACCTATCTGGTCCTGAGTTGTTCTCTAACTTAGATCCACTAGAGGATCAACAGCTGGGCGGAATAGTAATGAAAATTATTCAAGAAATTATATATGCTGCATTCTTATTCTCCATCTTCTTTGCATGGTATAAAAATGAGCAGGATAATGCAGATCAAATAACTCAAAAAGCATTAGACGACTTAAAGGTACAAGCTAAACTATAATTTTTATATATGAGGAGAATGAGAATGAGTGTTCCAGTATTACCTACAATCAGCACATTTTTTATTGTTTTAAGTGCTGTGCTTGTTGCGGTTGGTTGGATTTTAGTTAAGCAGAGAAAAATAGAAGCTCATAAAAAAACAATGTTTGCAGCCGCAATCTCAGCGCTTACGTTTTTCATAATTTATGTGTCTCGAACATTATTTATAGGAAATACAGCCTTTGGTGGGCCGGATGATATTAAAATTTACTATACGGTATTTTTAATATTCCATATTATTTTAGCCACTACTGGGGCAGTATTTGGATTAGTTACAATTTATTTAGGATATAAGAACAATATAAAGAAACACCGTAAGCTTGGACCTATTACTAGTGTTATATGGTTCTTTGTCGCAATCACAGGAGTGGCAGTGTATTCATTGCTTTATATATTCTATAAAGGTGGGGACACAACCTCCGTGTTCAAAGCAATTCTCGGTGGATAATAACTTATATTCCTTGTAGTTAGTAGACTCATTTCTAAGCAAGGGAATTTCAATAAGAAATAGAATGACAAGGCTTGGGGTAAAATTAGTCTCAGCAACATAAAAAGGTGAAATTGCGACATGCAATTTCACCTTTTTTGTGTTGTATATTTGTAATCAAATTATAATTTAAAATTTAATCGAATCATGCCCGCTTCTCTTGCGGTTATAAATAATATGACGACAAGTGGCCCGATTAGGAACCCAAGGAAGCCAAACAATTTAGCACCTATAAACATGGCGATAAGAATCGCTAAAGGGGATATACCCATTTGACTACCCATTAACTTAGGCTCTACAGCTCTTCTAATTATAAGTAAAATTATAGCAAGAACCGTAAGCTTTGTGGCGAATACAGTATCACCTACAAGGAATAAATATCCTGCCCATGGAGCCAATACTGCAATGGAACCTAAAATAGGAATAACATCTATGATCCAAATAACTAGAGACATTATGATGGCTATTTTAAATGGAACAATAAATAACAATCCTATTAAAGAAACGCCTAAAATGATGAAGCTAGCTAATATTTGAGCCTTCATAAAGCCAATGGTTACTTTCTTTACGCTAGAAGTCATGACGCGTACCTTTTCAGCAGTCCCATCCTTCAGAAAGAAAAAGAATTTTTGGCTTAGGTTTTCTAGGTCTAACATAAATAGAAAAAGAGCAATTATAAAAACTATGAAGTTTATAAGAAACTCAGGAATATTAGTTAGCAGGGCCGAAATATTTGAGTAGCTTAAAAGATCTAGAAGCGCATCCTTCATACTTGTTAAGGTAGCATTAAACTTATCCTGTATGGACTGTACTACTTCAAGAGGTAGTCCTTCGGTATACTGAAAGACGTTATTCTGAATATTTATCCATATCCCAGTCAAACTATTAAGATGATAAGGGATTACTTTTGAAGTATAAAGGAGTTGGCTTATAAGCTTAGTTACAATGAAATATAAGAGGGCCGAAATGATGGTTAGAAAAAAAATGAAGTTGGTAATAACTGCAGGTTTTCGTTTCCATTTAAATACCCTTTGAGTAAACTTTACAACTGGTTCAATAACTATCGCAGTAAGTAACGCTAAAATAATCGGAACTGACACTGGTAGGATGAAAATAGAAATGAACAGAATAAAAATAAATAGGATTATATACTTAATGTTTTCTTTTTTAAACGCTTTGAAAACCATTCTATTTTGCTCCTTTATAGATCGTTCCTTTAAGTATATACAAGGAATACCAGTTTTAACAGATAAAAAAACGTTAGAGAAATTTTTCTCTAACGTTTCATTAGTTAACCTTGGATAGCAAATTCATCTAATTCAGCTTTTAAAGCTGTTAGAGTAGTTACACAAGATTTAACTAAATGGTTCGGGAATACTTCACCTTCACCGTATTCCACACCATGCGGATAATAGTGTTTTCCTAAAACCGGTTTTAAAAGTGTAATGTTAGCTTCGTGTGCACCAACATCTCCTTCTTTTGTAAAACCGAATATACGAAGGTAGAATATACCCTCTTTAATTTCGAATTTCTTATCGTAAGTCACACGTTCATAATCCCATTGTCCGGCGCGGATTAAACCATGTTTTTTCATTATGTCGTCTAATACATTTAAGTCTAAGACTTTGTCTTCTATACCTGTATTTTCAAAATACATCGAATTGTCCTCCTTCACATTGAAGTTATACTAAGAATCTGTTCTTATTAATATTAATTCAAATTCAAAAATGTTGCAATGACAACATTGTGTATTTGTACATATCCTTGATATACTAATGAAAATGAAGGAACTTCGAAGGAGCCAAAAAAGTTGAAAACTTTATTTCATATTTTAGTTGGCATGGCTATTATATTATTAATATTCATATATTTTGATTCACCAGTTCGAGAAAATGATTTAATAACAGGTTCAAATAATAACGGCCAGCTAATTCCAGTTGAAAGAGAAGAAGTAGTCGAAACCGTTAGTATATTCACAAGGCCGAAGGAGGGAATCTCCACTTTAATAGGTAAGTCAGTAAAGGAAGTGAGGGCCCTTTATGGAAATCCTGCTAGAATAGACCCTTCCATTTATGGATATGAATGGTGGGTATATAATAAGACTTTCTCCGACTATATGTTAATAGGAGTTAAAGAAGACAAAGTAACACAAGCATTTGCAATAGGAAATCATGTTGATACTTCCCCTTACAAGATTGGTCAGTCTCTTGAAGACATCTACCGGTTCACACTAGTGCAATCCGAAGTAACGATGAATATTGGCGACAACACATATATATTTTCCTTAAACGAAAATGATATTAAAACTAGACTGCTGGTTCAATTTGATGATTTGTTCGCGATGCTCTATATTGATCAAAAGGATCAACAGCTAGAGGCTGTCAGATTTAGTGACTCACAAACTCTTCTCATGCATAAACCGTATGATATTTTATATAGTGGGGAAGTCATTGAATCTAAAACACCATCTTCCAATCTTCAAGTAAAGGCGGATAGAGCTACTGCTATCCAAGTTGTGGAGATAACAAATATTTTAAGGCTTCGACATGGGTTACGTGTTTTAGAATCAGACGTTAACCTCCAGAACTTGGCTGATATGCACAGTGAAGAGATGGCAAAGAATAATATTGTTACAAATGATAACTTTGAGATACCAAGGTTTAAAGATAAGCTTAAAGAAGCATCACTGGATTTTAATCGCGCTGGTGGTAATACTGCAGCTTTTTATTTTGATGCTGGAGAAGCTGTGAATGGTTGGTTGAATTCCCCAGACCATCGACAAACTTTATTAGGTAGGTCATATACTCATACCGGTGTAGGAGTTTACAGTAATTACTATACGCAAAACTTTATTGAGAAAAAAGATAATCTAGAATGATTATAGATGAACAAAAGTACCATTTGTTTCTTCGTACAAAGAGCGAATATGAAGTGGGACACTATGAAGGGCAGCAAAATTTGCTGCTCTTTTTTGTATGACTTCTACAGGTTCATTTATTTTAAGTTGGAGCTCATCATACGTCATATGGGATATTAACTCCACTTCGCTATTAGTAGAAGGATCTGCTGACATCACTCCTGGCACATTCTTGTAAAATTCTACAACATCTGCTTTTAAATAATAGCCATATACGACAGCCGTTAAATCACTTCCTCCTCTTCCAAGGGTAGTAAAATTGTTACTACCTTCTGTAACTCCTTGAAACCCAGGAACTACGATACATGGGTAGTCCTCAAATGTTTTTAAAATTTGTGTGGTGTCTACATTATCTATATTTGCATTGCCAAATTCTTCGTTAGTAATAATCCCAGCATTTTTACCATACAAAATAGTTGATTGAACACCGTTTTGTTTCAATTCTGCTACTAGTACAGATGCACTAATGAGCTCTCCACATGCAGAAAGTAAATCTGTCTCTACACTGTGTGGCGAGCTTGGTATAAGGTCAAGCAATGTATCGGTAGAGTAATGCTGACCTCTTCTTCCCATGGCGGATACAACAACTAACACTTTCTTATGGGCAGTGATTGCTTTTTGGATTCTTTCGATGACTAATTGTCTATTCGAAGTATCCTGCATCGCAATTCCTCCATATTTTTGCACAATCATATTTTCAACCACTCTTTTCGTGACATTTCAAACACTCCGTTCATAAAATACAAGGAATTCATTTTACTGTATGCGATTTAACAAGAATGGTGTAGGGAGTGAGCTACTATTTATCCAATAAAAGAGCTATTAGAGGGTCTGGAATATAAGATATTTGGAGATTTAAATGGTATAACGGTTCATCGTTTTATAGATCATTCCAAACAAATACAGCTTGGAGATGTATTTGTCTGGGAATCCAACAATCGTACCTTTGTAGAAGAAGCAATCCAAAGAGGGGCTAATCTAGTCATTACTCAGCATTATATTCCAGACTGTAGTGTTCCACAAATCGTTCTTCCATCAGATATGTTTTTGCTAAAAGACAAGATTGCGTATTTAACCTATAAAAAATATGGACAAAAAATAAAGACAGTAGGCATTACAGGTACCAATGGCAAAACTACCGTTGCTTCTTTTATTGGGCAGCTATTGAAGCAACAACAGAAGTCAGTATGTGTAATTGGTACTCTAGGGGTCTATGTGAATGGTGAAAAATTGGAAAGACAATTTAGAAACAATACCACTCTACCTTTTTATGATTTCATCCAGGTAGTGAGGTATTGTTATGACCATGATGTGGAATACATCGTATTAGAAGCCTCTTCTCAAGGCTTGTTGGATAACCGATTAGGAAGTTATCCAATGGACGTAGCTGTATTTTTAAATATTGGAAAAGACCATCTAGAGTTTCATGGCGGGATGGTGCCATATAAAAAATCTAAGGAGCTACTCATTCCATTAGCGAGAAAGCTAGTAGTTAATAATAATGATGAATGGTGTCGTTCAGTTGCACAAAAAGCATATATACCAACAATTCGATTCGGAAATCAGAAAGGTAACGATGTAATTTTTAGTAATGAAAAATATTTAAATGAAGAAGTTAAGTATGAATATGAAGTAAATGGAAAAGAGACGTCTGTCATCATGAGGAATAGTGGATATCATAATGGGATGAATTTAGCTGCTGCACTTGGTGCAATGTTAGGGCTTGGCCTCCCATGTGAGATGATCTATCCAGTAAATTTACCGGCTGGAAGGCTACAAAGGGTACAGAATAATAAGGGGATTGAAGTATTGATAGACTACGCACATACACCTGATGCATTAGAAGCTTGTTTGTCTTCTATTACAGTTTATGCGAAGAAAAATATATTCGTTGTCTTTGGGTGTGGAGGAAATCGTGATAAGCAAAAGAGAAAATGGATGGGAGAGGTTGCTTCCAAATATGCTACTAAGGCAATTATCACTTCTGATAACCCACGAAATGAGGAACCAGAAGCAATTATCGCAGAGATTATTCAAGGGATAGACCCTAGCAAGGTAATGGTGGAAGCTAATCGAAGAAATGCAATTCGCTTGGCATTAGCTACCGCTCAAGAAGGAGACGTCGTTCTAATAGCGGGAAAAGGGCATGAAAAAGAACAAATTATTAAAGAAGTTGTTTTACCCTTTTCTGATCTTGAAGTAGTTCAGTCTTATTTTGATGAAGGTGTAATAACAAAAAATGATCCGGTTGCATGAGCAATCTTTTTCCCATCCGGTTGGGTAACCGTGCATTCCATTACTAGCGTTTGTCTTCCTTTATGTAAGTACGTAGATGTAGCAATCAGTTGCTTTTCGGATGAAGCTTTTATGTAGTTAATCGTCATATTAGTTGTAACGGCACCTTTTCCTTCTGGATGAAGGTCTTTGTTCACTAAAAATCCCATAGCATTATCGACCAAAGTTGCAATGACACCACCATGAGGCATATCAAAGCTGTTATGAATTAGTGGGGTAACAGGAAGTGTTACAATACATTGGTTGTCCTCAAAACGAGTGTCCATTTGAAACGTCGCATTTAGGTATGTAGGGGCAAGTCCTTCTTGTTTCTTTTTTAATCCGGTAAGGAAGTCTGTCAGTAAGCCTTTTTCCGTTTCTGAGGCTTCTTTTGTAACTTGTTCAAATAGAGTTTGTAAATTTTCCATAGAAAGTCTCCTAACACTTAAGTTATTAGTTTAACAATTGTCTCCAGTTTTCTGTTATGATAAACAGGATTGGAGGTTTTATTTATGATTATGACTGATGAATGGGTGGATATAATGGATCACTCAGACCTATTATGTACAATGATTTTATCCTCTGAACCATTTTACCTTTACTTAAATGCACATCGTGCTGTATATACAAAACCTGAACTAGTGCGGGAAATCAACAGCTTTACCCGACTGAAGGACCAATATGAAGAGGTTCAACGCTTTGGAAAATACCATCCAGATTACTCAAGAGTCATGAAAGACATTCGTGTAACTAAACGTAATCTTGATATGGTAGATGAAATAGCAGCTCTTAAGGTGGCTGAAAACGAGTTACAGGACCTCCTCGATGAGGTAAGCTTGATTATTGGTAAAACAGTCTCAGAAGGAGTCAAAGTACCTGTAAGTAATCCATTTTTCGCTTCTAGCGGTTCAAGCTGCGGTAGTGGCTGTGGAACCGGCGGGTCGTGCTCTTGCTCAGCTTAAGAAAATCACAAAATTAAAAGTCAGCTAATCAAACAAATGGATAGCTGCACCAAATAAATTAGGAAGGATGTGTACATTAATTGTGCACATCCTTTTTTTACTCATAAAATTCTAGTTCAACTTTAATACATCAATTGCTAGGTCAGGTCTATCTGTAATAATCCCTTTTGCTCCATTTTGAATAAGCTTTTTCATTACCTCTGGATCATTGATGGTCCAATAATGTACTGGGATATTTAAAGTAGATAAAAATTTTATAAATCCAGGACTGTCTAGAGAAACCATTTTGGCTCTTAGCGGTAACTGAAAAATGTCCGCCTTGGGATGATATAAATGTCTAAATTGTGAAGTGTAAGCTGTGTATGCTTTTTTGACTTCTTTTTCTCCGGCACCTAAAGCAACTCTGTTTTGAGCGTAGAGGTTGAACCGATCAATTTGTTCATCAAAGAAGCTTGTTACAACTACCCGATCAAAGGCTTGTTTTTCTTCTATCAATCTCCATAGCTTAGATGGCATCAGACTACCTTCATAAGTTGCGGGGTTGTCCTTTATGTCCATATTAATGAGCATTTGTGGATAAGCATCGATTAACTCACCAAGTGTTACCACTCGTTCACCTTTGCCTCTATAAGAAAAGCCATCTTTTATATCTTTAAAATGATACCCTATATCTGCATCTCTAAGCTCAGACAACGTGTAGTCTGCAACCTTGCCTGTAAGATCTGTTGTTCTTTCTAATGTTTCGTCATGAAATACAATGATTTCTTCGTCTTTAGTTAATCTCAAATCAATTTCAAAGCCATGGACTCCTAATTTTGCAGCATTATCAAAAGCAGCCATGGAGCCTTCAGGAGCAAGGGCTAGTCCTCCTCGATGTGCAAGAATAATGGGATGTTCATACTTTAATGCTTCCTTTGAAGGGCGGCTATCAGGCTTTGATAAAGCTTTTGTACTAGCCCAAGCGGCACCTGCAGCAGCAGCAATTGCAAGAGCTACATTAGATTTTTTCCCCATATTTTAATCCCCCTTTTTGGACTTATTCAAATTGTAGCAAGATAATAAGAACTTAACTCACTTATGTTTGCGACGATTTCTTTAATTATAGCCAATTGATATTTAGCTGTCAGCTAGTTGTTGTTGCTATCAAAATCCTCCATATGTTATTCTTGAAGGAAGAAATGAGGGGAAGCGTATGACAGAAAGACAAGGACTAATTGTCTATGTGCATCATTTAAAGCAGGCTAAATCTTTAAGAAAATACGGGCATGTCCATTATATTTCTAAAAAAATGAAATATGTCGTTTTATATTGTGATCAGGATCAGATAGAAGCGGCTAAACAAAAGATGAATAAACTTCCTTTTGTAAAAGAAATATTAGAGTCCTATCGTCCGTTTGTAAAAACAGAATTTGAAAATAGTAAACCAGATAAAGCTAAAGAGTATGATTATAAAATCGGTCTATAGCATTTTATTGGAATGGTGGTATATAATGGTTTAATCTTAGGATTCCAATGATATACTGATAAAATAAATGCGTATCTGCAAACGTCGAGGAATGCTTAATAGATATTTGTATTGGTTCAACCTGTAACTCGTTTAAAGTTTCTTTAAATGTACTTAGTCTTTTGGATTCTGGCTGTGACTGGGGAATGCCCTCACGGCAAATGTAAATTGGGAAAAATTTGGTATCATTTATGGGTTTTAGAGCAATTGCTATAGAAATATAGTCCTTCCCATTTTTGGGTGAAGAGAAGATAAATGCTCTGTAAATACGTTCCTTGTTTACACGTGCTAATTCACATAGCTCAAATGTATCTCCGTAACCTTCGCCAAGTTCTATAAAACGTTGGATCAATGAAAACACTTCCTTTCCAATTCATCTTACCACTATGTTGGAGGACAATTCCATGAAAATTATTGTAGGCTTTATATCTATGCTTTTAGTAGTAACAAATTGCGTTTTATTATTATTTCAATATGAGGTGTACTCCTCCAATATAGATGAAGAAGTACAGGACTTTTCATATGAGCAAGAAGTAGATATCCAATTATTTGAAAATAGTATACAAGTAAATCATCACTTTTTTAACTTACCAAAGGAGAAAGTCTCTATTTTATGGCCAATTGCTAGTGAAAATAGGAGCTGTTTAAACGGTGCTGGAAACAGCTGTAAACGTTTTGCAGAAGACTTGAGTAGCTTTCTTGAAGATGAAGTCTCCAGTCAAAGTGTATCCTATACTTTTCCTTTGCCAAATGGCTTAAAAGAAGGAGTCGTTCTTTCTGATTTTCTCTTAAAGCTAGAAAATGGTGATGTAACCTATACAACATTACATATAACAGACTCTTTAAAAAGAGGCGGAATGTGGGTAAGTGGACTACCTAAGATTGGTAACTCTTCTTTAGACTTAATTGACTACTCACTTTCTATTGGAGAAGGTACTGTACAAGAGTTATATTGGCAACAAGAAGCTTTACCGATTCAATACCAAAATGATCATTATTCGGTCTATTCCAAGGAGCCGGTAGCGGCTGGTCTACAAAAGCTTTTAGATGAATTACAATTACCTAACACTAGACATTCTTCTATTTTAGTTGAGGATAATAAGTACAAAGTGAACGCATCCAATATTTTATTTTTGGAAAATGAGGACTTGCCTTCTATACAGAGAGATATAGCTGTTAAAAATATTCAGGATGGCTATAATTTACCGACCGAAAATCTTTTGCTAGCAGAAGTAGTAAGCAGCTTTCTAATGGAGTCTCCTGTGGGGGCTGAAAAGTCAATATGGATGTATGAGACCTTAACTAATTATTTGACTAATAGTCAATTGTCCGAATGGAAGTCCTTGTTGGAAAATCAGAAGGAGTTAAGTGCGGAGAAGTTGGATAAGCTATTGTCATCTCTTCTGGATTCCAAAACTTCATTTTTCGAATGGAATGATCTGCAAAACGACAAGTTCCCATTGTTGTTTGAAGATTCACGACCTGTATATATTAACGATGGCATACAAAAGGACATCGACGTCCTATTTAAGGATGGAAAGGTTTTGTATGCAGCAGAACCATTATTAGATGTGTTGGGCTATACGTATGACGACACAGATAAAGGTTTATACGTCCAAAATGAAACTAGGGCATTTAGATTTCCTATTCAAGAACCATTTTATGTTTATAATCAAAAAAGATATGATGCCATGTCCGAGCCCTTTGAAAAAATCGGTTCAAAATTTTATATAGAAGAGACGTGGATGATTCGTTTGTTTTTGTTGAACATAGATAAAGAGGACGGACGAATTCATTTACAAGAAGAAACGTCTAATTAATGCTGGGAGAAATAGTATGAGAGTTATTTCAGGAACTAGAAAAGGATTACCATTGAAGGCAGTACCAGGAACTAATACAAGACCTACTACAGATAAGGTGAAAGAGTCTATTTTTAATATGATTGGGCCGTACTTTAATGGCGGAACGGCTGTGGACTTATTTGCAGGCAGTGGTGGACTAGGGATTGAGTCTTTAAGTAGAGGTATAGAAACATGTATTTTTATTGAAAAAGATTATAAAGCGATTCAAACCATTAACGAAAATCTAAAAAAATGTCGCTTAGAAGATGCAAGCGAGATATACAAAATAGATGCATCTCGTGCAGTAAAGGCATTTGAAAAAAGAGCGTTGAGTATAGAGCTATTATTCGTTGATCCTCCCTATAGTAAAACTCCTTTTTATAATCTGGTTGGGGAGATAGTGGAAAAGGGTCTAATGTCTGAAACAGGAACAATCGTCTGTGAGCATGAAAAGATGGTGGATCTACCGGATGCTTATGGAGAGTTCCAGCTTTCACGCAGAGAAAATTATGGTGGGACGGTTATTTCCATTTATCGTTACCAAGAAGAAGAGGGGAAATCACATGAGTAAAATGGCAGTTGTTCCAGGAAGTTTCGATCCAATCACTTATGGACATCTTGATATTATTACTCGAGGAGCTTCTATTTTTTCAGAGGTTTATGTAGTTGTTTTAAATAACTCCTCTAAAAATCCTCTATTTTCTGTAGAAGAACGAGTAAAGCTTATTCAGGAAGTAACTGCCCACTTGCCCAATGTAAAGGTAGAAACCTTCTCAGGTTTACTTATGGACTATGCTCAGAACGTAGGAGCAAGTGCAATCATTAGAGGTCTTAGAGCAGTCTCTGACTTTGAATATGAGATGCAAATCACCTCTATGAATCGAGTTTTGAATGATGAAATAGAAACATTTTTTATCATGACCAAAAATCAATATTCATTTTTAAGCTCTAGTATAGTAAAAGAAGTTGCTAAGTACGGAGGCAACATTGGAGAGCTAGTACCACCACAAGTGGAAATAGCACTTAAAGAAAAGTATAAGCATCAACCATAACCTTGCCCTCGGGCAAGGTATTTTTTTGCCTCCGATCAATATATGACAGAAGTGTTACTGGTGCCTGGCACCAGTAACACTTCTGTCATTTAGCCAAGTATGAAAAATAGTGGAATGATGAGCATGTTGAGCAAACGGAACATGAGGTATTTCCGAATGGGTATGCCTGCTTTTTGAGCAAGAACAATTATTTGCATATGAATACTTAAACCGCTAAAAGCAATAATAAGAGCAATGATAAAAGGAAGGTAGTAGGATCCTGATAGTATTTGTCCGGCAAGGCTAATCCCACCCGTCATTTCAAAAAGTGAGGATACAAAAACTAGGACAGTTGGTGAAATAGTTGGGATGATTTCTTTTAAAGATTCAAATACGATATAGCTAATTGTAGTAAAGAAGATAACGGTCGTCCCAATAAGTAAAAGGATTTGATAGGTTTCTTTTATGCTCTCTTGGAAGGGAGAGGTGTTAGCTTCTTTTTTGTATGTATTCATTTGAATAGGCTTGGAGAAAATAATGAATACTAGTAGGAAAATAAGGTTGACTACATGAATGATGATTAATAATTTAAGCCCCGCTATTTCTGCGTTAAATATTTCAATTCCCACAAATCCGATCACAAACATTGGGCTAGGTGCGTGGCAAATAGCTAATAGCCAGCTTGCATTCCGGGCGTTTAAGGTGCCTATTTCCTTTAAGGAGGATATAATGGCTGCTCCACTAGGGAAGCCCCCAAGAGCTGTCAGGAGGTAAATATTAAAATAAAGTTTAAATTTGTTACTGGTAGATAAAAATTTTTTCTGAGTGCGAATAAACATTTGAGTGATCACCAAATAAGGTAATAGGTAAGGCATGAGAGAGGTAGTGAAGATGCGCATCCCTTCTAATGCACCTTTATGTGAAACTCCAGGCTGTAAAAATAAGAGAATAATAAGTGCCCAACTGCCAACTGTAACAATAATATGCATTTTGCGTCATTCCTTATCTCTTAAAGGAAAACATTTTTTCCTCAAAGCGTAGTTTTTGTAAGATTTCTTTCTTGAACAGAGTTACTCATTCTTTTAAATCTTCCAGAGTTAGCAATATTTTCTTAATATGTTTTGTCAGTCAAAATTGGAAGTGATAAACTTATATTTATATTTAATTATTTATGAAAGAGAGGGATAACTTATGAAGAAGATAAAACCAATCGTCCTTCTTTTTATTGTTGTAATTATTTTGGCATTAGGCTTCTATCCAATGGAATCCTACATTTCAAGACCAGGCGGAGCTTATGAGCTTTCACCATTGGTACATGTTGAAAATGGAGATGAGGATGACGAGGGTACATTAAGTCTTCTAACTATTGCTCTATCAAAGGCGACTCCTCTCACGTATGCGTACGCGAAAGTAACAGATAGTCAAAAGATTTATCCTGCCGATCAAATTCGCCAAGAGGACGAAGATGAAGAGGAATATAATGTACGTCAATTAAAGCTTATGTCTGATTCTCAGTTTAATGCTATTACGGTGGCTTTCGATCGAGCGAAAAAACCATACACCGTTATTAATCACGGAATATTTATTTTTAATGTAGTGGATGGAGGGGGCGCTCACAATATTCTAAAACCAGGAGACAAAATTTTAGAAATGGATGATTTGTCTGATCTGACTGGAGACGTGATTGCTAAGTACTTAGCAGATAAAAAAGAGGGAGATACCGTTCGTTTAAAGGTCGAGCGGGAAGAAAAGGTGCTTACTAAAGAGGTAACCCTTAAATCGGTCCCAGGGGTCCTTGAAAAGGCTGGTATTGGTATTTCCTATACTGAAAACAAGGTAGTAGAAACCACCCCGTCTGTAGAGATTAAATCCGACGATATTGGAGGTCCATCGGCAGGTCTAATGTTTACCCTTGAGTTATTAAACCAACTGCTTCCAGAGGACATAACAAAGGGCTACGATATTGCAGGGACTGGTGAAATGCTACAAGATGGTACTGTTGGAAGGATAGGCGGAATCGACTTAAAAGTAATTGCTGCAGATAAAAAAGGGGTAGATTTCATGTTTGCACCCGACGATGATATACCTGAAGAAATTGTTGCTAAAAACCCAGATCTTACCTCTAACTATGAAGAAGCTTTAAAAACGGCAAAAAAAATTGGCACAAAGATGAAAATTGTGCCAGTGAAAACCATTGACGATGCAATGGAATATTTAGATAACCTAGAACCTAAATGATTAAATTCTAATTGGTATCTTTCTATATTCGCTCCCAACCATGGATGAACCAAATTTAGTTTGAAGTCCTAAATAATATAGATTTGCGGCTTTAATATCAAGCTGCAGTAGTATATTATCCTTGCTTGCAGCCACCCTACTAACTAGAGGGAGCTGCAAGTCTTTTTTTATGGATTGGAGGTAGGTCTGTCCTTTTTGACTCATTGCAAGTGGTCGGATATAGGTAGGGTACTCAATAGCTCTTAAATCTTCCCATGTAAATGCATTATAAATATGGGTCAACATTCTTTGTATTCTTGTCCAGGTAAATCGTTTGGATTTTATTTGCTCCATAAATGGGAAGAAACTGTCATGCTTTGCAGCAGCGTTCCAAATAGCATTTTCAATGCCTTCCGTCACCTCTGCATACTTTGCAATGCTATGTTTATCCTGGCGCAAAATAATTAGGCGCAAAATAGGATAAAAACGCTCCCAGCTACCGAAACTTTCTGCCTGGTCAATCCATTTGGTTAGACCCAGAAGACTTGTGTCGGGTAAATATGGATGAATTTTAGAAAGCTCTTTTTCTTCGAAGAGCACCTTTCTAATTCCAGTGGCACTCGCTATCGATTCTGTTTTTTTAGCATCATCGTGGTAGTTAGCCACAATGCGTTGAATTGTAGTTGGCTTGATGGATGAATTTATTTGACGTGCAGCCTCCATGTAGTGGTAGCCTAAGATGTTATTTGGTTTAGACAAATCCACTAGAGGTTCAGTTGCTTCTTTTGCCAATAAAAGATATGCCTCGTTCAGTGCTTTTGGATAACTAATCCCTCTTTTTATAAACTGAGAGATAGCCTCGTTGTATTCGTTCTTTTTGAAGGTTAACAACTTAACTGTATGATTAAAAGACTCTATTGACCCTTCCTCACTTCCAAAACAAAAGCTGTCGCATTTTAATGCATCCAATAAAAAAATAGCTCCCTTAGCAAAATCACTTGCCTGTGCAGTTGCAAATGCATATGGTAACTCTATAACTAAATCGACACCAGCATCTACTGCCATTTTAGCTCTAGTCCATTTATCTACAAGCGCTGGCTCTCCACGCTGCAAGAAGTTGCCGGACATGACAGCGATTGAAAGTTCGCTATTCGTCTGTTTAATGGACTGTTGTAAATGGTGTAGATGACCATTATGAAATGGATTGTATTCTACAACAATTCCTGTGGCTTTCATTATAATTAATCCCCCTTAAATTTTCTGATCTTCTAGCTGGTAGTCTTTGCTATCGTTGTTTTGTCTGTTAAATCTGGACCAATCTTAAATACTTTCCTTACTGAAAGTATAATGTTAAAATAAAGTAGTGACAAGAAATTATCTTGACATCTAAAACTAAGCATTATATAATCAACTTTGTTGTCTTGAGGTGATAATCGTATGAAATGGGCAATTAGTCAGCTTTCTAAATATCGTGAGAATGGTCTAGATATAGATGAATTCGTGGAACTCGAAAATGTGAAGAAGCGAAATCAAGACGTTCGAAAGATTTCACCCGTTCATGTAAAAGGGCACTGCACATTTGGTGCAGCGCAAATGACTTGTCATTTTCAGCTTTCTGGAGTTTTAACCTTACCATGTGCACGCACTTGGGAAGATGTAGAATTTCCATTTGAGATTGATTCGGATGAAGTATTCACCTGGTCCGACACTGCACTCGCTTCTGCTAAAGCGTATGATAATTATCATATCGTAGAAGGGGATGTCATTGATGTCGATCCTGTTCTGGAAGAATTAATTCTTTTAGAAATACCATTGCAAGTGTATAAAGAAGGTGCAGACCAATTTAAACACGAGGGTGGGACAGGTTGGAGCTTTACTACTGATGAAGATCTTAAAGAATTGCAAGAAGATGACCAACCAAAATTGGATCCAAGACTTGCTGATTTAGCTAAGTATTTTGATCAAACAGACGAATAATAGATCTGTAAGGAGGTGCCACCAATGGCAGTACCAGCTAGAAGAACTTCTAAAACTGTAAAAAGAAAACGTCGTACACATTTTAAATTATCCGTACCTGGTATGGTTGCTTGTTCAAATTGTGGTGAAATGAAATTGGCTCACCGAGTTTGTAAATCATGCGGTCAATACAAAGGGAAAGAAGTAGTGAGCAAATAATACAGTATTTGTTCCTTAAAAGGCTACCAAAGAGACCATGGCTCTTCGGTAGCCTTTTTCTCTATATTCATTTTAGGAGGTACATACTTTGGCTTACACAATAAAAGAACAGGATAACATCCTAATATTTGAGATTGATCGACCTGACATACATAATGCTATTAACTTTGATGTTTTGGCTGGATTTAGGCAGCTTGTGACTGAGGTTAATTCAAATAAAGAAATTAAGCTTGTAGTAATCACAGGAGCAGGAGATAAGTCTTTCTGTTCAGGAGGAGATTTATCAGTTTTTCATGAGCTAAAAACGGCGGAGGAATCTTACGCAATGCTAAGCGAAGTAGCTAAAGAACTTTACAAGGTAGCTACTCTAGAGGTACCAACAATCGCTTTAATTAATGGGACCGCAGTTGGTGGGGGATGTGAAATAGCCACATTATGCGATTTCCGACTTGTCAAAAAGGAAGCGAAATGTGGTTTTATCCAAGGTAAACTTGCTATTACCAGTGGTTGGGGTGGGGGAACATACCTTTTTGAAAAGGGTATGAGGTATGATAAAGCGCTAAAGATGTTAACAGAAGCCACACCTTATCATTCATCGGAGCTATTAGAGATGGGTTGGGCTACCGAAGTGTTTGAGGGTGATAAAGTGATTGCTCTACAAGACTTCATCTCCAAAATGATTCTTCCCCATTCGACAGTTTTGAAGGCCTACAAAAAACAGATCATACGAAAATGGGAGCAATCTAAATTATTTGAGAGAATAATGGAAGAAGTGAAAGAATGCTCTATACTTTGGGAAGCTGATGTACACCATGAGGCAGTGAATTCTTTTTTATCAAAAAAGAAATAAAATAGAGTCTATTTATACCCACTTTGCATATATTAATAAAAAAGCAAAGGGTGATAAATGTGAATGTTAAATTGAGAAAAGATAGCTGGACCCTCGACGAAGACAATCTACTAAAAGAGATAGTACTAAAGAAAATCGAACAAGGCCACACCCAAATCTCAGGGTTTCAGGAAGCCAGCGTGTTGTTAGGGCGGTCCAAACAAGCTTGTGCATTTAGATGGAATAAAAATCTTCGCCCACAACTTTTCCCAAAAGAGGATTCCCCGAAGGTAGAAAGTTTCAAGGAGACTGTAAACGATTCCACTTCCCTTCAAAACCATTTGCAACTTGCCATGCAAAGTTATGATGAAATGAAAAATTCCTATGATGAAATAGCAAATGCATATAATTTACTAAAAAGAGATTACGAGGTACTAGTGAACTGGGCCAAACAAGGTGTTCAACACATAGAAAGAAATTAGCAAGGAAGTCTCTAAAAAATAGAGACTTTTTTTAATGGGAAATAATTTTATATCAGAATCGTTACAGGTGCCTGGCACCTGTAACGATTTTGTAATTTTTTGTTGGTTATTTGGCCCTAGGTTATGTAGATGAATTTAATCAATTATTATGTGAAAGTTGAATTCACTTTCAACTTTCGTATAGACTAATAGAGGGGAGAATATTTTGACAAAGGGGAGATACATATGAAAAAGCTGTTAATAGCAAATCGGGGAGAAATAGCACGACGGATTATCAAGACATGTAAACGCTTAAATATTGAGACGGTAGCAATTTATAGTGAAGCGGACGAACAGCTTCCTTATGTAAAAGAAGCGGATTATGCTTTTCTTATTGGGCCGAGTCAGGTCCAACAGTCTTATTTAAAGGCTGATGACATAATTGAGCTTGCTATACGAGAAGGTGTAGATGCAATTCATCCAGGCTATGGTTTTTTGTCAGAAAATGCAGAGTTTGCTAGAAAAGCAGAGGCAGCTGGAATTACGTTTATTGGCCCTAAAGCAGAAACGATTGAAAAGATGGGAGATAAAATTGAATCCCGTATAACAATGATTTATGCAAACGTGCCTGTGGTACCGGGAACTGAGGATGGGCTTAATTCTTTGGACGAGGCACTTCAAGCAGCCAAACAGATTGGCTACCCAATTATGCTTAAGGCAAGCGCGGGTGGAGGCGGCATCGGCATGATTAAATGTGACGATGAAGCAACCCTTACCAAGCACTTTGAATCGATTAAAACTAGAGCCAAATCTTATTTTGGTAGTGATATAGTATTTTTAGAAAAATTTATTGAAGACTCTCGCCACATTGAAGTACAAATCTTTGGGGATACAAAAGGAAACATCGTGCATTTGTTCGAACGTAATTGTTCCGTACAAAGAAGAAATCAAAAGGTTCTTGAAGAATCTCCATCTCCTAACTTCCCAGAAGAAGCCAAGAAGAAGCTGTTTGAGGCGGCAGTTAACGCGGCAAAGGCGGTCGATTATGTAAATGCTGGCACGGTGGAATTTATCGTAGACCAAAATCACCAATTTTACTTTTTAGAGATGAATACTCGTTTACAGGTAGAGCATCCAGTAACAGAAGCGGTAACAGGCTTTGATTTAGTAGAATGGCAGCTAAAGGTTGCGCAAGGTGAGGAGTTGCCAGTTAAGGAGCAAGACAAAATTACAACTAATGGGCACGCGTTTGAATTTAGAATTTACGCAGAGGATCCAAAAACGTTTTTCCCTTCTCCAGGAACAATATCTACTCTTACATGGGGAAATGATTCGGATGTAAGAATAGATGCAGGGTATGAGGAAGGAAATAAGGTGACTCCTTTTTATGATCCAATGATTTCCAAAGTAATTATACATGCAGAAAACAGAAGATTAGCAATTGAGAAAGCACAAAAATTATTTTCTTCTGCTAAAATAGAAGGTGTAAGAACTAATATTTCACTATTTGACCAGTTTTTACATGACAGTACTTTTGAAAGTGGAGTATATTCAACATCCGTTTTAGGGGAATGGATGGACAAACAAAGGGAGGAAATTTCAAAATGAAAAATTTAGAATCAACTATGGCAGGTACAGTATTTACGGTTAACGTTGCAGTGGGGGACGAAGTGCAAGAAGGCCAAGTGGTTATGGTACTTGAATCGATGAAAATGGAAATTCCTGTAGAATCTAATGTCGCAGGTAAAGTTCTTGAAATAAAGGCGCAAGTTGGAGACTTCGTAAATGAGGGAGACGTATTAGTAACGTTCGAATAAAAACACCTCCAACACAAAAAATGTAAGTCGCGTATTTAAAATTCTATTAGAAAATTTAAGTAGGTTTTACGAATCGTTCAATAAATGTATTTATCAATTAAAATAATTGTTTATTTTATTCTATCAAGCATTTGTATCAGTCGGAGTGTGCCCTACATACAGGGCTCGGCTGCTGCTACTTGAAACGGGGGTTTTACAAAGTGGGAGAAACAAAGGGGTATAACGATAAGTTAGAAGAAAAATTATCATCTATTTATGCAGGTGGACATTCAAAGTATCATGAGAAAATGAAGGAGCAGGGGAAGCTGTTTGTTCGTGATCGTTTAAACCTGTTATTTGATAATGGGGAATACGTAGAAGACGGTCGATTTGCAAATGTAGAAGCAGGTGACTTACCTGCTGATGGTGTTGTTACTGCAACTGGAAAAGTAAATGGACAAACAGTTTGCGTAATGGCAAATGACTCTACAGTAAAAGCTGGATCATGGGGATTTAGAACAGTTGAAAAAATAATTCGAATCCAAGAAATTGCTGAAAAAAATCGTGTGCCACTATTGTATTTAGTAGACTCTGCTGGGGCACGTATTACAGACCAATTAGCAATGTTCCCTAATCGTCGAGGAGCTGGTAGAATTTTTCACAATCAAGTGAGATTATCCGGTTTTATTCCTCAAATATGTTTGTTATTTGGACCATCAGCTGCAGGAGGGGCGTACATACCGGCTTTTTGTGATGTTGTATTTATGGTGGAAGGAAATGCCTCGATGTACCTTGGATCTCCACGTATGGCTGAAAAAGTAATTGGAGAAAAGGTGAGCTTAGAGGAAATGGGGGGGGCGCGCATGCACTGTACAGTTAGTGGAGTCGGCGACGTGCTTGTTTCCTCGGAAGAAGAAGCTATAGAAGAAGCGAAGAAGTATTTAAGCTACTTCCCTGCCAATTACACTGAAAAGCCAAAAACGGTTGAACCGAAGCAAACCAAAGAAGGTAGAACGTTAGAGGAAATTATTCCTGAAAACCAAAACGCACCTTTCGATATGTATGAAGCAATTGATGCATTAATCGATGAAGGTACTTTCTTTGATATAAAAAAACTGTTTGCTCCGGAGCTAATAACAGGATTTGCTCGAATCGAAGGGAAGCCGGTAGGAATCATAGCGAACCAACCGAAGGCAAAAGGTGGAGTCCTGTTCGTAGATTCTGCAGACAAGGCTGCTAAGTTCATTTCTCTTTGTGATGCTTTCTCCATTCCATTATTATTCTTAGCAGATGTTCCGGGCTTCATGATAGGGACAAAAGTGGAAAGGGCAGGAATTATCCGCCATGGAGCTAAGCTTATCGCTGCTATGAGCTCAGCAACTGTACCAAAGCTTTCTGTTATTGTACGAAAAGCTTATGGCGCAGGTCTTTATGCTATGGCTGGACCAGCTTTTGAACCTGATGTGTGTATCGCACTTCCTACCGCTCAAATTGCTGTTATGGGACCTGAGGCAGCGGTAAACGCTGTATATTCCAATAAGATTGAAGCAATCGAGGATCCAAAAGAACGATTGAAATTCGTTCAAGAAAAGCATGCAGAATATAAGGAAGAAATAGATATTTATAAGCTGGCATCTGAAATGATTATCGATGAAATTGTGAAGCCGAGCGATCTGCGTAACGAGCTTGCTAATCGTTTGAGATACTATGAAGATAAAGAAATTGCAATTGCACCTCGAAAACACCCAGTCCTTCCTGTATAATATTTTTAAACTTAGGTCTACCTTAAAGGTAGGCCTTTTTAAAAATAAGCTTTGTTAAAGTTATTGGTTGATTTAGACTAACAATTCTTTTTATAGTGACTGTAAACATAAACAAAGGAACTTTCAAATGGCTATTAAGAACAAATATAGATGATGAAATTGGGGTTGGTGTCAGTTTTTCAGCTTTGTTTATGCGAGTAAATATTTTAGCAATCGATAAGCTGTTCCCGTTTATTGATTGGAGTGCCAGACGGCGACTCCTACGGGATGGGTGATGGCTTATCGCTCACCCCGAGGAAAGCGTCCGGCTGGTGCGAAAAATCAATTCTACTCTCTGATCTAGATTTCTTTGCATCATAAATCAGCCCTAACCTTTAACATAGCCTGGAAATACGACCTAATATAACGTTTGGTGGACGACCTCCCTGGATGGTAGATTATTCCCCCATATAATATTTTGTAGGAGGTTAAGAAGTATGCGAATAGGAATTATAGGAGCTGGAGCAGTCGGTATGCTATTTGGCGCCTATTTATCTAAAGCAGCTCATGACATATCCTTTTTAGTAAGGAATAAGAGCTTAAAAGAACTATACATAAAAACAAATGACATTACGGATCGAATTGAATGTCAGATAGTCAATTCTATAGAAGCACTACATCCAATGGATATAATTATTGTGGCAGTTAAGTATCACGATCTCTCTTCATTAAAAAATAATTTAGATTCCTTACCAAAAGAAACTCCTCTACTGTTTATACAAAATGGTCTACTACATTTACAGTTTATCGATACTTTAAAACAATCGAATATATTATTAGGTTCTGTTTTGCACGGAGCGACCAAAATAAATCGGGAAACGGTACAACACTTAGGAATTGGAACGACTTCAATTGGATTTTATAAAGGAAAGTGGCAGCGTCTTGAACAGCTACTGAGATCTAAGTCAGAGCAATTCCCATTTCAACTTACTGAAAATATTAGACAAATCTTGTTTAAAAAAGCATTACTTAATTGCTTGATAAATCCCTTAACTACCATTGCTAGTGTACAGAATGGTGAACTAATTAAAAATGAATCATATAAAAAAATATTGCGAAGCCTGTATGAGGAAATTATAGAAGCCTTTGAAGATTGGAACGACTTATTGGCATGGGAAGAAGTTGTGTCGCTTTGCCAAAATACAGAGTATAACTACTCATCCATGCTTAAGGATTTTCAGAGCAATCGCGTAATGGAAGTCGATACTATAGTAGGGGCTATCCTAGCGGAAGCAGAGAGTCGTAAAAAGTCATTGCCCATTCTAAATACTTTTTATTTATTATTAAAAGAAATGAATAAAGTAGGTGATTGATATGATCAGCCTTGTTTCTATCATTGTATTAGTTCCAGCAATTCTATTTATCATTTCTTTTGTGATTGCCAAATATGCGTTTCGCAAAAGAAAAAAATCTATTGGTATAGCTGCAGATATTACTACGTTTTTGTTATTCTTTTCAGTTTCTCATGTGTTTAATGTTATTTTTGGAAAAGAAATAGGATTTATTATTATTATTTTTGCTATTTTTATTGCAACTATTATGACCATTCTAGAATGGAGAATGAAAAAAGAGATAGAAATAAAGCCTCTGCTTCGGAAAGTGTGGAGATTGTTTTTCATCCTACTCTGCTTCATGTACGCTCTTTTATGGATAATCGGAGTAATCCGATATGTTTTAAAGTATATAAGCTAATAATTTTCATCTCTTTCTGATGAAATGATATACTCTAAAAGGATTATATTAAAGAGGTGGAAAATCGTGCGATTAGAGCAATACACACAACCATTTGTTTCCCCATTCTATAAAGCATATTTAGAGGACTCTGCAAGTCTTTCCTCTTTTTTTCATTATGAATGGAACCAAGAGGATTTAAATAAAAGACTTCAAGAGACCGATTACTCAAAACATAAAAGAGTTGAGCTGGCTGGCGTTATTACTAGCTATATGGACCAGTTTGGTATTTCTGAGAAAAGTAGAAAACATATAGAGGAATTGAAAGATAACGGCGTGGTTGTAATTGGTGGACAGCAGGCAGGCATATTGACCGGTCCTATGTATTCCATCCATAAAGCCATTTCAGTGATCGTTCTTGCGAAACGTCAAAGAGAAATACAAGGTATACCGGTAATTCCTGTATTTTGGATAGCAGGTGAAGATCATGATATCGATGAAATCAACCATGTTTACATAGAGAAAAGCAGAAAGCTCCAAAAACTCGTTTTCCCCGAAAGATCGAGGTTAAAGAAAATTGCTTCAGAGACAACATTTACGAAAGAAACGATGCTAGCCTATTTAGAAGAGATTTTCAAAAGCTTGCCTGAAACATCCCATACGAAAAAACTATACTCAAAGTTCACTCATTTTGTAGGGGAACATTCCAACTTCACTACGTTTTTTTCGGCAATTATGAACGAATTATTTTACGAAGAAGGACTGCTTATGGTTGATGCAGCCTATCAGCCTCTTCGCCAGTTGGAATCTGACTATTTTGTTCAAATGATTGAACAGTCCTCGGATTTGGCAAGTTTAGTATTCCAAAAGGAACAACAGCTTGACCAACTAGGGTATGGGTCTCCAATTCAAGCGAAAGAAACAGCTGCTAATTTGTTTTATGTAGAGGATGGCGAACGTTTTCTTCTAGAAAGAGAGAGCAATTCTTTTGTGCATGAAGCTAAGGGAATATCTTTCACCAAAGAAGAGCTTATTGCGATTGCTAAAGATCAACCTGAGAAACTTAGTAATAACGTTGTTACACGACCATTAATGCAAGAAATGGTTTTTCCGGTATTAAGTTTTATTGGTGGCCCAGGCGAGATAGCTTATTGGGCTACATTAAAAAATGCCTTCCAATTATTTAATATGAAAATGCCGGTTATCACGCCGCGACTTAGCATATCTTTAGTCACTCCTAAGGTGCAATCGCTACTAGATAAGCTGGAATTCTCGATTCCTGATGTTTGGAGTGGAGAGGTCGAGCTTTCAAAAGCTAGGATGATTGAGGAAAATCAAAATAAGGATGTCTCCTTGTTCATCCAGTCAATTAAAGATGATTTAGCAAGTAAGTATGAAGAACTTGATCAATTACTAAAACGAAATGATATTAAGCTTACATCTTTAGTAGAAAAAAACTTGGATTTTCATACGAAGCAGCTTACCTTCATGGAGAATGCAGTAGAGGATACTATTTTAACCAAGCTAGATTCTTCTATTTATCGTTATGACCAATTAATCATTCAGCTTATGCCTAATGGTGGTCTACAGGAAAGAACTTACTCTCCTATTCAATTACTAAATGAAAAAGGACAGGACCTCCTTGTAGAATTACTTCAGGTTCCATATGAATTTAATGGTAAGCATCATGTAGTGTCTATATAATGTATCTTGCTCCTCTCCCTTAATGGGAGAGGAGTTTTTCGTTTGTTTAGGAAATTATAAGTTTTGAACCTTTGGATCAATTGATGTCTAGCTCCACCGCCTTGCCCCTCGGGGTCAAATGGAGAAAAGCTCTGGTGGCTGAGGAACTGCCTCCTCGCTTTTCTCCATTTGCCTGTCGGGGCAGACATAGGCGCTTGCGCTTTTCTTGATGTCTAGCTCCACCGCCTTGCCCCTCGGGGTCAAATGGATAAAAGCTCCGGTGGCTGAAGAACTGCCTCCTCGCTTTTCTCCATTTGCCTGTCGGGGCAGGGATAGGCGCTTGCGCTTTTCTTGTTGTCTTAGCTCCACCGCCTTGCCCCTCGGGGTCAAATGGATAAAAGCTCCGGTGGCTGAGGAACTGCCTCCTCGCTTTTCTCCAATGCCTGTCGGGGCAGGGATAGGCGGTTGTGCTTTTCTTGTTTTATTTATATTAGTTGAATTTGATGAAAGGGAAATAATTAAGTCGTTTTTTATAATCTATTGGATGTAAATTATGACTTGTAAAATCATATTAAAAATCGAAAAACAAGAGATTTTAAGATGTATTTGTTTTTTTGTTAATTTTCTCTTCTTTAGAAATATTAAATGTTGTTTATCTATTACATCGATTGTTAGTTAAATTTAATACAAATTTAATGAAATATAGGTTTAAGCTTCAGAAAAATGGGTAGCTCTTTTTTCTTCCGAACCCTTGTCATATTTGCTCTAAATGTGTTTTAACAAGTACTAATTACGCATTTTCAAATTTTCTCCACTAATTTACGAAAAAATTGTGGAGGAAAGTGGGGGGATGTGGTATGTTATTGACATAAAGTGGGGTGAGTAGCATGTTCATGGGCGAATACCAGCATAACGTAGATCCTAAAGGGAGAATAATCATACCTTCTAAATTTAGAGAGCATTTGGAGGATTGTTTTGTTTTAACTCGTGGTCTTGATAATTGCTTATTTGGTTATCCTATGAATGAATGGCGAAAGCTCGAAGAAAAATTAAAAGAACTACCTGTAACTAAAAAAGATGCACGAGCATTTACTCGTTTTTTCTTTTCTGGTGCTACAGAGGTAGAAATCGATAAACAAGGCCGAATCAATATACCAAGTAATCTGAGGGCATATGCAAAAATGGACAAGGAGTGTATTGTTCTTGGGGTGTCCAACCGTCTGGAAATATGGGCGAAGGAAGCTTGGGAAACATACTTTGAAGACTCTGAGGATTCATTTAACGACATTGCGGAGAATATGATCGGCTTTGATATATAAGAAATGGAGGGAAGAGCTTGTTTCATCATACAACAGTACTACTCCACGAGACGGTAGATGGGCTAGCTATTCGTCCCGATGGAATTTACGTTGACTGCACACTAGGTGGTGCCGGTCACAGCGAATACTTAATCAAACAGCTCAATGAAAATGGTAGGTTAATCTGCTTCGATCAGGATATAACAGCTATCGAAAATGCAAAAGTAAAGTTAGCTCCTTACTTGGACCAAGTCACTTTTGTTCACTCCAATTTTCGATATTTAAAAAAATCCTTAAATGATTTAGGGATTGAAAAGGTTGATGGGATTTTATATGACTTAGGCGTTTCCTCGCCTCAGCTAGATACCCCTGAGCGTGGTTTTAGCTATAACTACGATGCTCCTCTTGATATGCGGATGGATCAAACAAGTGAATTAACAGCTTTCCATGTTATCAATGAATGGCCTTATGAAAAGTTAGTGAAAATCTTTTTCCGTTATGGAGAAGAGAAATTTTCCAAGCAGATTGCAAGGAAAATAGAGCAGGCAAGGGAAACTGTACCTATCGAAACTACCTTCCAGTTAGTTGAGTTAATCAAAGCAGGAATTCCGGCTGCAGCAAGAAGGACAGGCGGGCATCCAGCCAAGCGTATTTTTCAAGCTGTCCGAATAGCAGTAAACGATGAGCTGGGAGCAGCTGAGGATTCACTCGAGGATGCAATACAGCTTATAAAGGTGGGGGGACGAGTTAGCGTTATTACTTTCCATTCTTTAGAAGATAGGCTGACAAAGACTATTTTTAAGGAGGCGTCCTCATTACCAGAGTTACCGCCAAACTTACCAGTTATCCCGGCTGGAATGGAACCTATGCTGAAGTTAATAACTAGGAAGCCAATTTTACCTTCGAAAGAAGAGCTAGAAGTAAATAACCGTTCAAGATCTGCCAAGCTGCGCATTGTGGAAAAACTAATCGAAAAGGGAAGTGTTTAAATGGCTTTACGTAACTATCAGTCAGAGACATACATAGCTAGGCCTTCTTTTCCAGAGCAACCACCACAGCCAAAGAAGCCGGCAAAAATAAAGAGTAAAATACTATCTAAAGGTGAAAAGGTTTTATTTGTAGGATTATTAATCGTTGTAACTGTGCTTTCGTTAATGATTGTTCAAACTCAAACAGACGTTAGAGCAACTACAAAAGAGATTTCTTTACTTGAACAACAAATAGATACTACTTCAAAAGAAAATACTGACTTGTCCATACAAGTACGTGAATTATCTACCTATGATCGAATTTGGAAAAAGGCAGAGGAACTCGGCTTGAAACTAAATGAGCAAAACGTAAAGGTAGTACCAGGACAATGAATAAAAAATTTCGTTTTCAATGGGGAGCCTTTCTAATGTTTTTACTTTATGGAGGGCTCTTTTTTGTATTGCTAAGCCGCTTTGTATTCATTCAGGTTACAGGTACAGCAGAAGGGGAAGTTTTAGCTTCAAAAGCAGACGATAAGTATGGACGTGTTCAAGAAATACCAGCAAATCGAGGCAATATTGTAGATCGTAATGGCGAGGTAATTGCAGAAGATACCTTAAGCTATAAGATGATTGCAATTACGAGAGCAGAGGTTTCAGGTAATAGTAAAGTCCCTCGACATGTTGTGGATCCAGAGGATACTGCTAGAATACTTGCAGAATATATTGATATGTCAGAGCAAGAGATTCTAGAGATATTAAATAAAGGTATTGAAAAGGACAAGTATCAAGTCGAGTTTGGCAAAGCTGGAAGAGATATTAGTCATAAGAAAATGTTAGAGATTAAGAGTTTAGAACTTCCTGGAATTCAGTTTAGCCAAGATTTAAAAAGGTTATATCCTAATGGGACATTTGCATCTCATTTAATAGGATTTGCTCTCAAGGAAGAGAACAAGGATGGGGAAGCCATTGCAGTGGGGAAAATGGGACTGGAGTACATTTATGATAAAAAGCTTACTGGTGTGCCAGGTAAAGTGGAATATCATAGCGATACAAAAGGCTTCTTACTTCCTAATGCAAGCAAGATGGTCACAGAAGCACAAGATGGCTATGACATTCACTTGACGCTCGACAAAACAATAGAAAACTTTTTAGAAGATGCTATGAATAAAGCAGAAGAAAAGTATAATCCTGAAAAAATGACAGCCATTGTTGCAAATGCTAAAACAGGTGAGATATTAGCAATGGCTCAACGACCGACATTCGAACCGAATACGAGAGAAGGACTTTCGACCAATTGGTTGAATGAAGCCATTGAGCAAACGATAGAACCGGGTTCTACGATGAAAATCTTTACTTTAGCATCTGCTATTGAAGAGGGTGTTTGGAATCCAAATGATCAATTTAAATCGGGTACTTATAAAGTCTATGATAGAAAGATTAGAGACCATAACGATGGGGTAGGTTGGGGCACTATATCTTATCTAGAAGGTTTCCAAAGATCTTCTAACGTTTCCATGGCTTTTTTACTAAATAAAATTGGAGACGAAACCTTTATTGAATATATTCGTCGATTTGGTTTTGGGGAGCCCACTGGTATAGACCTTCCGAATGAAGCAAGTGGTATTGTAAATGATAGGTATCCGATTAATATATACACAACTACTTATGGGCAAGGTGTTACTGTCACTCCTATTCAATTAATACAAGGAATGACAGCTATTGCAAACGAGGGTACCATGTTACAGCCTTTTGTAATTGATAAAATCGTTAATCCTAATACTGGAGAAGTTGTAGATGACAACGAACCAGTGGAAAAGAAATCTCCTATTTCGGCAAGTACTGCAAATCAGGTAAAGGAAGTTCTTGCTAGTACTGTTACATCTGATCATGGTACAGCACAACGATTTAAGCTAAATGGGTATACTTCAGCTGGAAAGACGGGTACAGCGCAAATTCCAAAAGGGGATGGAAGCTACTTTTGGGGAAGACAGCTATTCCTATATTCCTTTTTAGGGATGGCTCCTGTAGAAGATCCACAGCTCATCGTGTATGTTGCCGTACAGAAACCGAAAATTAAAGCGACAGAGGTAGGATCACAGCCTGTATCGGAAATATTTAACTCTGTTACTGAAAATAGCTTGAAATATTTAAATATAGAACCTGAAAACCTTGAATTATCTAAACCGATAAAAATGCCTGATTTAATTGGTAAAAATGTGTTAGACAGCCAAATGGCGTTAGAAACTCAAGGATTAAAAACTGTTATAATTGGACAGTTGGATCAGGTGTTAGAGCAATATCCTAAGGCTGGCACCTCTGTTATTTCTCAAGGAACTGCGTTTATAAAAGGGAGTGGGGAAATAGTACTTCCGAACTTTGCAGGGTGGTCAAAAAGAAATCTTATGATTTATAAGTCACTTTCTGGGTTGCCTATTGAAATAATAGGAGATGGCTTTGTGTCGAAGCAAAGTTTAACAGCTGGCTCAGTTGTTACTAGTGACTCACCAATTGTAGTTCAATTGTCGAGTCCAAAGGAAATTGCTGAAAACAGCGTAGTGGAAGAAGAATTGGAAGAACTACCGCAAGACTAGAAGAGTACTAGAATAGTTAAGGACGTTTTCTCATAAGCTATCTAAAACGGACATAAAGGAGAAAACGTAATATCTAAACTTAAACAAGTTATTCGGCTACGGATGATATGGGTTATTACGCTGCTGTTGTTTCTGGCGGTAGCGGGAAAGCTTATTCAGCTTCAGTTTTTTCAGTTCAGTGAATTGACTACTAAAGCTAAGGAAAGCTGGGACCGAGAGCTGCCTTATGCTTCTGAAAGGGGCAATATTCTTGATCGAAATGGGGAGGTAATAGTTGGTAACAGACTATCTCCTACCCTTTTCTATATGCCTTCCCAAAATAAAGAACCAGAGAAGGTTGCAAAAGAAATTGCACCATTGTTAGAAGTGGAAGAGAGTAAGCTATACGAACAGATTAACAAGAGAGCTTATCTTGTTAAAATTGCTCCAGCAGGGAAGAACATTACGTCTGACTTAGCTATGCAGATTCAAGATAAAAATGTAAAGGGTCTGTATGCTGGTATTGACTATGTCAGAGATTACCCGCATGGTAAAATGCTTTCGAGATTGTTAGGCTTTACCGGATATGATGCCCAGGGGCTTGCTGGAATCGAATATCAATACGATTCTGTCTTGAAGGGCAAAGAATCAGCCATTCGAATGTTTACTGATGCTAAAGGCATTCCACTTCCACATGTGGATGACAGTTGGAAAAATGGACAAAATGGTAACCATGTCCAATTAACAATCGATATGAAAATTCAAACCGTAGTAGAGAGAGAATTGTCACAAGCAATGGATAAATATGAGGCAACGCAAGGCATTGCAATCGTAATGAATCCTAATAATGGAGAGATACTAGCACTAGCTTCGGCTCCAAATTTTGACCCTTCTTCTTATCAAGAAGTTGATTCTACTATTTACAATCGTAACTTACCAGTTTGGATGACATTCGAACCTGGATCCACGTTTAAAATTATTACGCTTAGCGCAGCACTCGAAGAAAATGTTGTTAACTTAGATAATGACCATTTTCATGATGCTGGTTACACAATTGTAGAAGGAGCAAGACTGCGATGCTGGAAACGACAAGGGCATGGTAGCCAAACGTTTCTGGAAGTTGTAGAAAATTCCTGTAACCCGGGATTTATAGAATTAGGCAGGAGAGTTGGACCTGACAAGCTTTCAGAGTACATAAAGAAGTTTGGATTTGGTCAATCCACAGGTTCTGGAATGGCTGGAGAATCTTCGGGCATTCTATTTAGTAAAGATGCTTATGGGCCAGTTGAACATGCAACCACTTCATTTGGCCAAGGTATTTCTGTCACACCGATTCAACAAGTTCAAGCAGTAGCAGCGGCTATTAACGGCGGCTATTTGTATAAGCCTTATATTGTTAAGAACATTGTGGATGGAGAAACAAATAAAATTCTATCTACAGCAGAACCAGAAATGAAAACGCAAGTAGTATCAGAAGCAACTTCTCAAAAAGTACGTGAGGCACTTGAACACGTGGTTGCTCATGGTTCCGGTAGAAACGCCTATAGAGACCAATTACGGATAGGTGGAAAAACTGGGACTGCACAAAAGGTTCAGAACGGCCGATATATGGATGGAGAGTACATTGTTTCTTTCATCGGCTTTGCTCCTGCGGATAAACCAGAACTTATAGTATATGTAGCAATTGATAATCCAAAGCATAGTACTCAGTTTGGTGGAGTAATTGCCGCACCAATAGTAGGTCAAATTATTGAAGATTCACTTGAGGTTACCGGTGGAGGTAAACAATTAGAGAAAGATTATAGATGGGGAGACGTTCAAACCGTCCGCGTCCCAAATCTTGTAGGAACTAAAAGAAAAGAAATTACATCGTACATGTATCCGTTTCAAATTGTTTGGCACGGCGATGGAGATGAAATCTTAACTCAATTACCGAAAGAAAACAGTCTTATTCCGTTAGATGGGACTATACATGTTTACACAAAATAAAAATAACTATAGTACATTCATGATTAGTTGTGCGTATTTAAGGAGATTTTTTTATGACATTGTCTACAACGTTAATTACACTTATTGCTAGTTTTTTAGTATCTGTTATACTTGCCCCGATTATTATCCCCTATTTAAGAAGGATGAAATTTGGGCAAAGTATAAGAGAAGAGGGGCCAGAATCCCATCAGAAAAAAGCTGGAACACCTACCATGGGTGGTTTAATATTTTTAACCTCAATCATTGTGACAACACTTGCTATTTCGTTTATATTTGACAAGCTTACGACACAGTCAATCGTATTGTTGTTAGTATTAGTGGGCTTTGGGTTAATTGGGTTCTTGGATGATTTTATAAAAGTAGTTTTAAAGAGAAATTTAGGTTTAACTTCTCTACAAAAACTAATCGGACAAATAATTATTGCGATTATTGCCTTTTTCTTGTTAAAGCTAGGTCCATTTGATACTTCAATTTCCATTCCATGGACTGATATTACGCTTTCTTTAGGTCAGTTCTATGTTGCCTTTTTAGTGTTTTGGCTAGTTGGCTTCTCCAATGCAGTAAACCTATCAGATGGGTTAGATGGTCTTGTATCTGGTACAGCATCAGTATCCTTCGCTACTTTTGGAGTGCTTGCTTTAATATACGAACAAACGGATATTGCAATTTTTGCCTTTAGTGTTGCTGGAGCCTTGTTAGGTTTTCTATTGTTCAATAAAAATCCTGCTCAAGTTTTTATGGGAGACACTGGATCACTAGCTTTAGGTGGAGCACTAGCTATGGTTTCAATTCTTGTTCAACAAGAAGTGCTTCTATTGATCGTTGGGATTATCTTTGTAATAGAAACATTATCGGTTATATTACAGGTCATTAGCTTCAAAACTACTGGTAAGAGAATATTTAAAATGAGTCCGATTCACCATCATTTTGAACTTTCTGGCTGGAGTGAACGTAAAGTTGTCACCGTATTTTGGGCTATTAACTTTGCGGCAGCAATGTTTGTAGTGATTATGGAGGTTATGTAAATTGAAACAGCTACCTTTTGTATATCATAAAAAAATACTTGTTTTAGGCTTAGCCAAAAGCGGTACAGTTGCTGCTGAGCTCTTGCATGACTTAGGAGCATTTGTCACAGTTAATGATTCCAAGCCATTTGAGCAAAATGAAAATGCTCAATATCTTTTGACCAAAGGATTGACAGTCATTTGCGGTAGTCATCCAGAAGACTTGCTGGATGAAGGGTTTAATTTAATCGTAAAAAATCCTGGAATTCCTTATACGAATAGTGTAGTTGCAGAAGCTATTAAAAGAGGTATTCCTGTATGGACAGAAGTAGAGCTTGCGTATCGTATTAGTGATGCTCCCATGATCGGAATTACTGGGTCAAATGGTAAAACTACTACAACGACTCTTATATACGAAATGTTGAATCATGCTTCTAAGCAACCGTTAATTGCGGGTAATATAGGTACTGTTGCCTCTGGGGTTGCAGAAAAGGCAACTGCAGACAATACAATTGTTATGGAGTTATCCTCCTTCCAGTTGATGGGAACAGAACAATTAAAGCCTAAAATTTCAGTTTTAATGAATTTATATGAGGCTCACTTGGACTATCATAAGGATTATCAAGAATATACAGACGCAAAATTTAATATTACCAAAATGCAGGATGAAAATGATTGGTTTGTCTATAATGCTGAGCAACAGTTAGTTCAAGATTATGCTGATAAAAGCCAAGCACAAAAGGTTCCTTTTTATGTTAGCAAAAAGACAGCTAATGGTATAAGTGCCGACGATCAATTTGTATATTGGAATGGTGAACAACTTTTTGAACGCTCCCTTATTGCACTACGAGGTAAGCATAACTTGGAGAATGTATTAGCTGCAACTGCTGTGGCTATTTTGTCAGACTGCTCGTTAGAGAGTATTAAATTTGTATTACAAACCTTCCAAGGTGTAAGGCATCGCACTCAGTTTGTGTTAGAGTCAGATGGACGTAAGTTCTACAATGATTCTAAAGCTACTAATACGCTGGCTACCAAAAGTGCGTTAGAAGGGTTTACTGAGCCTGTCGTGTGGATAGCGGGTGGAGTTGATCGAGGACATTCGTTTGATCAGCTTATTCCTTATTTACCTAATGTAAGAGCACTTGTACACTATGGTGAAACAGCGGAAAGACTACAGAAATTTGGAGAAGAGAACCATATACCCTTCGTGAAAAGAGTCTCTAATTTAGAGGAAGCCACTCGTTTAGCTGTGGAGGTATCAGAAAAAGGAGACATTATTCTTCTTTCTCCCGCTTGTGCAAGCTGGGATCAATATGAGAGCTTTGAAATTCGAGGGGATGAATTCATCAAGGTTGTTGAATCTTTAACGAATAATTGAAAGGATGAAATAATCGAAAGATAAACGTAAGTTACTATTCTTATCGTCTGTATTATTTTTATCAATTATTGGAATTTTGTTTGTGCATTCAGCCGGATCGTATTGGAGCGAGGTTCATTATCAAGGGCAAACACCTTTCGCTTTGAAACAGAGCTTGTATTTAATAGTTGGGGTGGCAGGAGCATTTTTTATACAAAATAAATCATTTCTCCGCCTTCCCACATTTTGGCACGTTTTATATATCATATCGGTGGTATTGCTTATAGGGGTA
Organism: Psychrobacillus sp. MER TA 171; assembly: GCF_023713305.1. Taxonomy (NCBI): domain Bacteria; kingdom Bacillati; phylum Bacillota; class Bacilli; order Caryophanales; family Bacillaceae; genus Psychrobacillus; species Psychrobacillus sp. MER TA 171. Next base: position 246,081 of record NZ_JAMAWN010000002.1, on the reverse strand, counting down.
TTGATTCCTGGTATCGGTGTCGTACGGAATGGTTCACAGAGTTGGATATCTCTTGGTTTTACCAACTTTCAGCCTGCAGAGCTGTCTAAAATTGCTGTATTAGGCGTGTTGGCTTTAGCTTTAGCAAAGGAACAAAAAAACAAAGGTAAACTATATATGCGTAGCGCACTTCTACTCTTGCTTCCAATAGGGTTAATAATGGTTCAACCAGATTTTGGATCTGCTTTTGTATTAGTTGTAGCAGTATTTATGCTGTTATTTGTTGCAGGACTTCCTTTAAAGTTTTTTTTCGCCATTGGATTATCTGGGGTAATAGGTTTAGCAGCACTAATCATTTCTGCACCGTATAGGTTAGTTAGGATCCAAGCTTTCTTGGACCCTTGGAAAGACCCTTTAGGTTCTGGATTCCAAGCAATTCAATCACTATTAGCCATTGGTCCAGCTGGTCTATTCGGTTTCGGCTACGGAAATAGTCGCCAAAAGTTTTTATATTTGCCAGAGCCACAGAATGATTTTATCTTCTCCATTTTATTGGAGGAAACGGGATTTATCGGTGGGATAGTTGTAATCTCTGCCTTTGTTGTTTTTTTCACTACTAGCTATATGATGGCTTCCCGTGCGAAGACAAGAGAGGCCCAATTAATGATAGTAGCCTTAACCTCCTTACTTGTTGTACAAACGTTTTTAAATATGGGAGTAGTAACTGGCTTGTTACCTGTTACAGGGGTAACCTTACCATTTATTAGCTATGGCGGGTCATCCTTAGTAATGACCTGGGGGATTATCGGAATCATTTTAAACTTGGCTAATACATCTAGTACAGAAGGGAGGCGGTAGAATGGAAAAAGTCATCGATATCGAAGATCGAATACCTACCTTAAAAGAAAAAAGAAGACGTAGAACAAACAAAAAATTTTCCATTCTACTTTTTCTCTTTGTCTTTACTCTATTGGTCTTGCTTTATTTTCAATCGTCTTATAGTCAGGTACAAAAAATAGAGCTAGATGGGGCTAAGCTTTTCTCCGTGAATCATTACATTGAACAAAGTGGTCTAAAAATTGGAGATTCCATGTGGAGCTTTAAGGAAAAAGACATAGAAAATTCATTGGAGAAAAGCGATTGGGTAGAATCAGTTCAAGTTAAAAGAAAATGGCTATCCAGTGTTCATATCGAAGTTAAAGAATTTAAACAAGTTGGATATGTAGAAAAGGAAAATGCACTTCAAATAATTTTGGAAAATGGTAAGACTATAATTCCAGAAGATGAGATTGTTCCTGTCGAAGGGCCAATCATCGCAGATTTTGAAGATGAAAAAATTCGATTACGTCTTATAAAAGAACTTAAAAAGTTGAATAGTGAAGTGTTATTAACTATCTCTCAAATAAACTACGTCCCTACAGAGAATGATATATACTCTATTCAAGTTTTTATGAATGATGGTAATGAGGTACAAGCTCTAATCCCGTCATTTTCAAGTAAAATGAATTATTATCCGTCGATTATTTCACAAATAAACCCAGATCAAAAAGGAGTAATCGATATGGAGGTAGGGTCATATTTTGAACCCTATCAAAAGGTTTTAAATGAAACTGAGGGTGAGGAGGCCATTGAGGATGAAGAAGAGGAGTCGTCTTAATGTTCCTTTTCGTGGACGTATTCTTATCTCGCTGGTTAGTTTAGTGTTAGGGTTCATTTTAGCTTATTCCTATAGCATGGCATCTGCAGATAAAGAAATAGAGGGTAATGATAGCTATTCGTTGGAAATACAAAAGTACAGAGAGCAGCTAATAGAACAGAAGGAAATGAATAAGGAATTAACAGAAGAGATAAATAAAAAACAACAGGCTATTAGAGTTTTTGAAAAGTCATTTGTGGATAGCGAAGAAAGCGTGGAAGAGTTAGTAAAGGAGGCTGAAATGCTTCGGTTACTAATGGGAGACATTCCATCTGAGGGGAAAGGCATTTCAATAGCTTTGCAGGATGGTGAGTATAATCCTTCTCAGGAAAACCCAAATGATTACATTGTTCACGAAAGTCATGTATTTAAAGTGATAAATGAGCTAAAAATATCAGGAGCAGAAGCAATTACTATTAATGGACAAAGGCTTCATGCTCAATCTTACATATCGTGTACTGGCCCAGTGATAACCGTCGATGGACGAGCTTTTCCCGCGCCTTTCACAGTTGAAGCCGTAGGTGATCCCAAGGTATTACTAGCATCTGTTAACTTAGGTGGCGGTATTGTAGATCAGCTAACAAACGATAATATCGTAGTCACCGTTGAAGAAAAGAGTAACATCATGATGCCTGCCTTGCGTGGGGACCAAAATTAACAAAGGCAAAGGAGGGCCGAATACATGAAAAAAACCGTCTATATTCGGTTTACTATAATTTTGTTGATCGTTGGTTTCATGATTGCCATTCAATACAATACAGTAAAACAACCAGAAACTCGCGATACGCGTGATGTATGGGAGATTCGCCAAGAGCTTGCCACGGAAACACAGCTGCATTCCGAATTGTTGTCGGAAGTGCGCCTGTTAGAGGAGACAGTTGGCAAGTATGACAATATGGTCAATGAAAGCCCTGAAATAGCTTTAAATGAAACCGTTAAACAATTAAAACAGGATATTGGTATAGCTGATTTTAAAGGTCCAGGACTAACCATAACAATTGAACCCTCTTTAGAGAGTATGATGGTGGGGGAGCAAATAGAAGAAATATCTCCTGATTTATTAATTCGATTAATTAATGAGATTAATCGCTTTAAAGCGGAGGCAGTAGAAGTGGATGGCAAAAGGATTGTATATTCCTCTGCTATACGGGATGTAAACGGCAGGACGACGGTTAATAACCTGACAATAAAAAAGGCCCCCTTCACTATTAAAATTGGCACCTTAACATTAGAAGACGCTAAGAAAATGTATAACCAGCTACAAGCATCTCCTATCGGAGATAATTTTTACATTGATAATCTAAGACTAACTATAGGTGAACCGGAAGATGAGGTTACAATACAAGCCTTTGATCAATCAGTAAATATGGAATTTTTACAAGAAGTGCCAGGGGGAGAATAGTTATGTGGTTGCCGTTTTTAGGATTAATACTTGGAATATCACTTGGCTTAATGACTGATATTCAAATTCCAGAGGTTTATGAAAGCTATTTATCCATTGCTGTTTTAGCTGCACTAGATACTTTGTTTGGAGGAATTAGGGCACAACTTCAACAAGTTTACGATGATAAAGTATTTGTTTCCGGTTTCTTCTTTAATATTGCTTTAGCTGCTGGTCTTGCCTTTCTGGGGGTCCATTTAGGGGTAGATTTATATCTAGCGGCCATCTTTGCTTTCGGTGTTCGACTCTTTCAAAATATAGCTGTGATTCGTCGAATAATATTAACAAAATGGCCTGAGAGAACAAAAAGATAATGTTTTGTGCTATAATTTACTATTTCTTTAGAAAATTTTAGACTTTATAGGTTTTTTACAATAGAATAATAAATAAAGAGTTATTAGGAGGTGCCACGGGTGAATCAATCAGAAATGTACGTATCATTAGATATTGGGTCGTCTTCCATTAAAGTATTAATAGGTGAAATGAGTGATGACTCGCTGCATGTAATAGGAGTAGGAAATGTTAAATCAAACGGTATTAGAAAAGGCACCATTGTTGATATAGATGCAACTGTTCAATCGATTAAAAAAGCCGTTGGTGAGGCTGAAAGAATGATAGGAATGTCTATACATGAAATAGTGTTAGGTATACCCGCTAATTTAGCGAATATACAAAACGTTAAAGGTGTTGTCGCTGTCAATCGAGAGGACAGAGAAATAACAGACGCAGACTTGGACCGCGTATTAGAGTCTGCTCAAGTAATGTCTATTCCTCCTGAAAGAGAGCTAATTAACATTGCTCCCAAACAATTTATCGTGGATCATTTAGAAGAGATAAAAGATCCTCGCGGAATGATTGGAACTCGTCTAGAATTAGACGGTTTAATGATGACGACATCCAAAACGATTTTACATAACGTGTTACGATGTGTGGAAAGAGCAGGCCTTCAAATTAGAGAGATTTATCTTCAACCATTGGCAGCAGGACATTTTGCCTTAACTGAGGATGAAAAAAATCATGGTACTGCCTATATTGATATTGGTGGAGGCTCTACAACCATAGCAATATTCAGAGAAGGTCATTTAGTCAATACTGCTGTTATTCCTGTAGGTGGGGACCATATCACTAAAGATTTATCTATCGTTTTAAAAACCCCTACAGAACAAGCAGAAATGATAAAATTAAAATATGGACATGCCTTTTACGATGATGCGTCGGATGATGAGTTATTCGAAGTACCAGTAATTGGTGCTGATATGAAAGAGCAATATTCTCAACGATATATAGCAGAGATTATTGGCGTACGTCTAGAAGAACTATTTGAGTTAATTCTTGAGGAATTTTACCGTATGGGATTACAAGATCTCCCAGGTGGAGTAGTAATCACAGGTGGAGTTGCTAAACTTGAGGGTATCGGACAATTGGCGAGACACATATTACAATCGCGTGTTCGACTGTACACACCAGATTATATCGGCGTTAGAGAACCACAATATACAACAGCTGTTGGCCTTATAAGATATGCCTATAAAGAAGATCTTTTCTATGGTAAAATTGGCAATAGCCATGCATTATCTCAAATGGCACACAATGAAGTAGTAGCAAGCACTAAAAAACAAAAACAACCACAAAAAAATTCAAACAATGAAAACAAAGAGAGTGCAATGAGTAAGGCGAAGAAACTTTTTGACAAGTTCTTTGAATGAGAAAACTTTATCATAGTTGAAAGAATATAGGAGGCAATAGCATGTTAGAATTTGAAACAAACGAAGATCAATTAGCAATTATTAAAGTTATTGGAGTCGGTGGCGGCGGAAATAACGCAGTAAATCGTATGATTGAACATGGCGTCCAAGGGGTAGACTTTATCGCTGTAAATACAGATGCACAAGCCCTTAACATGTCAAAAGCTGAAGTAAAACTTCAAATTGGTGGTAAACTAACTCGTGGTTTAGGAGCAGGAGCTAACCCAGAGGTAGGTAAAAAAGCAGCTGAAGAAAGTAAAGAATTAATAGAAGAAGCACTAAGAGGTGCAGACATGGTTTTCGTAACCGCGGGAATGGGTGGCGGAACTGGTACAGGAGCAGCTCCTGTAATAGCTCAAATCGCTCGTGACTTAGGTGCTTTGACTGTCGGAGTAGTAACACGTCCATTTACTTTTGAAGGTCGCAAGCGCTCTACACAGGCTGTAGGCGGGATTGGCATGATGAAGGAAGCCGTTGATACACTAATTGTTATTCCTAATGATCGCCTATTGGAGATTGTAGACAAAAATACTCCAATGCTAGAAGCATTTAGAGAAGCTGATAACGTTCTTCGTCAAGGTGTCCAAGGTATCTCTGATTTAATCGCAGTTCCTGGTCTTATTAACTTAGACTTTGCTGATGTTAAGACAATTATGTCTAACAAAGGAGCAGCACTAATGGGGATTGGTATTTCTGCAGGAGAAAATCGAGCAGCAGAAGCAGCTAAAAAGGCTATTTCTAGTCCGTTACTTGAAACTTCGATTGATGGAGCGACAGGTGTATTAATGAATATCACTGGTGGCTCAAATCTTTCCTTATTTGAAGTACAAGAAGCTGCAGACATCGTAGCATCTGCTTCAGATGAAGAAGTTAACATGATCTTTGGTTCGGTTATCAATGATAACTTGAAAGATGAGATTGTAGTAACAGTAATTGCAACCGGTTTTAATGAAGAAGTAATTATGCAAAAACAACCTAGAGGGACAGGCTTTGGAACTGCACGTGCTCAGCAAGCAGCTACTACACAGCGTGAAACTAGAAAAGAAGAGCCACAGTCTCAACCGCAGCCTTCTTATCAGCAGGAACGTCCTGCTCCAACTCATAATCACCAAGATGATGCTTTAGATATACCAACATTTTTAAGAAATCGTAATCGCAGAAACTAATAGGTTAATAGATAAAAAGTAATCTGGTTAATAGCGATTGCTCAGGCTATAGACTTTCAAAGAAATTTGAAATGTCTATAGTCTTTTTTTATTGTTTAGGAAGGCTGAGGAACTGCCTCCTCGATTTCCCATTTGCCTGTCACTCATCCCGCTGGAGCTCCAATCAATAATTGTCTCATTATTTTTCATCTTTTTGTTCTTAGTCTTCGTCTCATCAAAGGTTTATGAAATCGATTCAACTAGTAACGAAAAAAACTCATACCATAATTCTTTCTATAATTTTGTCGTTTAAAAAATTTACTTTTGAACGCTCCTTTGACAAATTTCTTATAAATCGGATGTTAAGCTTTTATCAAAAGGAGGAGAGCTATGTACGCAGAAGTTATGATTGCAACAAACACCTTTTTCAACTATACCGTTTTAGCGTTTGCAAACAGAATTGGTTGGATTGAAAACAAAAAAAGATACCTGCTTCTGTCTGCATTTGTTGCGGGATTGATAACCGTCGTTTTTTCTAATCATTTCATTACGCTATTTTTGACTTTCTTTCTCATGATTGGAATAGCGTTTTGGAAAAAAAGGACACAAATCGTCAAAGCCATTTCATTAACATTACTAGCAAGCATCTTTGCTGGTGGACTACTTACAGCAATTGCCCCAATGTACCATAATGCGAGTAATTCATTCATGATTATCAATTATGCATTAATTGCTACTGGTGGTTTATACCTCCTCACGAAACACGTACTTAGTCTGCATATTTCACAATCGGAAAGAGAACTTATTTATCCTTCTAGCATTAAATTATTCAATCAAACAAAGGAACTTACACTATTTATTGATTCTGGGAACGTCTGTACAGAACCACTTTCTAATGATCCTGTACACTTTATAGCAGCAGAAGCTCTTCGTCCCATTCTTCCAGAACTTCTTTATGATGTGATAAATAGCTGGGATAGCACACATTATAAAGGTTTGGATATGCTTCTAAAAGAGTATGCGAGTAAGGTTCGTCTAATACCAATTGCAACCGTTCAAAAGGAAAAGTCATGGGTAATAGGCATTAAATTCGATGAATGGGTCGTAAATGATCAACCTTTACCAAAAGGTTACATCGTACTAACGAGAGGTAAGGACAAATTTCCACACGAGGCAGACGGTATCTTACATAGTTCCTCGTACTATCATTTGAAAAAAAGGAGTGCTAAATAATGATATTAAATATGCTACGTCGATTTTATTATTGGATTCTCTCATTTAGAAGAAAAGGAGTCCATTATATTGGTGGAAGTGAATCATTACCAAAACCATTGACGAGAGATGAGGAACGAGAAATGCTACTAGCTTTTATGGATGGAGATGAGTACGCAAGAGATGTGTTAATCGAAAGAAATTTAAGACTTGTAGTATACATTGCAAGAAGATTCGATCAAACGAATACAAACATAGAAGATTTAATTAGTATTGGATCCATCGGACTTATAAAAGCGGTAGAAACGTTCAATTTAGATAAAGGCATTAAGTTAGCAACCTATGCTTCAAGATGTATTGAAAACGAAATTCTTATGCATTTGAGAAAAACGAACCGCATGAAATCAGAAGTTTCATTTGATGAGCCTTTAAATTCTGATTCAGATGGTAATGAATTACTGCTTTCCGATATTCTGGGTACAAGTGAAGATCTAATAATAGAGGATGTCGAAAAAAAGCTAGAACGTCAGCATGTTTTTGAAGCTATAAATTTATTGGGAAATAGAGAAAAATATATTATGCAATGTCGTTTTGGGCTTAACGGACAAGAGGAAATGACTCAAAAAGAGGTAGCTGATCATCTTGGAATTTCCCAATCTTATATCTCAAGATTAGAGAAAAAAATAATTTTAGATTTAAAAGAAGTACTGAATGAACCGATTGCCTAATGGGTGAAATTGGATAGCTATGCTCCGAATAATCTTTTAACCGGCGGATAAACTGACTAAGAACTATTAAAAAGTCCGGAGGAAGATCTATGACGAGAACAAAAGTTGAATTATGCGGCATTGACACATCAAAGCTTCCTTTACTAACCCACGAAGAAATGAAAGCATTATTTATTCGCTTACAAGCTGGCGAAGATTCGGTTAAAGATGAATTGGTAATGGGTAATTTAAGATTAGTTTTAAGTCTAGTACAGCGCTTCGCTTATAGAGGCGAGCAAGCAGATGACTTATTCCAGGTAGGTTGCATAGGGCTTATAAAGTCCATTGAAAATTTTGATTTAAAACATAATGTGCGTTTTTCCACATATGCAGTGCCTATGATCATTGGTGAGATAAAAAGACATTTGCGTGACCACCATTCTGTAAGAGTTTCTAGATCATTAAGAGATATTGCTTATAAGGCTATGAAAGCCAAGGAACAATATATTAACGAACATTTGGAAGAACCGACATTAGAGGATTTGTCTAAAATACTTGAGATACCAGTAGAAGATATATTATTATCGCTAGATGCAATTCAAGATCCTGTCTCTCTTCAAGAACCAATTTTCAGTGATGGAGGAGATGCTATTTATATGATGGATCAATTATGTGATAATGATGTATCAGAAGATCAATGGGTTACTTATTTTACGGTAAAAGAGAGTTTTCAAAACTTAGACTCGCGACAAAAGAAAATATTAACGAAAAGAATATACTTTGGTGCGACACAAACCGAAATAGCTACCGACCTGGGTCTCTCGCAGGCTCAAATCTCAAGACTAGAGAAAAGTGCTTTATCTACTATTCAAAATCAGTTAAATCCTAAATAACAATCCTTAACGCTTTTTCTCGTCAGAAAAAGCGTTTTTTTCTATTTTCATGAATATACTATTAAAAAGGAGGGAAACTGTTGAAGTTTTCAGATGCGCAACAAAAAGAAGTCATTGAGGCTAATTCAGGGCAATTACTGGGCTTTATAGTGGATGCAGAAATAGATAAAGAAACAGGTCATATCATTTCCTTTATTGTAGAAACTAATGGGGCATACCCCACATTTTTCAATAAAAAAAGGGAAACGAAAAAAATTAGCGTACAAAATATAGCTGTTATTGGAAAAGATGTAATAATTGTTGCTAAAAACAGAGAATAGGTACTGTTCTTTATTGATAAAACGCCATTTCATTGATACAATGAACAAAACACTAGATGAAGAGTTGGTTTAAAATGTCAAATGTTCATAATAATTTAATTAACATTCAAAAGCATATTGAAGAAGCCTGTGTACGCTCTAATCGAAATTTTGACGATGTAACACTTATTGCTGTTACAAAGGAAGTTTCAGTAGAACGTACGGAGGAAGTTATTCAAAATGAAATATTGCATCTTGGAGAAAACAGACCTGAAGGACTTAAAAGAAAATTAGAAGCTATTTCAGCTAACGTAAAATGGCACTACATAGGCTCATTGCAAACTAGGAAAGTAAAATCGGTAATCAATGAGATAGATTATTTGCACTCCTTAGATCGTAAAAGCTTGGCCGAGGAAATTGAAAAAAGAGCAGACAATGTTAAAAATTGCTTTGTTCAAGTGAATGTTTCTGAGGAACAATCCAAGCATGGTCTATCTATGGAAGAAGCTGAATTGTTTATTGACACTCTTAAGGATTATTCACATATACGTGTAGTCGGTCTAATGACAATGGCACCGAATACGGAAGATAAGACTTTAATACGAAACGTTTTCCGTAGCTTAAAAGAGCTTCAACTAAGAATTGCTGCAAAACAACTTCCACACGCCCCATGTAAGGAGCTATCCATGGGTATGTCCGGAGATTACGAAATAGCTATTGAAGAGGGAGCTACATTTATACGAATAGGAACAGCATTAGTCGGCAAAGACAAGGAGGATGAATGAGTATGAAGAATTGGGTAAAAAACTTCTTCTATTTAGAAGAGGATGAAGATACTACAACACCTCAGCAACCTAGAACACAAAATCGTGCAGTAGAACCAGAACAAGTACGACAACAGCCAGTAAAATCATCATATCCTAAAGAACGCAAATTTAATGCTGCTCCTAAGGAAACTGCTGCTACGAATCTTGTCAGTATTCAAAATATGCAAAAGTCCTCAAAGGTAATTTTAATTGAACCGAGAGTCTATGCTGAGGCACAAGACATTTCAGAGCATTTAAAGAACAAAAAAGCAGTTATAGTTAATTTACAACGTATTGACAAGGAACAAGGAATTAGAATAATCGACTTTTTAAGTGGAACAGTATATGCTTTAGGTGGAGACATTCAAAGAATAGGAACAGATATATTCTTATGTGCCCCTGATTCGGTAGAAGTAGCGGGCTCAATATCGGATTACTACTACAACGATCTAGATTAATAGAGGAGTTATTATAATGGATTTGATTTTATTTTTATTGGCACAATTAGTACAAATTTACTCATTTGCGTTGATTATTTATATCTTTATGTCATGGGTACCTAATGTGAAAGAATCTACGGTAGGACAATTTTTAGGGAGAATATGTGAGCCCTACTTAGAGCCCTTTCGTAAGATTATCCCACCAATAGGTATGATTGATATTTCACCGATTGTTGCTATATTTGTTCTTAATATAGCTATGAGAGGGATTATATCTCTAGGTCATTACATTTAACCTCACATTTGTGAGGTTTTTTTAAAATATATTATTTATTCTTGTCCCCTCGGGTTAAACAAAGGCAAGCAATTTAACTAAACTAAAAGGCTATGTTAAAGGTTATGGTTGATTTACGATGCAAAGAAATCTTAAATCAGAGAGTAGAATTGATTTCCGCCCCAGCCGGACGCTTTCCGTGGGGTGAGCGATAAGCCATCACCCGTCGCTAACGCGCGCGGTTGTGATGTCTTATCTGTCTCACTCATCCCACTGGAGTCGCCGTCTGTCGCTCCAATCAATAAATAGGAACAGCTTGAGCATCGATAAAGTGCTAATAAGTTTACTCATATAAACAAAGCTGAAAGCTCTCACCAACCCCCATTTCATCATCTATTTATGTTCTTAATAGCCATTTGAAAGTTCCTTTTTCAATGTTTACAGTCACTATAAAAAAGAATTGTTAGTCTAAATCAACCAATAACTTTAACAAAGCTAACTAAAAAAAGTTTTTCTGTGCTTTTCTCCATTTGCCTGTCGGGGCAGAGACAGGCGATTGTGCTTTTCTTATTGTCTAGCTCCATCGCCTTGCCCCTCGGGGTCAAATGGATAAAAGCTCCGGTGGCTGAAGAGCTGCCTCCTCGCTTTTCTCCATTTGCCTGTCGGGGCAGAGACAGGCGATTGTGCTTTTCTTGATGTCTAGCTCCATCGCCTTGCCCCTCGGGGTCAAATGGGAAAATACTGCGGTGGCTGAAGAGCTGCCTCCTCGCTTTTTTCCATTTGCCTGTCGGGGCAGAAATAGGCGATTGTGCTTTTCTAATTATAAATTTCAGTGAGGTCTTGATTATATGGAACATTTATTACAGCATTTTAGGAAAGAAGAGCAACCTTTTATCGAGCAAACGGTTAGTATGATGAGAGAGGTTGAGGATCGTTATGCGCCAAAGCTAACGGATTTCTTAGACCCAAGACAACAATTTATCGTGGAGTCTATACGTGGGCAATATGAAATAATTGAGTCTAGCTCTGCTGGTGCTTTAGAGGACGCGGAGAGAAAAAGGATACTACTTTATCCCTCGTATTTCGAACCAGCGGAATCTGATTATAATATGACCGTAGTGGAAGTAAAATATCCACAAAAATTTGTAACATTAAAGCATCAAGATGTACTCGGTTCGATGATGTCCTTAGGGATTGATCGAAGTAAGTTTGGTGATATTCGTGTGGAGGAAGGATCAATTCAGTTTGTAGTTGCTACAGAGGTTCTTGACTACGTTAGAGCAAATTTCGTCAGTATTGGTAAGGTTAAAGTTCATATGGAAGTAGTAGAAGATCCGGCTAATTATTTTAGACAGCAGGAAATATGGACTTCTGAAAATCATACGGTTAGCTCTTTAAGGCTGGATACAGTTATCTCATCTATTTTCAATATTTCTCGGCAAAAGTCTGCTTCTATCATTCAAGGTGGAAAAGTAAAGGTCAATTTCACTGTAAAAGAACAAACATCCTTAGAGTTACAGGAGTTAGATCTCATCTCTGTAAGAGGATTTGGTCGATTAAAGTTATTGATGATTGAAGGAAGAACAAAAAAAGACAAAATTAGACTGCAAATTGGTAGATTAGAGCCAAAAAAGTGATTTCCTTAAATTAAATTTGAAATTTAGATGTTTTCAACCTGCCGGAAATGTATAATAGAGGGAAGAAGATTAGTATGTAAAGGAGATGGATAGGATGCCACTAACACCACTTGATATACATAACAAAGAGTTCAGTAAAGGATTCAGAGGTTATAACGAAGATGAAGTAAACGAATTTCTGGATCAAATCATGAAAGACTTAGAGATACTCATCAAAGAAAAAAAAGAGTTAGAGCTTAAATTGAAGTCATCTAGTGAAAAGGTTGGCCATTTCACCACTATAGAAGAAACCTTACATAAATCCATAGTTGTTGCCCAAGAGGCTGCTGAGGAAGTAAGACGAAACTCTCAAAAAGAAGCAAAGCTTATTGTAAAAGAGGCAGAAAAAAATGCAGACCGTATTGTCAATGAAGCTCTATCTAAAGCTCGGAGAATTGCTTTAGAAATAGAGGAATTGAAGAAACAGTCTAAAGTGTTTAGAAATCGCTTTAAAATGCTAGTAGAGGCTCAATTAGATCTTATTAATACAGACGATTGGAATCATTTGATGGAGTATGATGTAGATTCTACTGCTGTCGATCGTATTTCTGCTACAGAGGAATAAGAGATTTCTTGACGGCTGGCCGTACATTTCCTATAATAATTTCATATCATATATACATGCATTGAAAAAGACGTCTAAAAATGATTTCAGTCAAGCGACTTGGGGATGGTGGAAGCTCAAGCAATGAAGCGTTTTAGAAGATCACTTTGGAGCAAGGACACTGAATTTTTAAGTGTCTTCGGATATGTCCCGTTATGACATACTAAGCGGCGATTACTTTTGGTAATCGCAAGTAGGGTGGTACCGCGAGCATAACTTCTCGTCCCTTTTTGGGATGAGGGGTTTTTTTATTTGTAAATATACCAATACCTGCGAAAAATGAAGGAGGAAGAACAAATGGAGTACAAAGACACATTATTAATGCCAAAAACAGACTTTCCTATGCGAGGAAACCTACCGGTCAAAGAAGTAGATATCCAAGCAAAATGGGAAGAACAGGACATCTACAAGAAGGTTTTAGAAAGAACGAAAGATCGTCCATTTTTCGTCCTGCATGATGGTCCTCCGTATGCAAACGGTGATATTCATATTGGGCATGCTTTAAACAAAGTTCTAAAAGATATGATCGTTCGTCACAAATCAATGACTGGCTATCATGCTCCTTATGTGCCAGGCTGGGATACTCACGGACTTCCAATTGAACAGGCTTTAACAAACAAAGGTGTTAAGCGTAAAGAATTATCATTGGCTGAATTTAGAAAGCTATGTGAGGATTATGCCTATCAACAAATTGACAACCAACGCACCCAGTTTAAACGTTTAGGTGTGCGTGGAGATTGGGAAAATCCTTATGTGACATTAAAGCCTGAATTTGAATCTCGCCAAATCGAGGTATTTGGAGCGATGGCTAAAAAGGGATACATTTATAAAGGATTGAAGCCTGTTTACTGGTCACCTTCAAGTGAATCAGCGTTAGCAGAGGCTGAAATTGAATATCAAGATAAAAAATCTCCATCCATTTATGTAAGCTTTGCTGTTACAGATGGTAAAGGGGTATTAGAAGAAGGTACCAAGTTTATTATTTGGACTACAACACCATGGACAATTCCAGCAAACCTTGCTATTTCATTGCATCCACGAGTGGAGTATGTTGTAGTGCAAGCAAATGAAAATAAATATGTCGTAGCGAAAGACTTGGTAGAAGCGGTGGCAGCTGAGCTAGGCTGGGAAGCGTATTCTATTGAACGTACAATTCTTGGTCAAGAAATGGATCGTCTAGTTGCTAAGCATCCATTGTATGACCGTGATTCTTTAATAATCCTAGGTGAACACGTAACTACTGAGTCTGGTACTGGTTGTGTTCATACGGCACCAGGACACGGGGAAGATGACTTTTACGTAGGGAAAGCTTATGGTCTAGATGTGCTTTGTCCAGTAGATGAGCGTGGAGTAATGACAGCAGAAGCGCCAGGCTTTGAAGGGTTATTCTATGATACAGCCAACAAAGCGATTACAGAAGCTTTAGAAGAAGCAGGAGCTTTAGAAAAGCTTACATTCTTTACTCACTCATATCCACATGACTGGCGTACGAAAAAGCCTGTCATCTATCGTGCAACACCACAATGGTTTGCTTCAATTGAGGCTTTTAGAGATGAATTATTACAATCTATCCGTAACACTAAATTTACACCAGCATGGGGCGAAACGCGTTTATATAATATGATTCGTGACCGTGGAGATTGGTGTATATCTCGTCAGCGCGTATGGGGCGTTCCAATTCCAGTATTTTACGCAGAGGATGGAGAACCGATTTTAACAGAGGAAACAATTGCTCATGTATCAAATCTTTTCCGTGAGCATGGTTCGAATATTTGGTTTGAAAGAGAAGCGAAAGACTTGCTTCCTGAAGGATTCACACATCCACATAGTCCAAATGGTATCTTTACAAAAGAGACAGATATTATGGACGTTTGGTTTGACTCTGGATCTTCATACCATGGTGTTTTAGAAGAACGTGATGATTTAGTATTCCCAGCAGACTTATACCTAGAAGGTTCTGACCAATATCGTGGCTGGTTTAACTCTTCTTTAATCACAAGTACAGCTATGCATGGTCATGCTCCATACAAAGGGCTACTAAGTCACGGATTTATTTTAGACGGAAATGGTCGTAAAATGAGTAAATCACTAGGAAATGTAATTGTTCCTGCAAAAGTAATGAACCAATTAGGTGCTGACATTTTACGATTATGGGTTGCTTCAGTAGACTATACTGCTGACGTTCGAGTTTCAGATGCAATTATTAAGCAAGTGACAGAGGTATATCGTAAAATCCGTAATACCCTTCGCTTCTTACATGGGAACATCAGTGATTTCAATCCAGCAAGCAATCGTGTAGCATTTGAAGATTTACGTGAAGTAGATCAATACATGTACATGAAATTACAAGAAGTTATTAAGACTGTTAGAGCAGCTTATGAACGCTATGATTTTGCGACCGTTTATCACACAGTAAATAACTTCGTATCTGGAGAGTTAAGCTCGTTCTACTTAGATATTGCAAAAGATGTTGTATATATTTATGGAGCAGATGACAAAGATCGTCGTGCAATGCAATCCGTCATGTATGATACACTTTCAGCTTTATTGAAACTGTTAACTCCAATTCTTCCCCATACAACAGATGAGCTTTGGGCTTATTTGGAGCATGAGAAGGAAGAAAGTGTCCAATTAACAGACATGCCAGATGCTGTTGAATATCCAGCTTTCGAAGCGCTTGCTCCTAAGTGGGAAAAAATCATGGAGCTACGTGATGATGTTCTTAAAGCGCTTGAGGAATCTCGTAATGCGAAGACAATTGGTAAATCATTAGAAGCAAAAGTTACGTTATATGTTAGTGATGAATATAAAGTATTGTTCGATACTGATGCAATTGACTTTGCACAACTATTTATCGTATCTAAGTTTGTTCTGGGAGGCTCCCAATCTGAGGCTCCAGCAAACAGTTTAGTGCTTGAACATTCATCTGTTGTAATAGAAAAAGCAGATGGTGAAAAATGTGAACGCTGCTGGACTATTGCTGAAACAGTAGGAGAAAGCGAAGCTCACCCGACTTTATGTACTCGTTGTGCAGAAGTTGTAGAAAAACATTACGTATAATAAATTTATAGATGTCCTTTATGTAAATTCATAGGCACCGAAAACCACAGTCAAAAAGAATAAAGGCGAGTACGTGAACGATTATCGTTTACGTACTCGCTTTTTTTATAACGAGATTGATTATATAGCGAACCTGTTAATTAGGGCACTTTTTATAGGAGCTAGTATAGTATTTACATAAACAGCAAAGTATTATATAACACAGAGTTTCCCAGGACGTTTAAAGAGAAGCCTAACTTTTCTTTGTATAATCTATAGATGCTCTTTTACGTAAGATAGGTTTCTATGGTAAACTATTGTAGATTGTTTAATATTATTCAGCAAAAATCTTTTTAATAATTATAAGTTGGATGTAATATTCATTACTACAGACGAGAGAGGTCGTTAAGGCTTATTTGATTATCGGGGGAATTAATGTGTGGAAATTTTATGGACTAGCAGTATTTGTTATTGCCTTAGATCAATGGACAAAATGGCTTGTTGTTAAAAATATGACGCTTGGTGAGCAAATTATGATTTGGGACCCTTACTTTGCACTGCTTTCACATCGTAACCGTGGTGCCGCGTGGGGTATGCTCCAAGGACAAATAGGGTTTTTTGCGGTAGTTACTATAATTGTAATCGCTGCAATTATTTATTACTTCCATAAGGAAGCAAAAGGGAAACCTGTTTTTCAAGTAGGATTAATGCTTTTACTAGGTGGAGCAATTGGTAACTTTATAGATCGACTTTGGAAAGGCGAAGTAGTTGATTTTGTAGATGTGCTCATTCCAATTGTTAACTATGATTTTCCGATTTTTAATATTGCAGATGCTGCCCTGACTATAGGAGTTGTAGTAGTAATTATTTTTATACTACAAGAAGAACGAGCTGAAAAGAAAAAGGTGAAATAATGGAAGAATTAACGTTTATTATTGAAAAGGAACAAGAAAAAGAGAGAATTGATAAAGCAATTGCTTCTTTTGATACAGACTGGTCTCGTACACAAATTCAAAATTTTATAAAAGATGGTAGTGTATTAGTTAATAACGAGCCTGCCAAAACAAGCTACAAGGTAAAAGAAGGCGATGTTATTATTGTCACACCTCCTGAAGTAGTTGAGCTAGACATAGTGGCAGAAAACTTAAACCTTGAAATCGTTTATGAAGACGAGGATGTATTAGTAGTGTATAAGCCAAGAGGTATGGTAGTTCATCCGGCTCCCGGACATCTTAGCGGTACGCTTGTTAATGGTCTTATGCATCAAATTAAGGACCTTTCTGGTATTAACGGAGTATTACGACCGGGAATTGTCCACCGTATTGACAAGGATACGACAGGCCTTTTAATGGTAGCTAAAAACGATGTTGCCCATGTTTCTTTAGTAGACCAACTTGTAAAGAAAACTGTTACTCGTAAATATACAGCACTTGTTCATGGCCACATTGCCCATGACAAAGGTACAATTGATGCACCGATTGGCCGAGACAAAAAAGAACGTCAAAACATGGCAGTCGTTGATAATGGTAAGCATGCTGTAACTCATTTCCGTGTATTAGAACGCTTTAACAAATATACTTTAGTGGAATGTCAGTTAGAAACTGGTAGAACACACCAAATCCGTGTTCATATGAAGTATATTGGTTATCCTTTAGCTGGAGATCCAAAATATGGTCCAAAGAAAACATTAAACTTTAATGGACAGGTTTTACATGCGGGAGTTCTTGGTTTTATACAGCCTAGAACCGGGGAATACTTAGAATTCTCATACCCACTACCAGCGGATTTCACGGATTTATTGCAAGATTTGAGAAAAACAGCATTGCCAAAAGAAGAATAGTCAGATATACTGATTACAATAAATTGAATAGTTTCACCTTTAATAACAGTCCAGAGAGGCTGAGAAGGTACATGTGAAAGTGACTCACTATTATTCTGCGGATTAATAGGATCACTATATTTTAAACGCGCACATACAACCTCTTGGGCTCTTCTAGCTCAAGAGGTTTTTTACATTTCCGAAAAGGAGGAGATAATTATGGAAGAAAAAGCAAGCATTCTAGATGAACAAGCCATTAACAGGGCACTTACTCGAATTGCACATGAAATAATTGAACGTAACAAAGGAATTGAAGAATGTATATTAGTAGGCATAAAAACTAGAGGTACATATCTAGCACAAAGGCTGGCTGAGAGAATCGAAAAGATTGAAGGCAAACCAATCAAAACGGGTGAATTGGATATTACATTATATCGAGACGATTTATCAATCAAAAGCGCTTCTAATGAGCCTTTAGTACAGCAAGTAGATATTTCCCATGATGTAACGAACAAAAAAGTAATTTTAGTAGATGATGTGCTATTTACGGGAAGAACAGTTCGAGCAGCAATGGATGCAGTAATGGATATTGGTCGCCCCTCTCAAATACAGCTGGCTGTTTTGATCGATAGAGGACATAGAGAGCTACCAATTCGAGCGGATTATGTTGGCAAGAACATTCCTACCTCTAGCAGTGAAAAAATAGTAGTTAAAGTTACAGAGACAGACAAAATAGATGCTGTAACAATCTTTGAATAAACCAAAAAAGGTGGCGACTTAAATGTCAAAGGCAATATTAGATGTAAATGACAAGCCTACAGGTGGACAGCTGATTACTTTAAGCTTTCAGCACATGTTTGCAATGTTTGGCTCAACAATATTAGTACCTCAGCTTGTAGGGTTAAGTCCCGCTATCGCATTGCTAACTAGTGGTATAGCAACTATCATTTTTTTAATGATAACCAGATTTCAAGTACCAGCGTATCTTGGTTCCTCCTTTGCTTTTATAGCGCCTATACTAGTTGCTTCAAATGGATTAAATGAATCAACAGGCAAAGCTATAGACCCGGGAAATGCCATGATTGGAGCAGTATTCGTCGGTTTGGTATATGGTGTAGTGTCACTGATCATTTGGAAGAGTGGCTATAAGTGGATTATGAAGCTATTACCACCAATCGTTGTTGGTCCGGTAATTATGGTTATTGGTCTTGGATTAGCAGGAGTAGCAGTGGACATGGCCATGAATATTACAAATGTAGAAACTGGTTTAAAAGAATATAGCTTTTTACATTTTTCAGCAGCGCTAGTGACATTGTTTACAGCAATCATTTGTACAATATTCTTTAAAAATATTATAAGCACAATGCCAATTTTAATAGGCTTAGTAGTTGGATATCTCTACTCTATCCTCATTGGTATTGTAGATTTTACACCAGTTAAAGAGGCTAGCTTGCTAGCGTTACCTGATTTCTTAATACCAGGTGTTCATTATGACTTTGAAGTTACTTCTAGAATCTTGCTCATTATGGTACCAATTGTCATTGTTACTATTTCGGAACATATTGGTCACCAATTAGTATTAGGGAAGGTAGTTAATAGAGACTACATTAAAGAACCAGGTTTACATCGATCACTTCTAGGGGATGGTCTTGGTACATTTGCTAGTGCCTTAATCGGTGGACCTCCAAAGACAACCTATGGTGAGAATATTGGGGTATTGGCAATTACTCGCGTATATAGTGTTTATGTAATAATGGGAGCAGCTGTGATCGCCATATTACTTTCTTTCTTTGGTAAAGGTATGGCTCTAATTACAACGATACCTACTGCAGTACTCGGTGGAGTATCTATCCTTCTTTTCGGAATTATCGCTTCAAGCGGATTACGAATGCTCGTAGAAGCAAATATTGATTTTGGGAATAGCCGAAATCTAGTCATTGCATCGGTAATCCTTGTAATTGGTATAGGTGGAGCTAAATTTATAGTTACAGAGGCTTTGAGTGTGGAAGGTATGGCACTAGCAGCAATCGTTGGTGTAGTTTTAAACTGGATACTACCAGGTAAAAAAGAAGCACAAGCATCAGGTAACAAGACAATAGAATAATGACCTTTTAAAAAGTTGAACAGAGAGTCAACGAAGGGTTCAGATTGATAAGAGAATTTTCGTGAAAAATCTCTTCTTTGATCATGCTTTAACGAACCCTCTTGAGCTTTTTCAAGAGGGTTTTCTTATAGAAAGGCGGATAATCATGAAAAATTTAGTCTCAATGAAGGAATTATCTGTAGAACAAATAATTGCAATATTAGAACAAGCCGAAGCATTCCGAACAGGCGCAGTCTCTAATTTAAAAAATAAATATACAATGGCAAATCTATTTTTTGAGCCGAGCACTAGAACTAAGATGAGCTTTGAAATGGCAGAAAGAAGGCTGCCAATCGATGTGCTGCCGTTTGAAGCTGGATTTTCAAGCACGTTAAAAGGTGAAACGCTATATGACACGGTAAAGGTACTAGAAGCTATAGGACTTGATGCACTAGTTATAAGACATGAGCAAAATAACTATTTTGAAGAGCTGATAGGTAATGTAAAGCCTGCAATCATTAACGGTGGAGATGGCACTGGCAATCATCCGACTCAAAGTCTGTTAGACATTTTTACGATCTGGCAGGAGTTTGGTACTTTAGAGGATAAAATTGTCACTATAGTAGGGGACATAGTGCATAGCAGGGTAGCAAGGTCTAATGCTCAAGCTCTTACAAGACTAGGAGCCACCGTTCAATTTGTCTGTCCTCCTGAATGGCAAGGAGAATTTGAAACTATTAATAGTTTTGAGGAAGCGATAGAAACAAGTGATGTATTAATGATGCTCCGCGTACAACATGAACGTCACGATGGTTTGGCTTCTTTTTCAAAGGAAGCGTATAACAAGTCATATGGCCTTACAGTAGATCGGGAACGAAGGATGAAAGATGGAGCAATCATTATGCACCCTGCACCTTTTAACCGTGACGTGGAAATAGCTAGTGAATTAGTAGAGTGTGAGCGTTCTAGAATTTTTAAGCAAATGGAAAATGGTGTTTATATCCGAATGGCTGTTATCGAGATGATCTTAAAAGGGAGAGAATAACATGACAAAAATTATTCAAAACGTCCAACTAGTAAACAAATCAGGTGAATTAGAAACTACCTCAGTTGTAGTAAAAGACGGAAAAATAGCTGAAATTACGCCTACTCCTACTTTAGAAGATGCGCAAGTGATTGATGGTAAAGGAATGTTACTATCCGCTGGCTTTATCGATGTACACGTTCATTTACGTGAGCCAGGTGGAGAGCATAAAGAAACAATAGAAACAGGAACTAAGGCTGCTGCAAAAGGGGGATATACTACGATTTGTGCGATGCCAAATACTCGTCCAGTTCCAGATACAGTAGAAAACTTCTCTCATGTATTAGATTTAGTAGATCAAAATGCACTAGTTCGAGTACTTCCTTATGCATCTATTACCATACGTCAAGCAGGTAAAGAACGTACAGATATAGCTGCACTAAAAGGACTGGGTGCATTTGCTTTAACAGATGATGGGGTCGGTGTACAAACAGCTGGAACTATGCTGGAAGCGATGCAAGAGGCAGCAAAACATACTATTCCTGTTGTAGCTCACTGTGAGGATAATTCCCTTTTGTACGGTGGGGTAATGCATAAAGGAAAGCGAAATGAAGAGCTTGGATTAAAAGGAATCCATTCGGTTTCAGAATCGGTACATATTGCGAGAGATATATTATTAGCTGAAGCAGCAGGAGCACATTATCATGTTTGCCATGTAAGTACAAAGGAATCTGTTCGAGTGATTCGAGACGCTAAGAAAGCCGGCATCCATGTTACTGCAGAAGTAAGTCCACATCATTTATTACTTTGCGAGGAGGATATTCCAGCAAATGATGCAATTTGGAAGATGAATCCTCCGCTAAGAGGTAGAGACGACATGATGGCTTTACGTGAGGGATTGTTAGATGGAACTTTAGATTTTATAGCAACAGACCATGCCCCTCACACAGATGAAGAAAAAGCACATGGTTTCGAAAAGGCTCCCTTTGGAATAGTTGGATTAGAGACGGCATTTCCATTACTGTATACTCATTTCGTAAAAACCGGGGAGTGGTCATTAAAGCAACTGCTAGATTATTTGACCATCAAGCCAGCAAACGTATTTGGGTTTGAATTTGGCAAGCTAGAAGTAGGAGCTCCAGCTGATTTAGTATTAGTAGATTTAAAAGAAGAACAAAAAATAGATAAAGAAGCATTCCTTTCTAAAGGAAAAAATACTCCGTTTGATGGATGGGTTTGTACAGGTTGGCCACAAGTAACGATTTATAACGGAGAAATAGTATGGCAGGAGGAACAGGCATGAAAACAAGATATTTAATATTAGAAGACGGTACTGTTTTTAAAGGAAATGCATTTGGTAGTGAATTAGGGACTATTGGAGAAGTAATTTTTACAACTGCTATGACCGGTTACCAGGAGTCTATATCAGATCCATCCAACTGTAGTCAAATACTTACTTTTACGTATCCGATGGTAGGTAATTACGGGATTAATCCAGATGATTTTGAAGCAATAGAGATCGCCTTGTCTGGAGTTGTAGTTCGGGAGCTAGCAGAGAACCCATCTAACTTCCGTAACCAAAGTACATTGAATGAATTTTTAACTTTAAAAAATATTCCAGGAATTGAAGGAATAGATACTCGAAAGCTGACACGCATTATTCGTAAGCACGGATCTCTAAAAGGAACGCTAACAGCTGCTGGAGAAGAAGTGAATGTGGAAGAAACCGTGGCAACGTTAAAATCTACTGATATTCCTAAAAACGTAGTGGAGCAGGTTTCTATTACGAGACCTTATCCAAGTCCAGGGCGAGGTAAACGAGTTGTATTAGTAGACTTCGGTATGAAGCATGGAATACTAAGAGAGTTAAATAAACGTGATTGTGACGTTATTGTAGTACCCTTTAATACATCTGCTGAAGAGATTTTAGCTATGCGCCCTGATGGAGTGATGCTTTCTAATGGCCCTGGGGATCCGACAGATATACCAGAGTCTATTGAAATGGTAAAAGGTCTAATCGGAAATGTTCCAATCTTCGGAGTTTGTCTAGGTCATCAGTTAATTTCACTAGCAAGTGGTGCAACGTCCTTCAAACTAAAATTTGGTCACCGAGGTGGAAATCATCCAGTAAAAGATTTAACTACTGGAAGAACAGAGCTAACTTCACAAAATCATGGCTATGCGATTGATGCAGATTCAATCTCTAACACGGATTTAGAAATTACTCATCTAGCATTAAATGATGGGACAATTGAAGGTGTAAGACATAAAAAACATCCCGTGTTTTGTGTACAGTTTCATCCAGAAGGGTCATGCGGTCCAGAAGACTCAACCCACTTATTTGATCAATTTATTGAACTAATGAATAAAGAAAGCAAAAAGGAGACTTCACATGCCTAAACGTAAAGATATAGAAACTATTTTAGTAATCGGATCTGGTCCAATTGTAATCGGTCAAGCTGCAGAGTTTGACTATGCGGGGACACAAGCATGTATTTCCCTTAAAGAAGAAGGCTACAAAGTAATATTAGTAAACTCCAATCCAGCAACTATTATGACAGATACAGAAATTGCAGACAAAGTATATATTGAACCTATTACTCTTCCATTTGTGAGTAAGATCATCCGCAAAGAGCGTCCAGATGCAATCCTTCCAACTTTAGGAGGACAGACAGGTTTGAACATGGCGATTCAATTAGATGAATCAGGCATATTAGATGAGTTAGGAATTGAAATTCTTGGTACAAAACTAGAGGCGATTCATAAAGCAGAGGATCGTGACTTATTCCGTACGTTGATGAATGAATTGAACGAACCAGTACCGGAAAGTGATATTATCCACAACCTCGAGGAAGCAAAGGCGTTTGTAGAGCGAATCGGATACCCAGTAATCGTAAGACCTGCCTTTACCTTAGGAGGAACTGGGGGAGGTATTTGTCACAATGATACAGATTTAGTGGAAATCGTAACTAGTGGGTTAAAGTATAGCCCTGTAACTCAATGTCTACTAGAAAAATCGATTGCTGGCTTCAAAGAGATTGAATATGAAGTAATGCGAGATTCAGCTGACAATGCAATCGTTGTTTGT
Organism: Psychrobacillus sp. MER TA 171; assembly: GCF_023713305.1. NCBI lineage: Bacteria > Bacillati > Bacillota > Bacilli > Caryophanales > Bacillaceae > Psychrobacillus > Psychrobacillus sp. MER TA 171. Next base: position 222,111 of record NZ_JAMAWN010000002.1, on the reverse strand, counting down.
AATATGGAAAATGTTGACCCAGTAGGCATTCATACGGGGGACTCGATTGTAGTAGCTCCTACCCAAACTTTGTCGGACCGTGAAAACCAAATGCTTCGAAATGTTTCCTTAAAGATTATCCGTGCGCTAAAAATCGAAGGTGGATGTAATGTGCAGCTTGCTTTAGATCCATATAGCTTCCAGTACTATATTATTGAAGTTAACCCACGTGTAAGTCGTTCATCAGCACTTGCATCAAAGGCAACTGGCTACCCCATCGCGAAGCTTGCAGCAAAAATTGCAGTAGGACTTACACTAGATGAAATGATGAATCCTGTAACTGGAAAGACATACGCTTGCTTCGAGCCAGCTTTAGACTATATTGTTGCAAAAATTCCTAGATGGCCGTTCGATAAATTCGAATCAGCAAAACGTAACCTTGGAACACAAATGAAGGCAACCGGAGAAGTAATGTCGCTAGGACGTACATTTGAAGAGGCAATCTTAAAATCTGTTCGTTCATTAGAAACAGGTCACTTCCATTTGGAAATGAAGAACAGCGAATCCATAACAGACGAATGGATTGCCAAAAGAATTCGTCGCGCAGGAGATGAGCGCTTATTCTTTATAGGAGAGGCACTTCGCCGTGGTGTGAGCATCGAGCAAATACATGAATGGTCTCAAATAGATCTGTTTTTCTTAAACAAATTACAGAACATCGTGCAATATGAAAAGGTAATACAAGAGAATCCGTTTAATCAAGAAATTCTTTATAAAGCAAAAAGAATGGGCTTTGCTGATAAAACAATAGCAAAGTACTGGAACGTGAAAGAAATAGAAGTATATAACTTTAAAAAGGAACATGGAATTACACCAGTTTACAAAATGGTAGATACTTGTGCAGGAGAGTTTGAATCAGAAACTCCTTATTTCTACGGGACATATGAAGAGGAAAACGAATCCATTCGAACGGATAAAGAAAGTGTCATCGTACTTGGTTCTGGTCCAATTAGAATCGGGCAAGGAGTTGAATTTGATTATGCAACAGTTCACTCTGTATGGGCCATCAAAGAAGCAGGCTATGAAGCGATTATTATTAATAATAATCCAGAAACAGTTTCTACCGATTTCTCCATCTCAGATAAATTGTACTTTGAGCCATTAACGGTAGAAGACGTCATGCACATCGTGGACCTTGAAAAGCCAAAAGGAGTAGTTGTACAGTTTGGCGGTCAAACAGCGATCAACCTAGCGGAAGCGTTAGAAGAACGAGGCGTAAAAATATTAGGCACTACTCTAGAAGATATCGATCGAGCAGAAAATCGCAATAAATTTGAGGCTGCTCTTCACGAAATAGGAATTCCTCAGCCGCTAGGTAAGACAGCAGTATCTGTAGAAGAAGCTATTGAAATAGCTAATGAAATTAGTTATCCGGTATTAGTTAGACCTTCTTATGTTTTAGGTGGTCGAGCAATGCAAATCGTTTACAATGAAGATGAAATTAAACACTATATGGAAAACGCGGTTGAAGCTAGCCCCGAAAAGCCCGTTTTAATTGACCGTTACTTAACTGGTACAGAGGTAGAAGTCGATGCAATCTGTGATGGAGAGAATGTTCTAATACCAGGTATCATGGAGCATATTGAGCGAGCAGGAGTGCACTCAGGTGATTCAATCGCTGTATATCCACCACAAAAGCTATCACAAAAACATATAGACACATTGGTAGATTATACAACGAGACTGGCAAGAGGCTTAAAAATAGTAGGTCTGATGAATATTCAATATGTAATTTCCAAAGACGAGGTTTATGTAATTGAAGTAAACCCACGCTCAAGCCGTACGGTACCTTTCTTAAGTAAAATTACATCGATTCCAATGGCAAATATTGCAACAAAGGCAATTTTAGGAAAATCCATTGTAGAGCAAGGCTTTAAAACAGGGCTTGCACCAAATAGTCCAGGAGTATATGTAAAGGTCCCTGTATTCAGCTTTGCTAAGCTGCGCCGTGTAGATATTACCCTAGGGCCAGAGATGAAATCGACTGGAGAGGTTATGGGTAAAGACATAACATTAGAAAAAGCCCTCTATAAAGGCCTAGTAGCTGCAGGAATGGAAATTAAGGATCATGGCTCAGTGCTAATGACGATTTCTGATAAAGACAAAGAAGAAGCAACAGATATCGCTAAGCGTTTCCACGCAATTGGCTTCCGTATAATTGCAACTGAGGGTACAGCTAAAGCAATTCAAGAGGCAGGTATTCCAGTAGATATTGTTGACAAAATTGGTTCTAAGGGAACTACTTTACTTGATGTTATTCAAAAAGGGGAAGCGCAATTTGTTATTAATACTTTAACAAAAGGCATGCAGCCCGAGCGTGACGGCTTCCGAATTCGTAGAGAGTCTGTTGAAAATGGAATTCCTTGCTTAACTTCTCTAGATACAGCAGAGGCAATGGTTCGAGTAATTGAATCGATGAGCTTCTCTACGGATACGATGAAGTTACAGGAGGTCCGTGCATGATTAAACAGGAGCAGATGATTGTTGTATCTCAACATAAAATTGCGACGAACATTTTTAGGCTTACGACAAAGGGACAGCTCGTACAGGAGATGAAACAACCTGGCCAATTTGTTCATGTACGTGTGGCAAATCAAATGGAGCCACTACTACGAAGACCGATTAGTATTTGTTCTATCGATAGTGAAGCATCAGAATTCACGATGATTTACCGAGCAGATGGTAGAGGAACTGCGCTACTCTCAGAGAAAAAAGCAGGGGACTATATAGATGTACTCGGTCCATTAGGTCAGGGTTTTCCAATCGAAAAAGCTGCTTCAGGCGACAAGGCATTACTAGTAGGTGGAGGAATTGGAGTTCCTCCTCTCTACGAGTTATCTAAAAGATTAGTAGAAAAAGGTGTTGAACCGATTCATGTTCTAGGCTTCCAATCGGAAAATGTTGTTTTCTATGAGGAGCTATTTAACCAGCTTGGCGAAACACATATTGTTACAGCAGATGGAAGCTATGGTCATAAGGGATTTGTAACAAATGTTTTAGAGACGATGACGGATGACTTTGCTGTGTACTATAGCTGTGGTCCAACGCCTATGCTTGCTGCTGTGGAAAAAATGTATCCGCATAAAGAAGGCTATCTCTCCTTTGAACAACGAATGGGCTGTGGGATTGGTGCATGTTTTGCATGTGTATGTGAGACAACGGAAAAAATGGATGCTGACTATCTGAAGGTTTGTTCAGATGGTCCAGTCTTCGAGTCAGGAGTGATTCGATTATGAATAGATTAGCTGTCGAATTACCAGGACTGTCATTAAAGAACCCGATTATGCCTGCTTCTGGGTGTTTTGGGTTTGGAAAGGAATATGCTCAACTCTATGATTTATCCAAATTAGGAGCTATCATGATTAAAGCAACAACCTTAGAAACACGACTAGGTAACCCAACTCCTCGAGTAGCTGAAACGCCTGCAGGGATGCTGAATGCGATTGGGCTACAAAATCCAGGACTAGCTAAGGTCATGGCAAACGAGCTGCCGTGGCTAGAACAATATGATGTGCCGATCATTGCAAACGTGGCTGGGACATTAAAAGAGGACTATGTTGGTGTTGCTGAGGCTATTTCAAAGGCACCAAACGTATACGCTCTAGAGCTAAACATTTCCTGTCCAAACGTTAAACAAGGTGGAATTACGTTTGGCACAGACCCCCTAATAGCAGAAGAATTAACAAGAGCTGTCAAGGAAGTTTCAAGCGTTCCCGTCTATGTAAAATTGTCTCCAAATGTAACAAACGTAGTAGAAATTGCAAAAGCAGTAGAAGCTGGCGGTGCAGATGGAATAACTATGATTAATACGTTACTTGGTTTACGTCTAGACACTCGAACTGGACGCCCTATCATCGCTAATGTAACTGGTGGTCTGTCAGGACCCGCCATCAAACCTGTTGCCCTTCGCATGGTATATGAAGTAGCTAAACAAGTATCTTTACCAATTATCGGTATGGGTGGGGTGTCGAATATAGATGATGTCATAGACTTCCTATCTGCAGGAGCAAGTGCAGTTGCTGTAGGCACGGCTAACTTTGTTGATCCATTTATTTGTCCGACTTTAATCGATCAATTACCAGAAAAGTTAGATGAGCTCGGGTATAAAACAGTAAACGATTTAGTTGGAAGGAGCCATCGATTATGAAAAACAGCCCCATTATCGCATTAGACTTTTCTTCAGCAGAAGAAGTTTACCGTTTTTTAACACCTTTTGAGGAATCTCTTTTTGTGAAGGTTGGAATGGAACTATTTATGCAGGAAGGTCCAGCCATCGTTTATAAGCTTAAGGAAAAAGGACATGATGTCTTTCTAGATTTGAAGCTACATGATATTCCAAATACAGTTGGACAGGCGATGAAAGGATTAGCACGTTTAGGAGTAGATCTGATCAATGTCCACGCAGCTGGAGGAGAGAATATGATGGCAAAAGCTCGTGAAGGCTTAGAAGCCGGAACTTCGGCCGGTAAAGTAAGACCTGCTATTATAGGCGTTACGCAATTAACTTCCACTTCTGAGAAGCAAATGCAAGAGGAACAGTTGATTAAACAAACTCTAGAGGAATCTGTTCTTCATTATGCTAGGCTTTCCCAAAAAGCAGGATTAGATGGTGTAGTATGTTCTGTACTAGAGGCAAAGAAAATAGCAGAAGCGTGTGGGGAAGACTTTTTAAGAGTTACTCCAGGTATACGACTATCTACTGGAGAGGCACACGACCAAGTACGAGTAGCAACTCCTTCTAATGCTAAAAAGCTAGGCTCTTCTCACATTGTGGTCGGACGTGCAATCACAGAAGCAGAAAATCCCGTAGAGGCTTATAAAACTATTCTAAAAATGTGGGAGGAACAAGCATGACATTTGAACATAAAATTGCAAAAGCACTTCTTGAAATAGGGGCAGTAGAACTAAAACCAAATGATCCTTTCACGTGGGCATCGGGAATAGAATCACCAATTTATTGTGATAATCGCATAACGATGTCTTCTCCGGTCATTCGTAAGGATATTGCAAAAGGTCTTGCTGAAGCAATCCAAAAGAATTTTCCAGAAACGGAAGCCTTGGCGGGAACGGCAACAGCAGGTATTCCTCATGCAGCATGGGTAAGTGATGTATTAGAGCTTCCTATGATGTATGTACGCTCTAAGGCAAAGGAGCATGGTAGAGGAAATCAAATCGAAGGAAAAATAGTGACAGGCCAGAAGGTAGTAGTCGTCGAAGATCTAATTTCCACTGGAGGAAGTAGCTTAACAGCAGTTGAAGCGCTTCAAAAAGCTGGGTTAGAAGTACTTGGAGTAGTAAGTATTTTTACATATGGACTTCCGAAAGCAGAGGAGTCTTTTAAAGAAGCAGAGATAAACTTTGTCAGCCTAACTAACTTTGAGACTTTGGTCAATGCGGCGCAGGAAGTAGGAACTATTACAGAAGCGGATATTCCGATGCTTACTAAGTGGCACAATGATTTGAAGCAAGGGTTATTAAAATAAGGAAGTGATCGCCTTCTCATTTTTAATGGAGAAGCGATTCAGACTGTAGACAAACTCCAAAAATTTTGGATTTCGCCTACAGTCTTTTTTCTTTTAAAATAGAAGTAACGCGAGGAAGAGTTGATTTCCGCTACGAACGGACGCTTTCCGTGGGCACGTGTCAAGTGATTGACCAATGCACGCAGAGTATGAATAAACAAAAGATGATTCAGCGTCCTATCTGGCAAGACTATTTGGATGTAGCTGAGGACTTATTTCATAACTATGAAATGAAAGGAATTTACGAGAAGTGTAAAGAGACGATCGAGCATGTCTTTGCCGATGCCAAAGAAAAGCATGGTATGCGATGGACAACCTTAAAGGGTCTTAAAATATTGTCTATGCAGGTGATGCTTACTTTTGCTGCCTTAAATCTTAAGAAGTTGGCCAGCTGGACCTGGAAAACGCCAACAATGGCGTAAACCAAAATCGAGAGCTGAATTAGCTCTTTTTCCAGAATGTAAACTGTGATAATAGCAAAAGGGTTGGAAATCGTTTCGATTTCCAACCCTTTTGTCTTCACTCTGGATCGCCTCTCATTTTTAATGGAGAGGCGATTTTTAAATGGATGAATCAATTTCATAATCATTTGCCTCATTTATCCTAGTTGAGCTGTCCTTGAATCAAAGCAACCTCTAAAGATGCTTACAGATTTTTGTACCATAAGTAAAAGAGAAAGAAGTGAGATTACTTCTTTCCCTATTTAGTCAAAGAATGCTAGATTTATTAGTCTACTGTTACAGCAAGCTCTTTTACTAATATAGAGGGTGATCCATAACCTCCAGGTTGAAAGGTAAGATCTGATGCAATGTCATCTATAGTTTTCAGGACGTGATAGAAATTTCCGGCGATAGTCATTTGTTTGATAGGTGATGCGATATTACCGTCTTTTATATGATAACCTGTTGCCTCCACTGAAAAGTCACCTGATATCGTATTTGTTCCAGAGTGTAGCCCGGATAAATTAGTTATATAAACACCATTTGAAAGCTTACTTAATATCTGCTCTCTGTTTTGCTCCCCAGGAGCAATATATAAATTTTGAGGTGCAATAGTTAAAGTACCTTTGTAAGAGGACTTATATGCATTTCCAGTGGACTCGCAGCCATCAATCTTAGCAGTCTTCCGATTGTGTAGAATAGTTTCCAATGTTCCATTAGAGATAATTGTTTGTTTTTTGGTAGCTACTCCTTCGCCATCAAACGAAGATCCAGAAAAAGCATCAGGGTGGAAGGGGTCATCTACAAGAGTCAGCAAATCTGATCCTATTTTCTCTCCAACTTTTCCTTTTAAAAGGGATTGATCCTTTTGAGTATTTTCAGCCGAGAAAATTTCAGAAAAGATAGCTAAGAGAGAAGCAGCGGAATCATGTCTGAATACGACCGGGTATTTACCGCTAGGGATGGTTTTACCACCCAAATAAGATAATGCTTCTTTTGCTAGCTCAGTAGCAATTTCATCAGCATTTAAAGTATGAAAATCACGAGTCATTTTAATAACGTGTCCAGTTTTCATTTCATTATCAGCTTTTACAACTGCAGATACAAAAATATAAAGTCCGTTTCGTTCATCCTGCAAAGAGAGGCCTTTATTATTAATCATTAATCGTTCAGAATTAAAATCTTCTAGCATGCAATAGTTTAAAGTAGTTATTCTTGGGTCGTATGCCAGTACTTTTTGTTCAATGGCTTTTATAAACTCAATTTTATCAGGAATTCCTATCTTCTTTAATTCAGGATTATAAAAGCTATGTTGGACATATTCTTTACTTCCCTCGAAAATAGAAGAATTATCACTTTCATCTAAGATATCAGCGTTAGCCTTAGCGTTTTCTACTAAGAAGGCAATCGAGCTCTCATCTATTTTTTCTGTATAAGCATAGCCCATGTTTCCGTTATACAGACCTCTAAACCCTATGCCAGCTTCTTCAGAAGTTTCATAACTATCTACTTCTCCATTAAAAATCATACATTTAAACGAATCTGATCTTTCGTAGTAAGCTTCTGCTTCAGAAAATCCAGTGGCTTTTGCTTGTTTAAGCAGCTCTTTTTGAAAGTCTGTTGTATTCATCATTATTCCCCCTTTGTTCCACCAACAGTGATTTCACTTACACGAATCATGGGCTGTCCTACGTTAACTGGAAGGCTTCCACTAATGGAACCGCACATTCCAGCACCGTGAGCAAGATTATTTCCGACACGATCTACTAGTTGTAATGTCTTTGCTCCATTTCCAATTAGCGTAGCACCACGGATTGGTTGAGCTATTTCTCCATTCTTAACTATATAACCTTCCATAACTGCGAAGTTGTAGTCTCCAGTGGCAGGGTTAACTTGCCCACCGCCCATATATTTAGCATAGATTCCATATTCTGTAGAAGCTATTATTTCTTCCGGAGTAGAAGATCCAGGTGCAATAAATGTGTTAGTCATTCGTGACGTAGGGTTGTATCTATATGATTGTCGACGTGAAGAACCCGTTGGCTTTGCATTCATTCTTCTAGCATTAAATTTATCAATCAGATAGCCCTTTAAAATACCATTTTCAATTAATACGTTCTTTTGAGTTTTTTCACCTTCATCATCAATATTTAATGAACCCCATTCGTTAGGTAATGTACCATCGTCTATATAGGATACAATGTCAGGAGCAACTCTTTCACCTATTCGATTAGCAAAAACAGAATTGTTTTTGGCAACCGATGTAGCCTCTAGGCCATGACCGCATGCCTCATGAAAAATAACTCCTCCAAATTCGTTGTCAATAATAACTGGGAACTTTCCGCTAGGACATTCCTCAGCACCAAGCATATTTACTGCGATACGAGCCGCCTCTCCGGCATAATGTTCTAAGTTAAGATTTTCTATGAATTCAAACCCAGCATGAGCCCCTGGACCATAAAAGCCAGTCTGCATTTCAATACCATCAGAAGCAGTGGCTTGAATAGATAGCCTGCTATATACACGAGTGTCTTCTACGAACTTTCCTTCTGAATTTGCGATTAAAACATTCTGTTCCTCGTCTATATAGCGTATTCCTACCTGTTTAATACGAGGATCAAAGCCTCTTGCAATATCATTTGCTTGTCTCATGACAGATACTTTTCTAAGATTTTCTACACTACGAGGCTTTAAAGCAATAGTATGTAGTGGCTGAATAATTTCTTTTTGAAGTGGATGAATGATTCCAGCAGAACCACCTTGGATGGCATGGGCTGCTCGCTTGGCTGCTTGTATTAAACCTTCTTCTGAAAAATCAGTAGTATACGTATAAATACTTTGTAACCCTAAAAATATACGAATACCAATACCAAAATCTCTACCCGAATTACTTTTTTCTAGTTTGTTGCTTTGTAGTACTAATTGATTTACGTATTTATCTTCTACAAAAATTTCTGAAAAATCTCCTCCGGTAGAAAGTGCTGCTTCCAATACGTTTTCTATAATGGACTGTTTTAACATATAATTCCCCCCTTAATAGAATTATATAGTAATAAACTATTACTTAATACTGTTTATTTTGATAATTTAGTAAATTTAAAAATGTTTTTAGAGGGTAATATTTACGCAATAATAAGTGTGTTAGAGTTGGGCATTCTAATAGTATTACGTGCATTGACATGGGCTTTGGAGAAATAGAATGGATATTTCCTTTCTCATATAGTATTATTTCGACTAAATAAATAAAAAACTAAAAATCTGTATTGGATTAAATGGGTAATAAATCATAAGAAAGTTAAGACATCCCTCTCTGGTTATGTTATATTCTTAATAATTATAAAAAAATGAAAATAGAGGATGTAGAGAATATGTCAAATTCAAAAATATTGAAATGGGTTACAGGAGGATTAGAGGCTGTACTAGGTATACCAGTTCTTGGAGGAATCATAATTCTGAGCTTGGCCTGGATTCCTTTGCTAATTATGCTGGCACTGCATATAGTTACTCTAGTAATTACAAAAAAAGAAGGCGGAGGAACTACGACAGGGAGTATACTAGGAATAGTAACCTCTTGTATTGGCTTCATACCTATTGTAGGAATGATTATGCATATCATTACTGCTGTTATTTTAATGATAGAAGCTTCTAAGCCAGAGATTCCAAAAGACGTCTTTAATGAAGAGTTTTAAATAGACTTAAAGAAATCAAAAACTGCACTTATCAGAGACATTAGCTAAGTACAGTTTTTTCACAACTCGCTGTAACCGTAAATAACTCCAGATAATAAAAAGAAGCCATGAAAATTTTACATCCGTAGAATTTTCATGGCTTCTTATTTTGAGGAGAGTTTTACACCCGCCTCGTTTATTAATTTTTTATTATTTAGTGTAGTTATCAAAGTATCCTTGAATATAAATCATTGGTGTACCTTTGTCTCCGCTACCGGAAGTAAGATCTGACAGAGAACCAATAAGATCAGTTAATCTACGTGGAGTTGTACCTTGAGCTTCCATTGCTCCAACAAGATTGTCTTCTTTGTTATTAATATGCTCAGTAATTGCTTGCTTTAATTCTTCTCCTCTTAAGTGAGCGAAGTTATTATCTGCAAGATATTTTAATTTTACTTCATTTGGAGTTCCAGCTAATCCAGATGTGAAGGCTGGTGAAACAACGGGATCAGCTAGCTCCCAAATATGTCCTACAGGATCTTTAAATGCTCCATCTCCATATACCATTACTTCTACATTTTTCCCTGTTTTTTCTTTTATAATTTCTTGAATGTTATCAACGATTGGTTGGCAATCGCGAGGGAAAAGCTTCACCGTGTCTTCTGTCGATTTGTTCGATCCAAGTAAACCATATTCCTCGTTAAAACCACTTCCATCAATGGACTCCGATAATATGTTGTCTAGACTATAAATTTTTTCGCCACCATTTGCTTTTAATATTTTCTTCGTTCTAAATCTTGAGTGAATATCACAAGCAAGTACATTTTTTGTATAGTCTAGAATAGATTTTGGGTTGTTAGAGAAAATGACTTCACATTCCACTCCGTATTCTTCTATTAACGATTTATAGTATGCAATGTAGTCTACTCCGGTAAAAGGATGTAGCTTATAGCCAAAGTAGTCGCGGAATTGTTTCTCTGTAAGGACATCTGTCCAAGGGTTTACGCCTTTATCATCTAACTCGTCAATTTCTACAAGATGATTGCCGACTTCATCAGAAGGATAGCTTAGCATTAAGACTATTTTCTTTGCACCTTTTGCTATTCCACGGAGTACTACTGCAAATCTATTACGACTTAGGATTGGAAAAATAACACCTAGTGTGTCATCTCCAAACTTCGTATGAACGTCAGTGGCAATCTGGTCTATACTAGCGTAGTTTCCTTGAGCGCGGGCAACGATAGATTCAGTTACGGTCACAATGTCCTGATCGTTGATAGAAAAGCCTTCTACTTCTGATGCTTTTAATACACTATTTACTACTATTTCTTCAATATTATCACCATTATTTATAATTGGGCCACGAAGACCTCTTACAACTGTTCCCACTACTCTTTCCAAATTGAACGCTCCTTCAACTATTATAAATATATTATTACCACTTGTAATTCTACGTAATACAGTGATATAAGTAAAATTAATATATATTATAATAGATATAAGAGGTGCTTATATGTCAGGGAAATTGGATTTATATAAAATATTTTGCATGGTAAGTAAAAATAATAGCTTTTCGAAGGCTGCAAAAGATCTCTTTATGAGTCAATCCGCAGTTAGTCAGGCCATAATGCAACTGGAGAAAGAACTAGATACCAGATTATTCTACAGAACGACAAAAGGAGTTACTTTAACAACAGAAGGCTCTGTGCTTTTTGAATATGCTAGCTCTGCTTTAAAGCTCATTGATACTGGTGAGGAGAAAATTTTAGAATTTAAAAACCTTACTGCAGGGGAACTTAAAATTGGAGTGGGAGATACAATTTCAAGATTTTTCTTGCTCCCTTATTTAGAGGAGTTCCATAATAAATATCCTAGTATTAAATTCACCATTGTAAATGGTACGACCATAGAGCTTTGCAATATTTTAAAGAGTGGAGGAGTAGACATTGCTCTTTGTAATTTTCCGATAGATGATGATAGCTTGGGACAACGGCCTTGTCTAGAGGTACAAGACATCTTTGTATATGGGGAAAAGTTTGATAAAGTCTTGTCAAAGCCACTTAGTTTGGACAAGCTTGTAAAATTTCCATTAATATTCCTTGAACAAAAATCAGTCTCAAGAAGATATGTGGAAGAATATATGCTTTCAAAGGGTGTAAAAATATCACCTGAATTTGAGTTAGGTTCTCATGATTTACTATTGGAGTTCGCAAAAATTAACTTAGGTATTGCTTGTGTTACTAAGCAATTTGCGGGAGATTATTTAAGAAAAGGGATGCTTAAAGAGGTGAAGTTAAAAGAGAGTATACCGCCAAGAAATATAGGGGTGTGCTTTCTAAAAAGGGTTCCATTATCAACTGCCGCCACTAAATTTGTAGAATTAATCGAGTAAAGGCTTGATTTTCCACAACTATTTCTAAGAAGTGCTACGCTTTGTCATATCGGGGTAGCACTTCTTTTTCTTCCAAAATACAGTATGTAGGGATACGTAGTGTGATTTTAAAAATATATTTTGAAATTTCATTGTAGACATGTTAGGTAACCTTACATTATAATAATATATTATAAAAAAGGGGGAATTGAATGGTTAAATTTACAGCTGTGTTATCGATCATCCCAAAAGCCTTGCAAATGTTTTTAAACCTCTGCTTAGTCTTCTTGGCCTTTATACTGGCCTTTTTGTTAGTGAAGGAGCTGACTATTTTTATAAAGGTGCTGCTCACAGTAGGTCCGAGCGATTATAAAATGTTCCTTGCTAATATCCTCATATTCTTTTTGTATTTTGAATTCATCACTATGATCGTGAAGTACTTCAAAGAAGACTACCACTTTCCGCTTAGATATTTTTTATATGTAGGTATCACAGCAATGATCCGTCTAATCATCGTAGAGCATGACCATCCAATTGATACTCTTTTTTACTCACTCGTTATTCTAATTTTAATTGTTGGTTATTTTATTATGAATATTACACCACTTGAAAGACCTAGTAACCCATGGTTTATAAAAGGAAGGGAAAGAGAAAATCCATCAAACTTGGGAGAAACGAATGCATGAAAAATACCTATTTAAGTCGTGAAATTATTCCTAAAAAAATAAATAAAACCTCTATAAATGTTGCAAAGAGGATGGTTGTGAATAAACCACAACCATCCTCTTTATTTATATATAGAAAAGCGTAAGCCCCTGTGCTTGCGCCGACAGGCAAATGGAAAAAGCGAGGAGGCAGCCTCACAGCCACCGGAGCTTTTATCCATTTGACCCCGAGGGGCAAGGGGCTGAAGCTAGCCAAATAGAAAAGCGTAAGCCCCTGTGTTTGCCCCGACAGGCAAATGAAAAAAGCGAGGAGGCAGCTCCGCTCATACTAATATACTAAACCAATGCGAGTATGCGTTTTTTGGAAAAACTCTTCATCAGGGTCAAAATAATCTTCACTAAAACTAGCTATAAATTCCTTGTTGTCATTTAGGTAGCCTGCACCCCATGTAGGATCCATTGTGACCCACCGATCATCGACCTTAGCCTCTACCCATGCATGTCGATCTGTCGTGTATCCTTCTACAAATCGGGCTTCGATATTGCTTGCACGTAAGAGTGCAATCGTAAGGTAGGCGTAGTCCTGACATACCCCAGTTTGAGAATTTAAAGTTTTTAAGGCACTGTCATCCCATTTGAAGTCGTCATTTTGGAATTTAACTACGTCATAAGAGATGGTGCTAGCTACAAAGTCATAAATAGCTTTTGACTTTTCTAATTCGGAAGTTTTTCCTTTTGTAAGGCTGTTTGCTAGGTCACTAATTTGCGGTGCATCAGATTCAATGCCTCTTGAAGGAAGAATATCTCGTTTATCCTGTTCAGCTGAAGAAATTATATCGAACTTAGCAACCTCATAATATCTAAAGAAATCATTTTTAGTTTCAGTAATCTCAGGGACGCTAATAGATACTTCATATTCTCCAGGGCCAAATCTTAAATGAAAATAATCGTTAAATGTAAAGTCTTGGATGGGAATGACCTCTAGAGCATGATCTTCACCTTTTTGAGTTTGCACATAGAGATGGGTAGTTTGTTTTGATAGTGAAGCTTCTGGATCTATAAAACCCTTAATGTGAAACGTGTGTCCTGTTGTCTTTTCTCCACTGACAGGCTCAACCAGATTTATCCCGCGTTCAGCATATAGGGAAGAATAAGAAATTGGTTCCAATATCTCTAACGATGTATTTTCTATAAGCAAATCAGTTGCAGTCTTGTAAAAGTTATCTTTCTCTAAATCGGGAATCATAACTTCTAGCTTATGCAAGCCTTCGCCAAACAAAAGTGGAATATTGGCAGTAAATTGACCTTTTTTTATTGGAATAACATTACTCCACGTTTGACCGTCTTTTGATAGCCGAACCATAATATCCTCGTATAATCCACCATTCTGTAAGTTCCCTTGCAATGTATAAATACCGTCTTCTTCTACATAGCCGACCTCTGTATTAAGGGTCAGTCCGGCTTCTAAACCAATAGGTGTATAGGCAACATCTCTAATTCTATTTGGGTTTACATTTAGAACTTCAAAGTTTGCTGTATCATAGTAATGGTTTTCTCGTTCTGTGCTCGGTATCTGTACTTTAATCTTATACGTTCCCTCACCGTTAAAAAAATGAATGATTTTTTTAAATTTACCATCACTAATTGGAACAAAATAGTCCTGTTCCTGAATATAACTATTTTCTTTTTCTGTTTGGACATTAATCCATATGTAGTTAGATTTTAGTTCGTCAGTCTTCTTTATCTCACCTGCAATAGTAACTTCACCGTTAGCAGAAAACTTCTCATATTTTGGTTCATAAAAGGTGAGCCCTAGTTCACTTGCATAAGAGGAAGTGAGATCCAGCGGAGTAAGGTTTAAGCTTTTATTTTTTTCCTGAACTAAAATTTCATAAGGATCAGCTTCAACTTTTTCTATTGGAACAGGAATGTTAGGTTCTGTTGGTATTGGATTATTCAATGTTTCGGAATCATTACCACATGCAGAGAGAAGACTTAAAAAACACAATATAGGGAATCCACGTTTAAATAACTCCATTGAACATCCTCCTTTTTATCCGCATAAAACTCTTCTATTTATTCTCTCATAAATTTGGAAAAATAGTGGATTATTTTTTACATGTATTGATATCAGTAGCAGGTGTATCCAGTAGGAGACGTGAGCTGTATAACCGATGACAGCGCGAACGCTTAATACAAGGGATAACTTAGAAATTTACGCATCCAACTGCCAGCTGCTTACTAAATTTAAAATAAAATTAAATTATATACAAATAATAAAAAATGACAAAATTATGAACAATCGATTAATAATTTATGAATTAATAGTGAAAAAAAGAATAATAGTATAACAAAAAAATACAAAAGAGTTATACTTACGTTATTGTGAAATTATTCACAATTAATAATATTAAACCTATTCTTTTAAATGAAACAGTATCAAAACTCCTGCAATTTATGAAACTTTACTTGGGAATTTCAGGTATAAAAAGTTTTTTTTATTACAAGATAATTTAGAAACTTGTATGAACAAATTATTAAGGTCCTAAAAGTGAAGTCCAAGTAAGAGAGTAGTTAAGAGAAAGAGGCGATTTCCAAAACTTAAAAGTTAAAATATCGTGTATGACAATAGAAGAAGATGGAATGATTAATAAGGATAAATTAGGACAAAATACAGCAGATAAGTATACAGAGGTGCTTTAAGTTCACCTATTATTTTATCCACAAGTATGTTTAATCGCAAAGTAAAGATTCATTCTTAGTTAGTCTATTTGTAAATTTATAGAAGTAGAGGAGAAGAAAAGATGAAAAAAAATAAAATGTTATTTGTTCTTCTGGCTTTTGCAGTATTTCTTATCATTATTTTGTTACCAAATCCTGAAGGACTTCCTGTTGCTGGGCAGAGAGCTCTGGCAATACTTGCGTTAGCAGTAATTCTGTGGGTTACAGAGGCTGTATCGTTTCCTGTAAGTGCCTCCATAATAATTGTGCTAATTTCCGTATTTATAGGTCTTGCTCCAACTATTGATGATCCTACAGTAGATTACACGACATCAGGTGCATTAAAGCTTGCGTTAGGTGGGTTTAGTTCTTCTGCAGTCGGATTAGTAGCCGGTGCTACATTTATCGCAGCAGCGATGGAGCTTACGGGATTACACAAAAGGTTAGCCCTTTTCATCATGTCCAAGGTTGGTACAAAAACAAAGAGCTTAGTTTTTGGGACAATTGTTGTAAGTATTGTATTAGCTCTATTTGTTCCTAGTGCTACAGCTCGGGCGGGTACAATTCTTCCTATTCTTTTAGGAATAGTAGCTGCTTTTAATTTACCTAAAACAAGTAGGCTTTCCGCTTTATTAATAGTTACGGCAGTGCAGTCTATATCTATTTGGAATGTTGGTATTAAAACAGCTGCAGCCCAAAACATGGTTGCTCTTGGATTTATTGAAGAAACTTTTGGCATTAATATTACCTGGGGGCAATGGTTTATATATGCTGGTCCCTGGTCCATACTGATGTCTGTCTTACTATTTTTTCTAATGAATAAGCTTATCAAACCAGAGCTATCGGAATTAGAAAACGGTGACGTAGTTATTAAAGATCAATTAAGAGATTTGGGTCCTATAACAGGGAAAGAAAAAAGATTAATTATTATTTCGGTCGCATTACTAATTCTTTGGGCAACAGAAGGTATACTTCACCCACTAGATTCAACGACAGTGACTTTTATAGCGGTCATGGTTATGCTCTTACCTGGAATTGGTATTTTTTCTTGGAAAGAAGTGCAAAATAAGATTCCATGGGGAACTCTTGTAGTATTTGGAGTTGGGATATCAATGGGTACAGTGCTTTTACAAACGCAAGGAGCTGCTTGGTTATCGCAAAATACTTTAGAAGCAGTCGGTTTGACAGAAATGCCTCTTATTTTTATTATCATGGTTCTTTCGTTATTTAATATTTTGATTCACTTAGGATTTGCAAGTGCTACGAGCTTGGCTTCCGCTTTTATACCTATTGTTATCGCTTTAGTGGTCTCCATGCAGCCAACTTCTTTTAACGGTCCTGGTCTTGTATTAATCCAACAGTTTGTTGTTTGCTTCGGTTTCTTGCTACCTGTAAGCGCACCCCAAAATATGCTTGCATATGGTACCGGTGCCTTCACAACAAAGGACCTTTTGAAATCTGGTCTTCCAATAACTATAGTAGGATACTTATTAATCATTGTCTTCAGCATGACTTATTGGCAATGGGTTGGTCTTCTTTAAGACAAGTGGGATTAGTTATAAAAATAGGCTATGTTGAAGGGTAGGGTTGATTTATGATACAAAGAAATCTTAAATCAGAGAGTAGAATTGATTTCAGCCCCAGCCGGACGCTTTCCTCGGGGTGAGCGATAAGCCATCACCCATCGCTTACGCGCGTGGTTGTGATGTCTTATCTGTCTCCCTCATCCCGTAGGAGTCGCCGTCTGGTGCTCCAATCAATAAATGGAAAAGCTTTAGCATCTATAAATCTAATCAGTTTACTCGCATAAACAAAGCTAAAAAACTGTCACCAATAGCCATTTGAAATTTCCTTGTGTATGTTTACAGTCACTATAAAAAAGAATTGTTAGTCAAAATCAACCATAACTTTAACAAAGCTTAAAAATATAAGGATGTGTAATAATGAATAACAATTATCCATGGAATCAATTTCAAGGACCCAATTTAGCATATCTGTTAGAGCAATACGATTTATATGTACAATCACCTGATCACGTAGAAGAGGAAATAGCAGCATTGTTTCAACAATATGGTTCACCAGTTGATTCTTTGAGTCAAAGTGAGACTAAATCGATATCAGGTAATATAAACAACAACTTAGATAAAATTCTTCGAGCTATTCGGCTCGCAGATGCTATTCGTATACATGGACACCAAAATGCTAACATTTACCCCCTTAACAATGGGAAACAGGACCCGTCGAAAATTAGTATGGAGTTCTATGGCCTCTCTGAACAGGACTTGGTAGATGTACCGGCAGCTCTTATAATTAATAATCCTCCTAAAGACATACGTAATGGACTTGAGGCTATCAATTATCTAAGGTCTGTTTACACGGAAAGTATTGCTTTTGAAATTACACATATCACAGACTCCAAGGAGAGACAATGGCTTCAAGATAAAATTGAAGGAAATGCTTTAAATCAAAGCCATTCATTAGAAGAAAAGAAAGAGTTACTAGAACGTTTAACTAAAATTGAAGGATTTGAAAAGTTTATTCATCGTACGTTTGTAGGAGCTAAGCGCTTTTCTATAGAAGGGCTTGATGCATTAGTTGTTTTAATCGATGAATTAGTTAATCAGGCTGGGATAACAAAAACTAAACAGGTGAATATCGGAATGGCCCACCGTGGCCGATTAAACGTTTTGACGCATGTATTAAATAAACCGTATGAGATGATGTTTGCTGAGTTCGCTCATGTACCGTCTAAGGCATTCTTACCTAAGGACGGATCTTTAGAGATTGCAGAAGGCTGGTTTGGTGATGTGAAATATCATAAAGGGGCTACCTATCGTTCAAATAATGGCGTCACAGTACAGCTGGCCTATAATCCATCCCATCTTGAGGTGGTGAGTCCTGTAGTGACTGGTCAAACTAGAGCAGCACAAGAGGTAAAAGACATACCTGGTTATCCAAAGCAAGATAAGAATGCAGCATTTGCAATTTTAGTTCATGGAGATGCCGCTTTTCCAGGGCAAGGTGTGGTAACAGAGGTGTTAAACTACAGCCGAGTGCGTGGTTTTCAAACAGGTGGATCCATTCATATTATCGCTAACAATATGATTGGATTCACTACAGAGCAATTCGACTCTCGTTCTACGAATTATTCCTCGGATCCTGCAAAGGGATTTGAGGTACCAGTCATCCACGTAAATGCTGACAAGCCGGAAGCTGTGTTAGAAGTAGCAAGGCTTGCTTTTGAGTATCGTCGACAATTTAGTAAGGATATAGTTATTGATCTTATTGGCTACCGTCGATATGGTCATAATGAAATGGACGAACCATCCATTACTAATCCATTGATGTATCATATTGTCCATAAACACCCAACTGTAAGGCAAATTTATGGTGACCAACTTGTAGAAGAAAAGGTACTTAACCAGTCCCAAGTTGAGATGTTAGATGAGACAATATTAAAGGAAATGCAGGAGGCATATGACAGGGTCAAAGAACTTCCGCAGACAACTGCAAACGAGGTAGTGATTCCGCAGGTTGTATTAGACGGATATCCTGATATACCGACTGGTGTTGAGGAAGAAAAGTTAAGCAAGGCTAACGCAGAACTTTTAACCTGGGCCAAGGAGTTCACTCCATTCAAAAAATTAGAGAAGATACTTAGACGTAGGGAAGAGCCTTTTACCGGAAGCGGAAAGATAGACTGGGGACACGCCGAAACACTTGCGTTTGCAACTATTTTGCAAGATGGACATTCGATTCGCTTAAGTGGACAGGATGCCCAACGCGGGACGTTCTCTCACAGACATTTAGTACTACATGATGAGAAAACAGGAGAAGAACTTATACCAATGCATTTTATTAGCGATTCTGCTGCCTCTTTTGTTGTTCATAACAGCCCATTAACAGAAGCTGCTATTTTAGGCTATGAATTCGGATATACACTAGAGGATAAGAATACGTTAACGATTTGGGAAGCACAGTATGGGGATTTTGCTAACATGGCACAGGTAATGTTTGATAACTTTATCAGTTCTGCTCGAGCGAAGTGGGGATTGAAGTCAGGTCTAGTAATGCTGCTTCCACACGGGGCCGAGGGGCAGGGCCCAGAGCACACAAGTGCTAGATTAGAGAGGTACCTACAGCTTTCAGCAGAAAATAACTGGACTGTAGCTAACCTTTCAAGCGCAGCAAATTACTTCCATATATTACGCAGACAAGCAGAATCTTTGAATGAAGAATTTGTGCGTCCGCTACTAATCGTCTCTCCTAAATCACTTTTACGGAATCCTTTGGTTGGTGCTGATGTCTCTGAATTGGTGGATGGTAAATTCCAAGCGGTGATTGAACAACCGAATCTTGGTGGCCAACCAGACGAGGTAAAGAAAATTGTTTTTGCTAGTGGGAAAATGGCAATTGATTTAGCGGAAAAAGTAAAAAGCGGCACTGATTTTAATTATTTGCATATCATTCGTGTGGAACAGCTTTATCCATTCCCTAAGGATGAAATCTTGGATATATTAGGACGTTACCCAAACGTAGAGTTATTGACATGGGCTCAAGAAGAACCTCAAAATATGGGTTCTTGGAATTATGCTCTCCCGTATTTATTAGAGATGGCAGATGGAAGAAGCATTGCTTATACAGGACGAGTGCATCGCTCAAGTCCGGCTGAAGGCGACGCAGATACTTATAAAGTAGAACAAGGAAGAATTATTGAAGAAGCATTAAAAAGTTTGTGAGCAATAGAACTAAAAGGAGGAAGTTTAAGTGGCAGAAATTATAGTTCCGGAATTGGCAGAGTCTATTACAGAAGGCACGATTGCCCAGTGGTTAAAAAAACCAGGTGATACCATTGAAAAAGGCGAGTTTATAGTTGAGCTCGAAACAGATAAAGTAAACGTTGAAGTTATATCCGAGGAAGCGGGAGTAGTGAGTGAGCTGTTATTTGGTGAAGGAGATACAGTTCAGGTAGGAGAGGTTATTGCCATCGTCGGTGCAGGATCTGGAACTTCTGCTGCCCAACCTCAGGCAGAGGAAGTAAAGGTTGAGGAAAAGGCTCCAGATATACCAAAGACAGACAATGCACCAATTACAAAGGTTGAAACTACCTCAGACACAAGTAGACCTATTGCTAGCCCTGCCGCGCGTAAGATGGCAAGGGAAAAAGGTATTGATTTAAATGAAGTGTCTCCTGTTGATCCAATGGGGCGTGTTCGTGTTCAAGATGTATCAGCCCATGGCTCAAAACAAATAGCAGAGCCAGCTAAAATTGTCTCTGCTCCAACAGATGATGGTCGTACGACTCGCGAAAAAATGTCTCGTAGACGACAAACAATCGCATCACGTTTATTAGAGGTTAAACAAAGCACTGCAATGTTAACGACGTTTAATGAGATAGATATGACGAATGTGATGGCTTTGCGTTCTCGTAAAAAAGATAAATTTTTCGAAGACAACCAGGTACGTCTAGGTTTCATGTCGTTCTTCACTAAGGCAGTCGTAGCTGCTTTGAAAAAATATCCTTATGTTAATTCACAGCTGGATGGAGAATACATTGTTAAAAATAACTTCTTTGATATTGGTATTGCTGTATCAACAGAAGGGGGTCTAGTAGTGCCAATCGTTCGTGATGCGGATCGCAAAAACTTTGCAGAAATTGAAGGGGATATTGGAGAACTGGCTAAAAAGGCACGTGATAACAAGCTAGCACTTTCGGATATGACGGGTGGTTCCTTCACAATTACAAACGGGGGCGTATTTGGTTCCTTAATGTCTACCCCGATATTAAATGGAACACAAGTTGGTATCCTTGGAATGCATACCATTCAAAAACGACCGATAGCGGTTGGAAGTGAAATTCAAATAAGACCTATGATGTATGTAGCTCTTTCTTATGATCACCGTGTAATAGACGGAAAAGATTCAGTAGGCTTTCTGAAAATGGTAAAAGAATTGCTCGAAAATCCAGAGGATCTTATGCTGGAATCTTAAGAGAGTTCAGGCGGAGTATTAATATTTACATTTTAAGTTTGTTAGAGGCTTACTGGATTATTCCAGTAAGCCTTTTTTTATTCTTAATTATTTTCTGGGAAATACTATTAGCGGGAACTCTTTTATGTAAGTCGAATTACTAGTTATTACATTAGAATGGGAGTGGCGTTATTATGGTAAAAAATATGACTTCTGAAGATTCTATTAAGAGGTGGGACAAGTTTGCTGAAAAATATGCAGCCAATCATCTGGAGCATGGAGATCCACATAAAGAGGTATATTTAAATCCAACCTTGTTTAGTCTTATGGGAAATTTAAACAACAAAAAAGTACTAGATGCTGGTTGTGGAGAAGGGTATTTAAGTAGACTGATGGAGAAGGCAGGAGCAGCTGTAACAGCTATTGACTATTCATCAAAGATGATTGAAATAGCAAAAAGTAGAACAACATCAGAACTCAATATAGAATTTAAACAATCTAACTGTGAAAATTTACATTTTATAATGGAAGGAACTTATGACGTAGTTGTTTCTAATATGGTGATCCAGGATTTAGAAGGTTATCAGCAAGCATTTAATGAGATTTATCGTGTTCTTCGAGAGGGTGGGATTTTTGTCTTTTCTATTTTACATCCTTGTTTTCAAACTCCAGAAAGTGGATGGGAGAAAGGGGATGACGGTAAAAAATTATATTGGAAAGTAGATAACTATTTTTATGAGGGAGCCTATGAGCAAAGAGGGATGGACCAGGTAATCTTCTATCACCGCACATTAACAAGCTATGTAAAAGCCATCTGTGAAGCTGGATTTTTAATAGAAGAGATAGTAGAGCCTACCCCATCTGAGGAAATGTTGAAGAAGTACCCATCATTTCGTGAGGATTTTAGAAGTCCCGACTTCATTGTTTTTCGACTGAAAAAGTGATGTTAATTAAGTAGAATAGATTTTTCAAAGCTAAGCTAGAACAGTTTAACGAGTTGTGTAGTGGGGAGACTGTCGCTGGACATAGTGATAACTAATAATCCTTCTAAATTATTTTTTTCTTATATTAAATTTATCTAAACTAATGATTAAACCTAATTTATATACCTTAAAAAAGGGCAATCTCTCATGAGATTGCCCTTTTTTCGTGGTAATCACCTATAAAAACTAGATACACAATTTTCTTACGGTTTAATAATTTTACTCAAACCTTTCTTTTGGCTCTACATATGATAGCAATGTACGAAAATCTATTAAAGGTGTGTAAGTTATGACAAAAGAAAATGATGAAAAACATTTTAATAGACTTGGGGAACATGAACATCGCTCAAATAAAAATAGGTATAAACTAACTTCGCAACAATTTCCTGTTAGAAGCTCGAGAACAGAATCCGCAAATATAATGCCGAGTGCTTCTGTTAATCGGAACTCTCCTTCTGGAGCCACTGGAAATAACAATGTTCGTTATCGAACTTTTAATGGCAAACAAATTAGTCAGTTTTGTAACTATAACCCTAGAAGAGATTTCGGACGTTGCCTTGAATATAACCGCGACGCGATTCCATCTGTTTGGACAAGGAGCCAAGTAGAACAAATTCGAATTAATTCTACTAATGTTGCACCGCTAATTGAAGCCCCATTCCCTCGTATATCAGCCGATTTATGGATATGGGATATGTGGCCGTTAATAGAAAAAGACGGTTCAATCGCAGTGTTACCTGGTGGTTGGCGAGTGTTATTTGCTTTATCTGTCCCTCGTAGTGTTCTACCAGGAAAAAGACATGATGTTGCAAGAATCAGTTACTTTTATTCGAGAAACGGACTTGACTGGATCCAGGGAGGTTACGTATTCGAAGAAGGTACAGCTATAGGGTCTAGACAGTGGGCAGGCTCAGCAATGCTTGATGAAGATGGTCGTATTTATTACTTCTATACAGCTACTGGTAGAAGAGGAGAAGCTCAAATCACTTACGAGCAGCGAATTGCATTATCGAGCAGTGATTATATTTCTAACTTAGATGGTGTGCAATTAGTAAACTTTGCCCCTCATCAAGTAATCCTAGAACCAGACGGTATTCTCTACCAGACAGAAGAACAATCTAGTGGAGGAATAATTTATGCCTTCCGTGATCCCTTCTTCTTCAAAGACCCTGCGACAGGGTGTGAATATTTATTGTTTGAAGGAAATATAGCCGGTACGTCAGCAGATGTAGACTGTGGACCTGGAGTTCCAGCAGACGCTGCAGAATATACAGGCAATATAGGAATAGCATTACTTCGTAATAACAGCTTTTCCAGTTGGGAACTACTCCCTGCACTTTTAGAAGCAGGATGTACGAACCAACAAACAGAACGTCCTCACATTGTAGTAAGTGACGGACTATACTATCTGTTTACAGATACGCATGCTTCAACATTTGCTCCGGGGTTGGTTGGTCCAGACGGGTTGTATGGATTTGTAGCAGGTTCCCTACGTGGGAATTATATGCCGCTAAATGGAAGTGGACTTGTAGTGTCTAATCCTCCTTCCGAACCTTTCCAGGCATATTCCTGGCTCGTTTTACCCGATTTTTCAGTCTTGAGCTTTATAGATAATTTTGATTTGCAAGGTATTCCAATTGAAGAAGTTGGTTTTTTACCAGAACAATTTCAATTTGAACATTTTGGTGGGACATTAGCTCAAACATTACAGCTAGGTGTAAGTGGCAGAAATACGGAGATTATAGATGTTTATGAGTATGGACTAATGATGGTATCAGAAACAGAAAGTCCTAAATGCAGAGCATGTAATGATGATTATTCTTCTGAGAATCATCACAGACGTTAAGTAAGAAGAATTATAAATAACATTTGATTATATGAGTGGTAAATTTTTTAAATTAGATTAAATTAGATTTTCGTACAAACCATTCATTTGATTGAATTGAAAATAAGAAAAGGTGAAAATATATGTCAAAAAAAAGAGATATGGGTCAGAGAGTTCCAATCGCTGGGTCAGGTAATGAAATGCTATCTCCAATAACTGGAGGTTCATCTAATAGAAATTTCCCAAGTGCTGCAACTAATTCTGGAACTACTCAGTACAGATCATTTAACAACAATGATATTAAAAGATTTTGTGATTACAACCCACAAAGAGATTTTAAAAGATGCTTAAACCAAAGCATTGACGCAGTTCCTTCGGCTTGGACGAGGGCGCAAGCAGAGCAAATTAGAATTACTGCTTCTAA
This sequence comes from Psychrobacillus sp. MER TA 171, assembly GCF_023713305.1. Taxonomy (NCBI): domain Bacteria; kingdom Bacillati; phylum Bacillota; class Bacilli; order Caryophanales; family Bacillaceae; genus Psychrobacillus; species Psychrobacillus sp. MER TA 171. The sequence continues at coordinate 197,483 of NZ_JAMAWN010000002.1, read as the reverse complement.
TAGCGCTCCTGTTATACAAGAACCATTCCCACGAATTTCAGATGATTTGTGGATATGGGATATGTGGCCACTTCAAGAAAAAGATGGTTCTATAGCTGTACTTCCGGGTGGATGGAGAGTTCTGTTTGCCTTATCAGCACCTAGAAGCGTATTACCAGATAACAGACATGACGTAGCGAGAATCGCATACTTCTATTCTAGAGATGGCTTAAATTGGATACAAGGTGGACTAGTTTTTGAAGAGGGTACTGCATTTGGATCAAGACAATGGGCAGGATCTGCAATCATCGATGGAGGAAGAATCTATTACTTCTATACAGCCTCCGGTAGACGTGGTGAAGCTCAAGTAACTTTTGAACAACGCATTGCATTAACAAGCAGTAACTTTAGATCCAATTTAGATGGTGTCGAGCTAGTTAACTTCGCGCCACATGAAATAATTTTAGAGCCAGACGGAGTGCTTTATCAAACGCAAGAACAATCTGAATCGGGTGGAAGTAGTATTATTTACGCATTCCGTGATCCTTGGTTCTTTAAAGATCCAGCAACAGGCTGCGAGTATTTATTGTTTGAAGGTAATATCGCGGGAAACAACTTAGACATTGATTGTGGACCTGGAGTGCCAGAGGAAGCAAGGCTTTACACTGGAAATATTGGAATTGCCCTACTACGAAACAATGAGTACACTTCTTGGCAATTACTACCGGCTCTCTTAGAGGCGGGCTGTACAAATCAGCAGACGGAACGTCCACACCTTATTGTAAGGAACGGTTTATACTATTTATTTACAGATAGTCATAGATTTACGTTTGCTCCTGGTTTAACTAATGGACCTGGACCAGATGGTTTATATGGTTTTGTGGCAGGGTCATTAAGAGGAAATTATCAACCATTAAACTCTGGAGGCTTAGTTATAGCAAACCCAGTTTCTGAACCGAACCAGGCTTATTCTTGGTTAGTGTTACCGGATTTCTCTGTACTAAGCTTCATCGATACTTTCGATTTACAGGGAATAACGACAGATGAGCTTACTAATTTACCTGAATCTTTCCGAAGAGCACATTTTGGTGGAACTCTTGCGCCTACTCTTCAATTAAGAGTTTCAGGTAGAACAACAGAAATTGTAGCTGAATACGAGTACGGCTTGGTTATGGTATCTGAAACGGAAAGTCCGAAGTGTTGCCGAAATGGTGCAGAAAACGGTAATGGTGGAAACGAACACGATCATGATTGCCACTGTAAAGATCATGGTGATTATAATTGTAACCATCATCGTAATAGAGGCAAAGACAATTACGATTGTCAATGTAACCATCAACACGGGAAAGACAGAGATAATGAGGATTGCAACCATGATAGAAGTGATGAGTGTGATTATGATAATTACGATTCTAATGGGCAATGTTATAGATGTGGAAAAAAACATAGTAACCCGTCCTATCCAAGAAGTCATAAGTCTTGGAAGGAAGATAACCATTGGAAGGATTCCAAGCATAAACACAAGGATGACTGCGACTCAGTAGATGATTGTGCATGCAAGGACAAGAATCATCAGCATAATGATTATGATTGCATCAGCTTCCCTAAGCCAGATAGAAAAAGATTTTACAATGATCCCAACTGTGGATGTAGAAACAGGTAAAAAAATTAAATATAAAATTTAATCTTCAGTCCGGCTCCTTTATGGAGTCGGATTTTTTTATATGAGACATCTTTCTAAAACTAATAGATGGAGAGAAGGTATGAATTCTTGCATCATCTGCCCGATAGAAAATGGCCAAAGCGAACATAAGAGAATGGGATTGCTAGAAGACATCAAGCTGGTACAAGTTACTCTAAATACATGTAAGCTATTCATAATTCCAAAAAGTACAAAGTATGAAGAAATGTAGCTAACAAGCCTGTTATTGCCGATAAACACAATTATGTAATGAAAGTTAACATAAAATAAAATAAATTCAGAAAAATGTATTGACATTCAATTTGTATTAAGTAAAATAAGGATATAAATAAATGATGTTATGTTTCCTAACATTTAATGTTAAGGGATGTAACATAAAGAAATAGGAGGGGTCAAAATGGAAGATGTAATGTATTTGATGAACAGCTTATGGACCATGGTTGCTGCAATTTTAGTTATTTTTATGATTGGTGGATTTATACTTTTAGAGGCTGGTTCAACAAGAATGAAGAATGCTGGGCACGTTGCCGGTAAAACCATTTTTACTTTTGGGTTGGCATCATTAGTATTTTGGGCAGTAGGATATGGTTTTATATTTGGAGGGAATGCTAACTTCTTCGTAGGAATGACAGACTTCTTCTATGCTGGTGGAGGAGAGGATGGAGCAAGTGTTTCTCCTACCGTGTTTTTTGTTTTCCAATTAGCATTTGCTGGTATTGCAATAACGATTGCTCTTGGCGGGTTTGCCGAACGTGCTAAACTGTCTGCTTACGTAATTTTCACTATTCTTTTCGGCATAATCGTTTATCCAGTAATCGCTCATTGGGTGTGGGGAGGCGGTTGGTTAGCTGAACATGGAAAACAAGATTTTGCAGGGTCTACAGTAGTTCATTTAACTGGTGCAGCAGCAGCTCTAGCGGCAACGATGATACTAAAACCTAGAATAGGGAAATTTAACAAAGATGGTTCTTCTAATAACTTAGCGGGTCATAACCAAGTTTATACTGCATTAGGTGTACTGATTTTGTGGGTTGGTTGGTTTGGTTTTAACGCGGGTAGTACGGTTTCCGTTGATGCAGCATTCTTTGGGTATGTAGCATTAAATACTGCTTTAGCAGCAGGAGCAGGAGCGGTTGCGGCAACATTTATCTCCTGGGTAGCTTTAGGGAAATCAGATATTCCTACTATTTTAAATGGAGCATTAGCAGGTTTAGTTGCTATTACGGCATCGTGTGCATTTGTAGACGTATGGGCGTCAGTTGTGATTGGTTTAATAGCTGGGGTACTTGTATTTTATAGTGCACGATTCTTTGAAAAGAGAAAAATTGATGATCCAATTTATGCACTTTCTGTTCATGGAACTGCTGGTATTTGGGGTACTTTATCTACCGGCTTCTTTGCTACAACCGAGCTTGCGACGACAGGGAAACCTGGTTTGTTTTATGGTGGTGGCGTAGATCAGCTGTTAGTTCAATTAATGGGAGTTGCAGCTTGCGGAGCATTCGCTTTCGCCGTATCATATGCTATTCTGTTTATAATGAAGAAAGTCATGGGTGGTATCCGAGTGACAGAAGAAGAGGAAATAATGGGTCTGGATATGAGTGAGCACGGGAATTATGGCTATCCAGAACAAATGGTTTTAGAGGAAGCGAAAGGTACTAACTAAAACAAATAAATAAACGTCAAAAAGCCTCTGCTTCAGAGGCTTTTTGTATAAAAGGGAGTGTGGTCATGGAAACCTATGAATTCTTAAGAGAATGGAAGGACCAAAATATCATGTCCTATTTGAAAGATACCATCTCTCTCAATGATTTTCATGATCAAGTCATGCAACATGTGATGCATATTGCTAAAAGTAAACTAAAAGAGGAACCGCCCTGTAACTTCACATGGTTTATAACGGGCAGTGGAGGCAGAAGAGAGCAAGGCTTAATCAGTGATCAGGACCATGGAATTATATATGAAAAGTCGGACAAAGAATATGAGGAATATTTTAAAGTGCTGGGAGAGGAGCTAGCATTCGGGTTGCATGCTGTAGGGTATCCATATTGTCAAGGGAACGTTATGAGTTCTAACCCATTATGGTGCAAGTCTGCGGGGCACTGGAAAAGTCAGCTTGAGGAATGGATGAGAGAAGAAAGCTGGGAGGCTATTAGACATCTTCAGATTTTTTTTGATGCTCGTACTTTGTGTGGAGATCAATGCTATATTAATGAATTAAAACTTTTTATCTATCAATTTCAGCTAGGTCATTCTTCTTTATTAAGACGGTTTTCTGCCAATATTGAACATGTCAAAAATGTTATAGGACCAGTGGGGCAGATTTTAGTGGAGCAGCATGGTAAATATCAGGGATGTGTCAACTTGAAATATGCCGCCTTTTTGCCGTATGTAAATGCAGTGCGTCTATTATCCATAAAGGAAGGCATCTATGAGACTTCTACGTTAAGTAGGATTGTTCAATTAAAGCATTCAAGTAAATACGATAAAATGCTACAAAACTGTGAGAAAAATTTCTTGGATTTATTAAAGTATCGGATTTCTTTAATTCAAATAGAGAATTATACGGACACTCATTACTTAAGGATTCATAATTTGTCTAAGGAAGAGCGCAAGGAGATTAAGCGAATACTGAAGGATGGAAAAAGGCTTCATGAAGAAGTAATTGCTTTAACTAGTTAAAAAAAGGGTGTTGGCGATGGCATTTGAACCATTTATGCAAATATTAAGAGGGCTACAAGGAAAACGTAACAATGTTGGAATTGGTGATATTCAAAATGCTCAGCAAATGGCCTATTTACGTAACTTGGAAAAGGAAATGAATCAACAATATGTACTTGATGTTCCGCTTATGGATTTAAAGGTAGTAGTTTTTGACATCGAAACGACGGGGTTTTCTCCTGAAAAAGGAGATACCATTATTTCTCTAGGGGCAATTAAGATGCGAGGAGAGCAAATAATCGAGGATGATGTGTTTTATTCGCTCATCCACACGAATCAAAAAATACCTGATGCTATTGTTCAATTGACAGGAATTACAAATGAACAGGTAAGCAATGCCATGCCGCTTTCGGATGTATTCATCAAATTCCTTCAATTCAAACAAGATTGCACATTAGTAGCACATCATGCTACTCATGAACGAAATTTTATGGAGCACGCAAGTTCAACCTTGTTTCGTAAGCCTTTTAAGCATCGGATTGTAGATACTTCTTTCCTTTTAAAGGTGATAGAGCCTAATTTAAATTTTGTGACGCTGGAAGACATATGTGTTCATAACGAAATTCCTATTATTGGACGACATCATGCTCTAGGAGATGCCAAAATGACAGCTAAGCTATGGAGTATTTATGTTAAAAAAGCCAAAGAAATCGGCTGCGAAACGTTAAGTGACGTCTATCACCGTCTCGCCAGACTCTAAAAGTGTAGTGGTATAAAAATAAGCCTGACAGACTATTAACTGTCAGGCTTATTTTTATTATATGAGAAAAGGATATCTACATAGGTAAATCGAATATATAGTTGTGGGGGTGGATTGTTTAGTGGAAAATATACTATTATCGGATGGTTGTAATACGATTAATTACTATGAAGTCGGTGATCGACGAAATCCCTTAATTGTTTGTTTACATGGCCTAGCTGGAAATGCACCATATACATTTGATCAGCTTTCTATATTATTGGAGAAGGATTTTCATCTTATTATGATCGATCAACCTGGTCATGGTCTTACAAGTCCACTAAGGAAGGAAAGTGACTATTTATTCTCATCACTGGCTCAGTGGCTTCAAAAAATAATTAGACAAGTAACTGATAAGTCTTTTTATATACTGGGACATTCCTGGGGAGCTGATATTGCACTGCACTACAGTAAGGTTTTCCCGGAGAGTATATTAGGTGTAATATTGTTGGATGGAGGATATACCTTTCCTGTCAATCAACCAGAGATGACATTTGAAGTTGCACTTTCCGGTTGGAATACATATATGGATCAATCTACTTTAGTAGAATGGGAAACAGTTTTAAAAGAATATAAGGAATACACAAGCAAATGGGATAACCGAAAAGAAAAATATGTTCGAACGCTATTTTATGAGGAGAACAACCTTTTCACTTTAATTCCCTCTAAGTTTACAATTCTTTCTATTATTAAAGCCTTTTTCTCTGAGCCTTTCACAAGTGCCTACCCATACATTCGAGTGCCACTTTTACTTTTGCATGCAACTTTGCCGAGAACTCTTGATAATGCCCGAAGTCTAGGATTTAAGCAGCTAGAAGAGTCAATAAGTGAAGTGGCAATAATAGCTATGGAGAACGCCGGACATATGATTCAATGGGATCAGCCAGAACAAACAGCACTCGAAATTAAAAAATGGGTTATACAACAAAAAATGAAGAGGAGTTATTAGGATGACAAAGACTACTTTTGCACTAATCGGAACGGGGATAGTTGGAGAACGTATCATTAACCAAATAAAAACTAATCCTAATTGTGAAATTTTATCTGTTTTTGATGAAAATAAAAAAAGGCTGAGAGAAGTTGCTGAAAGGTATACGCTACCGGAAGCCTCAACGCTAGAAGAACTACTAGAAACAAAGCCTGATTGGATTTATATAGGAACACCCCCAGTTAGCCACGCACCGATTACAGAAAAGGCAACAGCCTATGGATTAAATATTCTTTCTGAAAAGCCACTAGCACACGATGCGCAAGATGGAGAAAGAATGGTTAAAGCCGTGACCAAGGCAAACGTACATACAGCAATGCATTTTCCTTTAATGTACAGTCCAGTTATACATAGTCTACAACAATCGATTTCAGATGGTTCGTTAGGGGATATCCTTAAAATTGAGCTACATACATACTTCCCTCATTGGCCTAGAAAGTGGCAACAAAATGCATGGATCGCATCTCGTGCGCAAGGTGGTTTTATAAGAGAGGTATTTCCACATTATTTACAACTCTTATATCGTTTATTTGGGAATTTCACGATAACAGCACATCATACGACATATCCTCAGGATGCAGAGCTTTGCGAACTTGGTGTCTCTGCCTTGGCAAAAACGGATAGTGATATTCCTATTGTTTTGAATGGCTTATCAGGGATAGGGCAGGAAGAACGACTAGAGTTTAAAGTATTTGGAACGAAAAAGGTTATCACGATTAGAAACTGGTCCGAGTTATGGGAAAGTGAATTGGATAAAGAGGCAGTACAAATCACTCCAACTACAGTGCCGGATGGATTAATTGAAGCATGTCATCAATGGAGGGGCGGTGAAAAGTCTACATTAGTTTCCTTTGAAGAGGGTTTGCAGGTACAGGGATGGATTGATGAATTATTAAAGTGATAGCAAAATTGCTATTTCTATGGAAGCAGATGCACATCCTCTAAGAAATAACAAAACTTGTACGTCTTTAATTATTATTGTTTCCACTCTAGTCGGATGCTACTGCTATTTACGATAAAGAGCTACTTTATTGTTTTAAGAGTTTAGGACGTAACTATTAAATTAAAAAACCGTGAAATCTGCAACAAGATTTCACGATTTTATTTCTTTGAAAAGACACTGATTTCTTGTAGTACGTCTCTCCATTACTACATGTTGTTTTAAGGAGAGTTATGTCCAATCCTCTTATGTTGCTCCTCACAAATACAATGCTGCAAGAAAAATGCCTAATGCATCTTCATAAATTTCATCAAATTGGGTTAGTGGTAGGGGGTTCGTACCAATGCCTAGCTCGATAGTAAAACCAGGCCTTCTCCAGTCTTGGATAAACCAGTCTTTATAGCCAGCATAGCTATTGGTAGTTTCTATTGGAATGTAGCCGCTCGCTTCACCGAATTGTATGGCTAGAACTTCATTTTCGGGAGGCTGAAGATTTTCAAATCCCCAGTAAATGACTTGACCCTGTGTATGAAAAGGGAGTACTCGAGCGAAATCTCTTCTTCTCGTTAAATCTGCCATTGCGATAGCTTCGGGCTGTGTTAATGGAGCTTCCCCGCCATAATCTCTTGGTCCTGGAGATTTAGGATTCCGATCTCTTTCTAGCTCCCATAACGCAGGAAATTGATCATTTAAATCTACACCGTTTATATTGGCCTTCCAACCTGAGAAGTTAGTACTTCCCTTATTCCATTCAATCACATTACTTCGATAAGGCTCGTCGGATGGTGGACCATTAATTACTAAATCCACTCCGTCTGGATTAACCATCGGCACTATGGAAAGAAAAGTTTGTTCGTACAAAGGTGTAGTTTGAATTCCTCTAATGGTGTTCCCATTAGTCAGTGAAAGTAAATAGTCATCTAAGAAGGTCATGATGATAGGAGTTGTAATCCATTCGTTGGCATGAAAGGAACCATCAAAATGGACTCGCTTGTTTCCATTCCCAACTACTATTTCCTGGAGGTCTTTGCCCATAACAGAGCTGCCAATAGAAGAAATTTTTAAAAATGGATACACGGTTTGAAGGCGTCGAATATCAATGACTAAGGAATTGTAATCATAATTTCTTTTACCGGTGACTACTCTCCAAGTAATTCGCAAAGGGATTTTAATCGTTTGTCCGACTTGTAATGAGGTTGGGGTAATATTGGGGTTAGCTAAAAGAATGCCCTCTACTGATATTTTTCTACTCTGTGCAATAGCCCAAAGTGATTCTCCTCTTCTAATTTGATAAGCTAATCCTACATACCCTGGTATTTGAATTTGTTGTCCAATGAAAAGGTTTTGGGGGGATATATTCTGGTTGGAATCGAGAATTAGTTGTAGGGGAATATCAAACAACTGACTAAAGTAATAGAGGGAATCTCCTTGTCTTACAAATACATCCATGCACTTCCTCCACTTCTTTCGGTTCATCTTAAAATTATATGTAAAAGAAAAGGAAAGATATGACTTCAAAAGAAAAACGTGCGAAATTTATTTCGCACGCAAACCTTTAGTCTACCAATTTTCTTTTTGCTATTACTATTCCGTCTTCGTCTGCATATAAATAATCTCCTGGATGCCAATCGATGCCTAAGAAAAACAGTGGTATATCCACTTCACCTGTTCCTTCTTTTTTACTTTTTAAAGGATTACTTCCGAGGGCTAGAATGGCTATGTTAAGCCCAGCTAGTTCCTTTGAATCTCTCACGCATCCATTAATCACGATCCCGGAAAGGTTTCTACTTTCGGCTATTCCAGCTAAACGGTCTCCCATTAGGGCGCACTTTTTAGATCCTCCACCGTCCACGACTAGAACGCTTCCCACTGGAATGTCTTCTAATGCTTGATTTATTAAAATATTATCTTCAAAAACTTTAACAGTACAAATGGGACCAGAAAAGCTAGTTTTTTTACCGTAGGATTTAAATTCAGAACCTAGGACTTGGATCTCGCCTGAATATTCATCACATAAATCTGCTGTGCTAAATGTCATTCATATAACCTCCTGGTTTTAAAAAATATATTTCTACCAATTTACTACTTATTTGAAATATTTGCAAAAATTTAAAAGGAATAGTTTTCAAGACAAAAAAGCGACTGATAGAGTTATCCTACCAGTCACTTTGTTTATTTTTTCATATGTCTAATTTTTTCTTCATCTGGTGTAACGAACAAAGTAGTTTGTTCGAAGTAAATGACAAAGCCAGGCTTCGATCCATTTGGTTTTTTCACTTGTTTGACTACTGTATAGTCAACCGGCACCGAAGAAGATTCACGGGCTTTACTAAAATAAGCTGCCAGGTTTGCTGCTTCTGATAGGGCTGTTTCAGATGGGTTATCTGAATGTATAACAACATGAGAACCAGGTATATCCTTCGTATGCAGCCAAGTATCCGTTTTCTTTGCTAGCTTAAATGTCACATAATCATTTTGCTTGTTGTTCTTACCAACTGAAATTTCTGTGCCGTCAGAGGCAATATACTTTTCAGGTGTTGGTTTTACAGGCTTTTTCTTCTTTTTCGAAGCGCGCATTTTCAGCAAGCCTTGCTCCATTAACTCTTCTCGAATCTCCTCGATGTCAGTAGGAGATGCCTGCATAACTTGTTGTTGCAATAGCTCAAAATAAGCGATGTCATCTTGGGTTATTTCTAGCTGCTGTTCAATCTTTAATAAGGCAGTTTTTGCTTTTGTATAGCGGTTGTAGTAACTTTGAGCGTTTTGGGTAGCTGTCTTTCTATCATTTAATGGAATGACAACCGTTTTTTCATTTTCATCATAATAGTTAACTAATTCCACTTCTGACAAACCTTTATCAATTGCGTAAGCATTTGCCATTAGCAATTCTCCGTACAATTGGAATGTATCTAGCTTTTCAGCCTGTTCGAAATCCTTTTTCAATTTCTTCATTTTTAACTTTAGCTTATTTAGTTCATTTTGTAGCCATCGTTCTAAATCGCCAGCTTGCTGCTTCACTCGATCACGTTCAGCTTTGGCAAAATAAACACGGTCTAACAAGCTGCCTAAATTTTGTTCGTCAAACTTAGTGCCATCTAAATGATTTAAAGCATTAGGTGAATAATAAGTTTTACCGTTTATCTCTACGATTTGCTTTGAGGTACCACCTTGCATAAATTCACTTATATAGGATTTATAAACATCCAGCTTTTCAGTAGTATTAGTAATTTCGTTCATGCGATATATCAATTCCTTCGCATGAAGTGGAGAAAACCCTGAAATCTTCTCTACTATTTCTTTAGGGTCGGATGCATTCAAAATCACATTTGTTAAATCCTCGGAATATACTAGTGGGTTCAGCTTGTTCTGTGTAGGTGGTGCAATATAGGGCTGACCAGGCAAAATGGTTCGATAGCTATTCATCGAAGGAGATAAGTGTTTAATGCTTTCTAGGATCAAGTTTCTGCTAGGGTCTACTAATAACAGGTTACTATGACGGCCCATTATTTCCATATGGACCTCGCGGGTAATATCGTCCCCGATTTCATTTTTGCTTAGTACTTCTAGTATAATAATTCGATCCGTTTCATGTTGGCGAACCTCAGTAATGATTCCGCCCTCTAGATGCTTGCGAAGTACCATACAAAACAGTGGTGGAGTAGCTGGGTTATCGATTGATTCATGAGTAAGTTGTATTCGAGAATAAGAAGGATGTACAGAAAACAATAGTTTAAAGTTTTTCCCTTGAGCTCGTATTTGCATAAGTATTTCTTGTGCATTTGGTTGGTGTATTTTAGAAATACGACCTGTTACAATTTGTTGTAATTCAGTTTTCATCGAAATGGTAAATAATCCATCAAAAGCCATAATAATTCCTCTTTCAAAACAGTTTTTTATATTCATTTAAAATTGATTAAACTATGTTAGTTTGGTAAAAATGCAGAGAATATGATTTTTTTACAATTGGAATAAGAAGAGTGGACTAAAAAACTACCTGCATAGGCGAGTTTATCCTCTCACCGATTAGTCTCTCTATCATGAGAACTCAATTATAGCTTAAACTTGTATATCTTTAAGCAAAACTATCTCAAATGTTAAAATCTAAAAATTGTTAATATAGCTAAAGTAATAAACAAGTCCTTGCTTTTCTTTTAATCTTATCATTTTATAGAGGACTTGTGTTATAATCAGTAAAGTATGTATTAAAGTTAGTATTCGGAGATAGCATGTAATTGAAGGAGAAGTTATGCGAAGAGAAAAAGGGATATTAATCGTTTTATCAGGTCCATCCGGAGTGGGTAAAGGAACTGTAAGAAAAGAGTTGTTCTCTGAACCGGGAACGAACTATGAGTACTCCATATCCATGACTACAAGGCTCCCACGCGAGGGTGAAGTAGATGGTGTGGATTATTTCTTTAAAAAGAAGGAAGAGTTTGAAGCCTTGATCGAGCAAGGTAAATTGTTAGAGTATGCATCTTATGTAGGAAACTACTACGGTACTCCAATTGACTATGTGAATGAAACGTTAGACTCCGGTCGAGACGTTTTTTTAGAAATTGAAGTTCAAGGAGCTGCTTTAGTACGCGAAAAAGCTCCAAATGCCTTATTTATTTTCCTTGCGCCTCCTAGTTTAAGCGAGCTCGAGCAACGATTGATAGGTAGAGGGACGGAGACAGAGGATGTCATCAATTCCCGTATACTAGCTGCTAGGCAGGAACTAGAAATGATGCACTTATATGATTATGTTGTAGAAAATGATGAAGTTACAAAAGCTTGCGCAAAGATTAATGCAATTGTAGCAGCGGAGCATTGCCGCCGTGAACGTGTGGAAAAAAGATATTTAGCCATGTTGGAAGGGGAATTTTAAAATGTTATATCCATCAGTAGATTCATTAAAAAACCAAATCGATTCAAAGTATTCATTAGTAAGCGTTGCTTCTAAAAGAGCACGCCAGTTACAAGAAGAAGGCGGAGAGCGCCTAGGTATTTACGTTTCAGCGAAGCAAGTTGGTAAAGCACTTGAGGAAGTAGCTGCTGGAGAGCTTAAAATCGAATCCACTAACGAAAATGCTGTATACGAGGATGAAGTATAAGTAACTCTATTTAGCTTGCGTTAGACATCAGCTAAAATAGTTAAATGCCTCAACGGATACCTTAGGAGTAAACGCCAAGGCGAATCGGATGAAAAGACACCTCCCAAAGAATGTATCTGTTCTTTGGGAGGTTGTTGTTTAGAGAGGGGATTAATAAATGATAACTTCTAAGAAAATTCTTGTTTGTGTGACAGGCGGGATTGCAGTTTATAAAGCAGTTGCGCTAGTAAGTAAGCTAACGCAGGCTGGCGCAGAAGTGAAGGTAATGATGACACCATCCGCTATGGAATTTGTGACACCATTAAGTTTTCAAGCGATGTCAAGAAATGATGTATACTATGACACGTTTGATGAAAAAAATTCGCAGGTTATTGCACACATAGATTTAGCAGATTGGGCGGATTTGGTGCTCGTTGCTCCTGCAACAGCTAATACTATTGCCAAGCTTGCTAATGGGATAGCGGATAATATGGTTACCACTACTCTTTTAGCAACAACGGCAGATGTCTGGATTGCGCCTGCTATGAATGTACATATGTACGACCATCCAGCAGTAAAACGAAATATTGAACAGCTTTCAAAAGACGGATATTCATTTATCGAGCCATCTGAAGGCTTTTTAGCATGTGGTTATGTTGGAAAGGGAAGATTGGAAGAACCAGAAAAAATTGTACAGTTAGTCGAAACACATTTTTCTCCGAAAGACTTACCTCTAAAAGGGAAAAAGGTAGTCGTAACTGCAGGTCCTACAAGAGAAAAGCTAGATCCTGTTCGATTTTTAACTAATTTTTCAAGCGGTAAAATGGGATATGCTATGGCAGAGGCTGCTTCTAAGTTAGGAGCAGAGACTATTCTCATTTCAGGTCCAGTTGCAATAGATGCTCCTCAAAATGTAAAGCTTGTAAACGTCGAGAGCACAGAGGATATGTTTCTTGCAGTCCTTGATCATTTTGAAACAGCCTCTATAGTAGTGAAAACAGCAGCAGTAGCTGATTATAAGGCGAAAGAAATACACCCTCAAAAGATGAAGAAAAAAGAGGGGGAAGTTACAATCGCTTTGGAAAAAACTACGGACATATTATCAGAGTTGGGAAAACGTAAAAAAAGTCAAATATTAGTTGGCTTTGCAGCTGAAACTAATGATGTGGTGCATTATGCTAAAGGTAAGTTAAAAAAGAAAAATGCAGATTATATAATAGCTAATGATGTGACAGAAGAGGGTTCTGGTTTTGGGACAGAAACGAATGCCGTAACTCTTGTTGGAAAGAATGATATCGATATTCACTTTCCACAAACCAGTAAGAAGGAGCTAGCCCTTCAGTTATTTCGCATGATAATCGAGCTAGAGAAAGATGAAACTCTATGATTGTAGAGGTTATTGTTGATGTAGCCGCATATCCGATTGACCGCCCGTTTGATTATGTAGTACCTGAACATTTGGAAGATTTAGTAGAACGAGGTAGCCGGGTTCATGTTCCTTTCGGTAATCGAAAAGTGCAAGGGTTTATTACCAATATCAAAGGAGAAACAGATACAGATCGAACAAAACTTAAGGAAGTTCTATCGATTATAGATGTTGAGCCGGTTATTACGGAAGAATTGCTAGAGTTGTCTAAATGGATGACAAAGAAAACTCTCTGCTATGAAATTGACGCTCTTCAAGTAATGCTTCCAGCTGCCTTACGAGCATCCTATAAAAAAAATATTAAGATAGTTGACTCTACCCAATTAGAAGAAGAGATTCTAGCGCTTTTTGGAAAGAAAGAAGTTCTTCCTTATGAAGCTTTTGAAAAAGCAGGAATGCTACGTGTGATGAAAAGGCATTTAACAGAAGGTAGTCTATTGCTCGAAAATATTATTAAGCAGCAAACAAGAGTTAAAACAGTTACTAAATATACGCTAGTTGAAGATAAAGAATTTATAATAGATCAACTAAATAAACTCACCAAACAAGCAGTAAAACAAAAAGAATTGATTGAGTGGCTTCTAGCACAAGAACAAAACTCTTTCACTATGCAAGAAATAATTCAGACTGCCGCTGTTAGTAATGCTACTGTTCATGCACTTATTAATAAAAAGATATTAGTGAAAGAGCAAGAAGAGGTGTATCGGGAGGTTACTTCACTTGACTATCAAGATCGTGATAACCGAGTACAGCTAACTAATGAACAGACGGCCGCATTATCTAAAATTACAAATGCTCAAAATAATAGAGAAAACACTACCTTTTTATTGCACGGTATAACGGGCAGCGGTAAAACAGAAATCTATCTTCATGCAATAGAAAAATCTATAGCAGAAGGAAAACAAGCAATAATGCTGGTACCTGAGATTTCATTGACACCCCAAATGACACGACGTTTCAAGCTGCGCTTCGGGGACCAGGTGGCAGTAATGCATAGTGGCCTATCAACCGGCGAGAAGTTTGATGAGTGGCGTAAAATTTGGCGTGGTGAAGTAATGGTTGTTGTTGGAGCTAGATCAGCAGTATTTGCTCCATTTAAGGATTTAGGTGTCATTATTTTAGATGAGGAACATGAGTCCTCCTATAAGCAAGAGGATACACCGCGCTACCATGCCAGAGATGTTGCAATTTGGAGAAGTGAGTATCATAAATGCCCGGTTATTTTAGGCAGTGCCACCCCCTCATTAGAATCCTATGCACGTGCATCAAAAGGGGTATACACTTTACTAACTTTAACAATGAGGGCAAAAGAGCAAGCTTTACCAACCGTCAATATAGTGGATATGCGTGCAGAGCTAAAAAGTGGGAACCGTTCTATGTTTAGTGTTCCTTTAGCAGATGCCATTCGAGAAAAACTAGAAAAGAAAGAACAAATTGTCCTCTTTTTAAATAAGAGAGGTTTCTCTTCTTTTGTTCTTTGTAGAGATTGTGGAACAGTTGTAGAATGCGACCAGTGTGATATTTCTTTAACGTATCACCGAGAAGGCGAACGATTAAAATGTCATTATTGCGGACATGAGGAGCCAGTGCCTCATCAGTGTCCGGAATGTCAGAGTGAACATATCCGTTTTTTTGGCACAGGTACGCAAAAGGTAGAAGAGGAAATTACTAAATTATTTCCTTATGCCAGAGTTTTACGAATGGATGTTGATACTACTAGAACTAAGGGATCGCATGAACGCATTCTGAAACAGTTTGGAGATGGCGAGGCAGACATTCTATTAGGAACACAGATGATAGCAAAAGGACTGGACTTTCCTAATATTACACTGGTAGGTGTCTTGAATGCCGATACTACTCTCCACCTTGCGGATTTTAGAGCTGCTGAAAAAACATTTCAGCTAATGACACAGGTAAGTGGTCGAGCAGGAAGACACGATAAGGAAGGTATTGTATTCATCCAAACGTATACCCCTGAGCACTATGCGATAGAGTACTCTAAGGACCAACTGTACGAGCCCTTCTATCATAATGAAATGATTATGCGTAAGCAATATGAATATCCACCATTCTATTACGTGACATTAGTGCAAGTTACGCATGAAAATGTTCTTCTTGCAGCAGAATATGCGAAGCTTGCTACCGATTGGTTACGAGGTAATCTATCGAGCTCGAGTATGGTAATAGGGCCGACTGCAAGCGCAATTAGCAAGATACAAAATAGATATCGCTACCAATGTTTGATAAAATACAAACAAGAACCACTATTAATAGAAAAACTACAGCAACTGATTAAAATTTACCGTACGGAGTGGATAAAAAAAGGGGTTATACTTACAGTAGACTTAGATCCCTCCACAATTTTATAGGCTGTTTGAAAAGAGGAATTTAGAAATGGCAATTCGATCAATCGTTACACACCCTAATGAATTATTAACCCAAAAATGTAAAGAAGTTCATGCATTTGATGAGAAACTCGGTAAGCTACTAGACGATATGTATGACACAATGATTGCTTCAGATGGTATCGGTCTTGCTGCGCCCCAGGTTGGAGAAGCCATCCAAGTGGCGATTGTAGACTTAGGAGAAGGTCAAGAGGTAATTGAAATGATTAATCCCGAAGTAGTCGAAATAGGTGGATTAGAAGTGGAAGTGGAAGGATGCCTAAGTTTTCCTGACATTTATGGAGAGGTTGAGCGTCCATTTTATGTGAAGGTAGAGGCTCAAGATCGTGATGGCTCTTTATATGAGTTAGAGGCAGAGGACTACGAAGCAAGAGCAATTTTACATGAAATTGATCATTTACACGGTATTTTATTTACCTCTAAAATAATTCGTTATGTTGATATGGAAGAGTTGGAGAATGAACAGGAGGATGAGCTATGACTTCTATCGTATTCATGGGCACACCTGCTTTCTCAGCACCAATCTTACGCATGCTAGTTGAGGAAGGCTACGAGATTAGTGCTGTTGTGACTCAGCCTGATCGACCAGTAGGTAGAAAAAAAGTGTTAACTCCTCCTCCGGTAAAGGAAGAGGCTTTAGAGCTTGGATTACCAATCATTCAGCCAAACAAGCTAAAGGGATCTGAGGAACTCAATCAAATCCTTAACCTGGCGCCAGATTTGATTGTCACTGCTGCCTTTGGTCAAATTTTACCGAAAGAATTACTAGAAGCACCTAAATACGGTTGTATCAATGTGCATGCATCCTTACTTCCAGCCTATCGTGGAGGAGCCCCAATACACCAAGCAATTATAGATGGACAAGAAAAAACAGGTGTCACTATTATGTATATGGAGGAAAAACTCGATGCAGGGGATATCATTTCTCAGCGTGAAATTCCTATTACACATCTAGATGATACTGGAATTCTGTTTAACAAACTAAGTGAAGTAGGAACTCTCCTTTTAAAGGAAACATTGCCATTAATCATTACGGGCAGAAATGAACGAATTGTCCAAGATGAGTCTCTAGTTACCTATGCAAGAAATATTTCACGCGAACAGGAAAGAGTAGATTGGACTAAGTCTGCAATAGAAATTCACAATCAAATCCGTGGTCTTCATCCGTGGCCTGTAGCATATACCACATTAGATGGACAAACAGTGAAGCTTTGGAAAGCAGATACGATTGATACAGATACAATGGAATTACCAGGGACAGTCGTAAAAATTGAAACAGATTATTTTGTTGTTCAAACTGGTTTGGGAGAAGCTATCCGAATTGATGAGATACAGCCGGCTGGGAAGAAAAAAATGTCTGCAAATGACTATTTGCGAGGCGTAGGTTCTAAATTGCGAATAGGAGACAAATTTGAATGACAAAAAAGAATGAAAAAATATGGACAGGTAATGTAAGAGATGCAGCATTAACTATACTAATGGCTGTTGAAAAACAACAAGCTTATAGTAACTTGTTGCTACATCAAACAATTGAAAAGTATGACATTGAACCAAAAGATCGAGCATTATTAACCGAGTTAACTTATGGAACGCTTCAACATAAAATGACATTAGATTACTACCTTCAGCCCTTTATAAAAGGTAAGCTGGATGACTGGGTTAGACAACTTCTTCGATTGTCCTTATATCAAATACACTATTTATCGAGAATTCCAGACCATGCAGCTGTAAATGAAGCGGTTAACATTGCTAAGCGAAGAGGACATAAGGGAATTTCCGGTGTAATTAATGGTATTTTACGCTCGATCCTTCGAGAAGGCGTCCGTTCCACGGAAGAGATTCAAGACAAGGTAGAGAGACTTTCTATCGAGACTAGTCACCCAATGTGGATGGTGAAACGATTTATTTCCGAATATGGTTTTGAAACAACTGAGCAAATGCTTAAAGAAAATAACGAGCCTCCTGTGACTACTTTACGTGTTAATTTATTCAAGCGAACAGTAGAACAAGTTATGCATTTAATGACTCAAGAAGGATATGTCGTGGCAAAGAGCGAAGTTATTCCAGAGTGTATTTATTTGTTCAATGGCCAAGCAGCTAAAACGACAGCTTTTCAAAAAGGTTTTGTTACCATTCAAGACGAAAGCTCTATGATCCCGGCCTATGCTCTTCAAGCAGAACCAGGAATGACCGTATTAGACATGTGCTCTGCACCAGGCGGAAAAACGACACATATAGCTGAAAAAATGAAAAATACTGGAAAGCTTGTAGCGATGGATATTCACCAGCATAAATTGAAATTAGTAAAAGAAAATGCTGAAAGACTAGGCTTTAGTTTTATTGAAACAGTTGAAAAAGATGCACGCCAAGCGTCAGAGTTATTTCCAGAGCAAACGTTTGACCGTATTTTAGTTGATGCTCCTTGTAGTGGTCTAGGGGTCATGAAAAGAAAGCCTGACATTAAATATACGAAAAGTGAAAAGGATTTCGATTCACTGAAGCCGATACAACTAAAACTATTAGACGAAGCATATACACTTTTAAAGCCAAATGGTTTAATAGTTTATAGTACGTGTACAGTGGACCGTGAGGAAAATGAAGGTACGGCCAAGTTATTTATGGAAAAACATCCAGATATGGAACTAAAAAGTTTTCCAGACGTTGTAAAGAATATAAAGCAACAAGAAGAGGATGGTATGTTACAGCTGTTTCCTCAAGACCTGAGAAGTGATGGATTTTTTGTGGCAGTTTTTCAAAAAAAGAGCTGATTGCAACGGGCTCTATCTATGAAGAGGTGAAGGGATAAATGAGGTTCGTTGTTAAAACTGATGTAGGCTTGAAAAGAACCATTAATGAGGATCGTGTAGGTGTATTTAAACGTGAGGATGGTCGTATTTTAGCTGTTGTAGCGGACGGAATGGGTGGTCATAATGCTGGAGATGTAGCTAGTGAGATGGCTATTACTGAGTTCGAAAAGTATTTTCATGCTTACAATCCTTCTGTTGTTCCAGCAAAAGATTGGTTAATGTACACGTTTCAAACCATTAACCAACTAATCGCCCAACATTCATCCTCTAATACAGGGTGTGAGGGTATGGGAACAACTTTAATTGCAGGTTTGTTTGAAAACAGCAAAGGGATTATAGCTCATATTGGGGACAGTCGCGTTTATCAAATTACACAAAACTTGGTTCGGCAAATTACAAGAGACCATTCTTTTGTAAATGTCTTACTCGACTCTGGGGAGATAAATGAAGAACAAGCAAAAACACACCCTATGAAGAATGCAATTATGAAAGCAGTCGGAACCGAACGAACTATTCACCCTGATTTTTTTGAAGTAGAATTTGCAGCGAATTCATATTTTCTTTTTTGCACAGATGGTTTAAGTAACAAAATAAGTGAATCCTATATACAGCACTTGCTATACTCAAAGAAATCTCTTTACGAAATGGGAGATGAATTAGTAGAGGAAGCTAATAAGTCAGGCGGAGAAGATAATATATCCCTGATCTTGTTAACGAATAAGGATGAGGAGGTGTAAGGATGTTAATCGGCAAAAGAATTAGTGGCAGGTATAAGTTGCTAGAGATGATTGGTGGAGGCGGCATGTCCAACGTATATTTGGGACATGATATGATCTTAGACAGAGACGTCGCAATTAAGGTTTTGCGATATGATTTTTCTAATGAAGAAGAACTGCGTCGTCGCTTTCAGCGAGAAGCACTTTCTGCCACAAGCCTTACTCACCCTAATATAGTTAATATCTACGACGTAGGAGAAGATGAAGATATTCACTATATAGTTATGGAACATGTTAAAGGTGAAACATTAAAACAATACATACAGCATAATGCCCCGGTTTCGCCCGTTAAAACAATTACGATTATGAAGCAGCTAACTTCGGCTATTTCTAATGCACACAATAATCATATTATTCATCGGGATATAAAACCGCAAAATATTTTATTGGATGAGCAAGAAAACGTGAAAAT
The DNA here is from genome assembly GCF_023713305.1 of Psychrobacillus sp. MER TA 171. Lineage (NCBI taxonomy): Bacteria > Bacillati > Bacillota > Bacilli > Caryophanales > Bacillaceae > Psychrobacillus > Psychrobacillus sp. MER TA 171. Next base: position 177,516 of record NZ_JAMAWN010000002.1, on the reverse strand, counting down.
AACTGATTTCGGCATAGCGATGGCTTTAAGTGCGACTTCCTATACACAAACTAACTCCGTTTTAGGAACCGTGCATTATTTGTCTCCAGAACAAGCCCGTGGTGGTACTGCTACTAGAGAATCGGATATTTATGCGCTAGGAATTGTGTTGTTTGAGTTATTAACTGGACAGCTTCCTTTTTCAGGAGAGTCAGCTGTATCCATTGCATTGAAGCATTTACAGGCGGAAACTCCATCGGTTAGAGCTATCAATCCAGTCATACCACAAAGCCTAGAAAATGTTGTCCTAAAGGCAACTGCAAAAGATCCTAGAAACAGGTACCGTTCTGCAGAGGAAATGGAAAGAGACTTATCAACTGCCATGTCACCAGAAAGGTCCAATGAACCAAAATTTGTTGTTCCTGTAGACGATGGAGCTACGAAGGTTCTTCCGGTTATTAAAGAGCCTGTTTCTTTTGAAGATGTTGCAGAAACTAAAAAATTACAAACAGAGGATAAGCCTCCTGAACAAACAAAACCAAAGAAGAAAAGAAGTAAATGGAAAATAATGGCAGGTGTAATAGCTGGCCTGATCTTGCTAGCGTTAATCATAATCATAGCTTTCCCTGGGTTGTTTAAACCGGATAAGATAGAAGTTCCTCCTGTAGCTGGATTAGCTGTCGAGGATGCTATAAAGCTACTTGAGTCAGAAGGCTTTATCATTGGAGAACAAATTTTAGAATTTGATGATGAGGTCGAAAAAGATCATGTCATAGGTACAACACCAGAAGAAGGTAAAATGCGTGACGTAGAAACTGAGGTAGATATAATTGTATCCCAAGGGAAGGAAACTTCTGTAATGGGTGACTACGAAAATCAGGATATCACCCAGGTTATAGCTTTGCTTGAAAAACAAGGCTATAAAATTGAGGAAGATAAAATATACTCTTCTGCAACAGCGGGTACCATTTTAAAGCAGGAGCCTGAAGCTGGACAAGAAATTATTCCTGAAGAAACCGTTGTCCGTTTTCAAGTAAGTATTGGACCAGAAATGATTACTTTGAGAGACTTAAGGGAATACAATGAAAAGAATTTAAACGAATATGCAACAAACTCGGGATTAAAGATCGTTAAAACAAAAGAAGTGAACCACGATACAATTCCAAAAGGAGCAGTTGTAGAACAATCTCCGGGGCCAAACCAGAAACTCGCAAAGGGAAGTACGGTTGAGGTAGTGATTTCTTCTGGACCAAAAGCTAAGCCAACTAAGACGTATGTAAGAATTGTGCCAATACCTTATTTGGAGCAAGAGCCTGATAGTGAATGGGAAGAAGGAGAAGATGAGGAAAATCCTGAGAAGGAAGTTGTTCCTCAAATAATTCAAATTTATATTCAAGACAAAACGCATAAATTTACTGACCCTCCAGTTGAAGAGTTTGAAATTACATCGGCAGTAGAGAAAAAGATTTCACTAGAAATTGTGGAAGGCGAGGCTGGCGGATATCTTATTAAAAGAAATCAAGAGGTACTCGAACAGAAAACAATAAAATATGAAGATATAGATTAGGGAGGCATAGAATGCCAAATGGTCAAATAAGAAAAGCACTTAGTGGTTTCTATTATGTATATGATAATGGTAAAGTGATTCAATGTAGAGGGAGAGGGGTCTTTAGAAATAGAGGCGAATCTCCTCTAGTTGGTGATTTTGTTGACTATACAGTCGAGGGAGAGAACGATGGTACTATAACTGTCATCCACGAAAGAAAAAATAACTTGGTTCGTCCACCGATATCGAATATTGATCAGGCCATTTTAGTTTTTTCTATTAAAGAACCAGACTTCAATACGATATTATTAGACCGTTTTCTAGTAGTGCTAGAATCCTTTTACATTGAGCCAATCATATGCTTGACGAAAAGTGATTTGATGGATACTAAGATGGAACAAACAATGAAGGATTATATCAATGATTATGAAAATATTGGTTATGAAATATTAATGACCTACAAGGATGATCCAGATTTTAACGATAAAATAACCCCTATTTTAAAAGGGAAAACTACTGTACTAGCAGGACAATCAGGGGTAGGGAAATCTACTTTATTAAATACAATTCTCCCTTCCTTAGATTTAAAAACAGGAGTCATATCGGATGCTTTAGGACGTGGGAAGCATACAACCAGACATGTAGAACTAATCGAGGTTTGTGATGGGCTTCTAGCTGATACCCCTGGTTTTAGTTCTTTTGAATTTGATTTAATGGAAAAAGAAGAGCTCTCTAGTTGCTTTCCTGACTTTGTAAAACGACAGGACGAATGTAAGTACCGTGGGTGCCTACATGTTAATGAGCCAAAATGCGCTGTAAAAAAAGCAGTAGAGCTTGGAGAAATTAAAGAATACCGATACAAACATTATTTACAATTTTATGAAGAAATAGTAGATAGAAAGCCGAGGTACTAACTTATGGTAAAGATTGCACCTTCTATTTTAGCAGCAAATTTTGCAAAACTTGGAGAAGAAGTATTAGAGGTAGAAAAAGCTGGAGCTGAGCTTATTCATATAGATGTGATGGATGGTCATTTTGTTCCAAACATAACGATGGGACCGATTGTCGTAGAGGCTTTGCGACCACTTACGAGCCTTCCATTGGATGTACATCTTATGATTGAAAATGCAGATCAATACATTGAGGCATTTGCTAAAGCTGGAGCTGATTATATAACAGTTCACGTAGAGGCTTCACCACATCTTCACCGTACAATTCAGCTGATTCGTTCATTTGGAGTGAAGCCAGGAGTTGTGTTAAATCCACATACACCTGTCGAATCAATTATGCATGTATTAGAGGATGTTGATATGGTTTTATTTATGACTGTCAACCCTGGATTTGGTGGTCAGAAATTTATACATTCGGTTATTCCTAAAGTAAAACAACTTTCTCAAATTATACAGGAAAGAAATCTTTCTATTGAAATTGAGATTGATGGAGGAGTCAACGAGGAGACAATTATTCCTTGTGTGGAAGCAGGAGCAACTATTTTAGTCGCTGGATCCGCTGTTTATAATGCACCTGACAAAGGGAAGGCACTTCAAAGAATAAAAGCTGCAGGATTGAGTGTGGCTTCAAAATGAAGCGTGTCTTCATCTGCGCAGGTGGTCCTGTAGAGGAGGTTGTTGATCTTAGACAGCTTCCTTTTTTACAAGAGGAAACAATCTTTATTGGGGCTGATAGAGGTGCCTATCATTTGCTGAATGCTGATATTATTCCAACTGAGATTATTGGAGATTTTGATTCTATTAGTTATAAAGAGTTGGATACACTACGTAAACACGTGACACATGTATCTATAATGCCTTCTGAGAAGGATGAGACTGATACGCGTTTGGCTTTATTAGAAGCAATGAAATATAAACCAAACGAAGTTATTTTAACCGGTGTAAGTGGTTCTCGTTTGGATCACTATCAAGCAGCTCTTCATGATGTATACCACTTTCAACGATTGCATCCTGAAGTCTCCTTTTATATCCAGAACCATAAAAATAAGCTTCAATTTCTACTTCCTGGAACACATAAAATAGATCAACAAGAAGAATATAAATATATATCTTTTTATCCTTTTGGTGAAGGACTGGAAGACGTTACACTAGACGGATTTTTGTATAATGTGGAAGAAGAACCAATAAGTTATGGCCATGCAAAGTTTACTAGTAATGAACAAGTAGAGCGAACAAGTACTATCTCCTTTAAGTCAGGCATATGTTTAATGATAAGAAGCAGTGACTAAAAGGGAGGAAATTCGTGTGAAGGTCTACACATTTAAATTACCTAAATCTGTTAGTAGTTTAATGAAGGTTTGTATTCGTCTTTTTAAAAAGGATGAGGAAAAAAAATAGTTTTAAAAAGAAATAATGCCAGGTCGACAATTTGTCGGCCTGGCATTAATTATGAGAGCGATTATACGCGCTCAATTTTTCCTGATTTTAAAGCTCTAGCAGAAACCCATACGCGTTTAGGTTTACCGTCTACAAGAATACGGACCTTTTGAAGGTTTGCCCCCCATGTACGCTTAGTAGCGTTCATTGCGTGAGAACGAGCATTACCAGAACGAGCTTTACGCCCAGTGATTGCACATACTTTTGGCATTATAATTTCCTCCTTTAAAAAAGAAGCTGAAAGATTTTCAGTTCGATATTTCACATACTTTAATAATTTACCACAGACTCTTTTGATAAGCAAGTATATCAAGAAAAAAACCTTTACACTATAAAATAACAGTTTAGGTTCAGTAGTTACTTGCAGTGTCGGGGTTTACATAGTTACTATAGTAACAGATGGCGTTTATACTGGAAAAATATTTTACTAAAAAATAACTTCATAAATGAATTTAAGAAACTAAGAGGTTTCAGGTTACTTGAAAAATAAGATAAAAAAGCAGGAGAAGAAATTGCTGATTTTCACTTTCTGCTTGATGAGCAATATGGATGCCCGTCATTAGCATACTCGAAAGCAATTCTGAATTATTTTTATTCAAGTCATAGAGCACCTTATTGCTATAATTACAGGTTGTATAGAAAATAACGTATAATGTATAAATCAAACCATCTTTTTTTTGAAAAGGAAGCGCTAAATAAAAACCACTTTTGCAAAAAGTAGACGAATAGAAACGTGTCTTTTATAATTTTAAAGGGTGTAGTACAATAAGGGATAGTCAAAAAGGACTTGGGAGGTTTCAACATGTCAATAGAATTAACAAATGAATTTGGGCACATTGATATATCACAAGATACTATTGCTCAAATTGCAGGCGGAGCAGCGATTGAATGCTATGGAATTGTTGGTATGGCATCAAAGCATCAAATCAGAGATGGTTTAACAGATATATTAAGAAAAGAGAACTTTACAAAAGGTGTAATTGTTAGACAGGAAAAAGATGATTTACATATCGATATGTATATAGTTGTAAGTTACGGAACAAAAATTTCTGAGATCGCTTATCAAGTCCAGTCTAAAGTTAAATACACGCTAAATAAATCTCTTGGTATGTCGGTGAAATCCGTAAATGTTTACGTACAAGGAGTTCGCGTGGCAAACGTGTGATTAAGGAGAGAAAACAATGAAATCAATCAATGGTAATCAATTTGCGGATATGGTCAAGATGGGAGCACATCATCTTTTCCAAAACGCTGACTATGTCGACGCATTAAACGTATTCCCTGTACCCGATGGTGATACAGGCACAAACATGAATCTTTCAATGACTTCAGGGGCTAAAGAGACAGCTGCTCATACTAGTGAGCATATTGGCAAAACAGCTCAAGCATTGTCCAAAGGTTTGCTAATGGGTGCTCGAGGAAACTCTGGAGTTATTTTATCGCAACTTTTTAGAGGCTTTGGAAAGTCGATTGAGCAGCATGCAACCTTAGATGCAAAACAATTTGCCCAAGCTTTACAGTATGGAGTAGAAACAGCTTACAAAGCTGTTATGAAACCAGTTGAGGGCACTATTTTAACTGTAGCAAAAGATTCAGCTAAAAAAGCAGTGGAAGCTAGTGAAACAATTACAGATATATCAGAACTAATGGCAGTTGTTGTAGAAGAGTCTAAACTATCACTAAACAGAACTCCAGATCTATTACCTGTTTTGAAAGAAGTAGGCGTAGTTGATAGTGGCGGACAAGGCTTAGTATTTGTTTATGAAGGTTTCCTTGCAAGCTTAAAGGGAGAAGCTCTTCCTGAGAGAACAATTAGTTCCTCTATGGACGATTTGGTTAGTGCTGAGCATCATAAAAGTGTTCAAGGATATATGGATACTGCTGACATTGAATTTGGTTTCTGTACAGAGTTCATGGTCCGTTTTGAAGAGGGCAAGAAAGCCTTTATCGAAAATGACTTCCGTAATGATTTAAGCGAATATGGTGACTCACTTTTAGTTATCTCGGATGATGAGATTGCTAAAATTCATATCCATTCTGAAACACCAGGTGAAGTCTTAACTTATGGTCAACAATATGGGGACTTAATTAAAATTAAAATTGAAAATATGCGTCAACAGCATACAGATATCGTAGGTGAAGGCCATTCTTCTAATACTGCTAAGAAAGCAGAAGTTCATCCTTATGCAGTAGTAACAGTTGCAATGGGAACAGGTGTCGCTGAATTATTGAAGAGTCTTGGAGCTTCAGCAGTGATAGAAGGTGGTCAGACAATGAATCCTTCTACTGAAGACATTGTAAAGGCGATTGAGTCTGTAGGAGCTGAGCGTGTACTAATCCTTCCTAATAACAAAAACATCGTAATGGCTGCTGAACAAGCTGCAGAGGTTCTAGGGATTGAGGCTGCGGTTGTGCCTACAAAAACAATTCCTCAAGGAATGGCAGCGATTTTAGCGTTTAACGCTCAAGCGACTGTTCAAGAAAACCAAAAGAATATGACCGATGCTTTTGCTCACGTTAAAACTGGTCAAGTTACTTTTGCTGTACGTGATACGTCAATTGACGGTGTAGAGATTAAAAAAGATGATTTTATGTCTTTAGCTGAAGGGAAAATTATACTTTCACAGCCATCTAGAGTGGAAGCTGCAACAAAGCTAGCAACAGAATTGATTGACGAGGATTCTGAAATTGTGACAGTTATTTACGGAGAAGATGTCACGGAAGAGGAAGCTGGGAAATTTGCTTCGTTTATTGAAGAGACCTTCGAAGATGTGGAAGTAGAGCTTTATAATGGTAAACAACCATTGTACCCATATATTTTATCAGTAGAATAAAACTAGTAATACTCCGCGTGGGAGAAATCCCACGCTTTTTTTTTAGCAAGAAATTTCAGAGTTCTTTATAATCCTTTCGTACAATACTTTTGTTTAAAGTTCCCTAAAAGTGTAAAATAGAAATATCAACATGAAAGTGAGGTCTGTCAAATGAAATTTAAGTCTGTTTTTGACATTATTGGACCCGTTATGATTGGACCGTCCTCTTCCCATACTGCTGGAGCAGCACGAATAGGAAGGGTAGCAAGAGATTTATTTGGAAAGCAACCTACTTGGGCAAAAATCCATCTTTATGGCTCTTTTGCCGAAACATATAAAGGCCATGGTACAGATGTGGCGATCATCGGTGGCTTATTGGACTATGATACCTTTGATGAGCGTATTAAAACGTCGTTTAGTGAAGCAGAAAAGCTCGGTCTATCCTATGAGTTTATACCTGAGACAGGACATACTGAGCATCCGAATACAGCTAGAATTGTATTAGGAGACGACGAACGTGAAATGTCGGTGGTTGGTATTTCTATTGGTGGCGGGAAAACAGAAATAACAGAGCTAAATGGTTTTCCGTTAAGATTGTCAGGCAACTTGGCAGCGATATTAGTTGTTCACAATGACCGTTCGGGATGTATTGCAAGCGTTGCCAATTGTTTAGCTAAGCACAATATTAATATCGGTCATATGGAGGTTTCTCGAAAAGAGAAAGGAAATATGGCATTGATGGTAATTGAAGTGGATCAAAATGTGAGTAAAGATATTTTAGATGAAATTACAACTCTACCTAACATAACGAAGGTTACGAGAATTGTAGATTAAGGAGGGTTATGATGGAAGTCTTATTTCGCAATGTGCGAGAATTAGTAGAAAAAGCTGAAAAAGAAAATAAGCTTATATCTGAGATTATGATAGAACAAGAAATTCTTATAACAGAACGCACTCGTGAAGAAATCATGTCACAAATGGATCGTAATCTGACAGTTATGGAAGAAGCAGTAGAAAAGGGACTAAAGGGAGTTCGTTCTACTTCTGGATTAACTGGTGGAGACGCTGTTCTTTTGCAAGCTTATATGAAAAAGGGGAATTCCCTTTCTGGAGAACTGATGCTAGATGCTGTAAGTAAAGCTGTAGCTACGAATGAAGTAAATGCGGCGATGGGAACTATTTGTGCTACACCTACAGCGGGCTCGGCAGGAGTAGTCCCAGGAACTCTATTTGCGGTAAAAAACAAGCTGAACCCGACTCGTGAGCAAATGATTAGATATTTATTTACAGCAGGGGCATTTGGATTTGTTGTAGCAAACAACGCTTCTATATCTGGCGCTGCAGGAGGCTGCCAGGCAGAAGTTGGATCAGCGGCTGGTATGGCTGCCGCGGCGATAGTAGAGATGGCTGGAGGGACTCCTGCCCAAAGCTCTGAGGCATTTGCTATAACTTTAAAAAATATGCTTGGATTAGTTTGCGATCCAGTTGCAGGGCTAGTAGAAGTACCATGTGTGAAGAGAAATGCGATGGGAGCCTCTAATTCCTTAGTGGCAGCAGATATGGCACTCGCGGGGGTAACAAGTCGTATTCCTTGTGATGAAGTAATCGATGCTATGTATAAAATAGGCCAAACGATGCCAACAGCATTAAAAGAAACTGCTCAAGGAGGCTTAGCTGCTACACCAACAGGAAAATGGCTAGAAGCTAAAATCTTTGGTGGGGCTGTGGTCAGCAGTGGAAAATAAGAGAAGCAGTTTAGTTACTTCTCTAAAGGGTGTAGGTGCAGGAACTGCTAAAGCCTTGGAAGAACTAGGAATAGTTACGCTAGATGATTTAGTAATGACCTTTCCTTATAGGCATGAGGATTTTCGGTTAAAAAACCTAGCAGAAACTGCCCATAATGAGAGAGTAACTGTAGAAGGAAGGGTCGAAAGTGAACCTTCTCTTCTTTTTTTAGGAAAAAATAAATCGAGGTTGCAGGTTCGATTGTTGGCAGGCCAGCATTTGATCAAGGCTGTTTTTTTCAATCAAGCTTATTTGAAATCTAAAATAACTCCAGGTTCTGTCATTACAGTTACTGGTAAATGGGATAGAGGACGACAAGTTATTAATGTTTCGACGTTCTCAGTAGGACCAAAGACAGACCAACAGGATTTTGAACCTGTCTATTCGTTAAAAGGCTCCATAAGCCAGAAAGTTTTTAGAAGATTTATGCGACAGGCGTTAGATGAGTTAAAAGGGGATATCATGGATCCTTTGCCGGAGTCTATCCGCTCCATGTATAAATTGCCTGAAATGGTGGAGGCTCTTGAGGGAATTCACTTCCCACTGGATGCTGAACATTCCAAAAATGCTAGAAGACGGTTTGTTTACGAGGAATTACTTAACTTCCAGTTGAAAATGCAGGCCATTAAAAAGGTACGCAAAGACCAAAATGTTGGAAATGGCGTTTCCTTTGATAATGAACGAGTGAAAAAGCTAATTGAATCCTTACCTTATGAGTTGACTGATGCACAAAAGAGAGTAGTTAATGAGATTTGTCGTGACTTGAAAGCACCTAATCGAATGAACAGACTTTTGCAGGGAGATGTAGGCTCAGGGAAAACTGTAGTTGCTGCAATCTGTTTATATGCTGTCATAACGGCAGGTTATCAAGGTGCTTTGATGGCTCCGACGGAAATTTTGGCGGAGCAACATGCAGCTTCCTTAGATGAGTGGCTCTCACCTATTGGTGTAAGAATAGCGCTATTAACTGGCTCTACTAGACAAAAGGCAAGAAGAATCGTGCTAGAAAATTTAGCGGCGGGTAATATTGATTTACTCATAGGTACACATGCGTTGATTCAACCTGATGTTTCATTTAAGAATCTTGGTTTAGTTATTACTGACGAACAGCATCGTTTTGGTGTGGCTCAAAGAAGAGTTTTAAAGGAAAAAGGAGAAAATCCAGATGTACTTTTTATGACAGCTACACCTATTCCGCGCACCTTAGCCATAACAGCTTTTGGGGAAATGGATGTTTCTGTCATTGATCAGATGCCGGCAGGAAGAAAATCCATTGATACTCATTGGATGAAGGAAGATCAGCTTCCTAAACTTATAGGTCGTCTTAAGAAAGAGTTGGCTAATGGCAGACAAGCCTACATCATTTGCCCTCTAATTGAGGAGTCCGAGAAACTAGACGTCCAAAATGCGGTGGATGTTTATAATATGATGTCTTATGAGCTCGGAAAAGATTACTCGGTTGGCTTGATGCACGGACGGCTTCATCCTGACGAAAAAGATGAAGTGATGAGGAATTTTACTGAGGGGCATATTCAAGTATTAGTCTCGACAACGGTAGTTGAGGTCGGAGTAAACGTTCCTAATGCATCCTTTATGATTATATTTGATGCAGAGCGCTTTGGACTAGCGCAGCTACACCAACTACGTGGTAGGGTTGGGCGTGGAGAACACCAATCGTACTGTATCCTTCTTGCTGATCCTAAGACAGAAGAAGGGAAGGAACGAATGATGTCCATGACGGAGACGAATGATGGTTTTGTCTTGGCGGAGAAAGATTTAGAGCTACGAGGACCTGGTGACTTCTTTGGGAAAAAACAAAGTGGATTACCTGAGTTTAAAATAGCAGATTTAGTTCATGATTATCGTGCATTAAATACAGCGAAAATAGATGCCGAGCGTTTATTGGAATCTGAGCACTTTTGGAATTCCGATGAAATGGAAGGTCTACGGAATGCCTTGGTTGACTCTAAAGCACTAGATGGGGAAAGAATTGATTAAAAAGAATGCAAGGATGAACTAAATCATTTCTTGCATTCTTTTTTTATTGTTTATATACTGATATTAGTACCAAGTGCTAAAATGGTGGTGAATAGCTTGAAATATACGAAAAAAGAAAGACAAAGGCTTTTACTAGAAACGCTAGATAAAAACCCTTTTATAACAGACGAAAACCTGGCGGCAACTTTTCATGTAAGCGTGCAAACCATACGATTAGATCGAATGGAGTTATCCATCCCAGAATTGCGTGAGAGGATTAAATCAGTTGCAGCTCATAATTTTGAAGAAGAGGTAAAGTCTCTCCCAATTGATGAGGTTATTGGAGAAATTATAGATATAGATTTAGACAAACAGGCAATATCACTATTAGATATTAAGCAGGACCATGTGTTTGCAAGGAACGGTATTGCACGGGGACATCATCTTTTTGCACAAGCAAACTCATTGGCTGTAGCTGTTATTAATGATGAACTGGCCTTAACTAGAAAATCTAATATTACATTTGTGAAGCCTGTAAAAGCCGGTGATCGTGTTATTGCAAAAGCAGTTGTCCTATCTAATGACACTGAGAAGAAAAATACAGTTATTCAAGTGACAAGTAAGGTAGAAAATGAGACTGTTTTTGTTGGAGAATTCAATATGTATAGAGAAACTATGAAGTAAAAAGGTGTGTAAAAATGAAAATATCGATAGATGCAATGGGCGGAGACAACGCCCCTCATGAAATAGTAAAGGGAGCCTATGAGGCTCTAGAAGCTTTTGACGATTTGAACATTATCTTATATGGTGATGAAAGTAAATTAGAATCACTTGTAACTAAGCATGACCGCTTGACCGTAGTTCATACCGATGAAGTGATTGAAGGAACTGATGAGCCTGTTAGAGCTATTCGTAGAAAGAAAAATTCCTCGATGGTTAAAATGGCTGAATCGGTGAAAAATGGTGAGGCAGATGCATGTGTTTCTGCGGGTAACACAGGGGCTCTAATGGCAGCGGGACTTTTTGTAGTTGGTAGGATAGATCAAGTAGATCGTCCAGCGCTTGCTCCCACCCTCCCAACAATAGACGGGAAAGGGTTTGTAATGCTTGACCTTGGTGCAAATTCAGATGCCAAACCGGAACATTTACAGCAATTTGCTGTAATGGGAAGTGTGTATGCAGAAAAAGTGCGTGGTATTCAAAACCCTCGAGTTGGCCTACTGAATATAGGAACCGAAGACAAAAAAGGAAATGAGCTTACTAAAGCCGCGTTTTTACTGTTGAAAGAGACACCTGTGAATTTTATAGGAAATGTTGAATCTAGAGATCTTTTAAATGGCGTAGCTGATGTAGTAGTAACAGATGGGTTTACAGGCAATATGGTATTAAAAACGATTGAAGGTACGGCCGCGGCGATGTTTACCTTGCTGAAAGAAGCTTTTAATACATCGACAAAAACAAAAATATCAGCGTTGCTAGTAAAAGATCAGTTAAAAGGTATTAAAAATAAATTGGATTACTCTGAGTACGGTGGAGCTGGGCTATTTGGATTAAAGGCTCCAGTTATTAAAGCACATGGTTCCTCTAATAGCAGAGCGATTTTTCATGCGATCAGACAAGCACGGACAATGGTAGAAAATAATGTTTCTGAGATTATTTACACTACATTACGAAAGGAATCTTCCGATGACTAAAATTGCTTTTATATTTCCTGGACAGGGGTCTCAATCAGTAGGGATGGGGCAACAGCTAATAGAAAACAACAGTGAAAGTAAAAAGATTTATGAATCAGCAGATCAAAAATTAGGTTTTTCTTTATCAGATATTATGTTGAATGGACCGGCTGAGGAGTTGACTAAAACCTACCATGCACAGCCTGCTTTACTTACAACCAGTACAATGATTGCAAAATTATTAATCGAGGCTGGAATTACTCCAGATTATACAGCTGGGCATAGCCTGGGAGAATATTCTGCTTTAGTTGCCTCTGGGGCAATTAGTTTTGAGGATGCGGTATTATTAGTTCATAGACGTGGTCTTTTCATGAATGAAGCTGTACCGGCAGGAGAAGGAACAATGGCAGCCATATTAGGATTAGATGCTACTTCTTTAGCTGAGGTAACTCAAAAGGTTACGCAAGCTGGTGACATTGTGCAAATTGCTAATCTTAATTGTCCTGGTCAAATTGTTATTTCTGGTACAGCAGAAGGAGTCAAAAAAGCTTCTGAACAAGCGAAAGAAGCAGGGGCTAAAAGAGCAATTCCTTTAACTGTGAGTGGTCCCTTCCATTCTGAATTAATGAGACCTGCTGCACATAAATTAGATGAGGCAATCAATTCTATTAAACTTTCAACTGCAAAACCTCCAGTAATTTCTAATGTTACGGCGCTTCCTGTAGAGGATGCAGCGGACGTGAAGTCCCTATTGGTCGAACAATTATATTCGCCCGTTCGTTGGGAAGAATCGATTCAACAAATGCTTGATCTTGGTGTCAACGTCTTTATTGAATGTGGTCCAGGTAAAGTGCTGAGTGGCTTAGTTAAAAAAATAGATCGATCTGTTACAACTTATTGTGTATATGACGAGGCTTCCTTCCAGCAAGCCATTACGGAAATAGGAGAGGTTATCAATGGGTAAATTAGAAGGCAAATCTGCAATTGTAACAGGTGCTTCTCGTGGAATCGGTAAGGATATAGCTATTTACTTAGCAAACGAGGGAGCTAAGGTAGTAGTCAATTATAGTGGCAGCAAAGAGAAAGCAGAAGCCGTTGTAGAAGAAATAAAAGCGCGCGGAGGAATTGCCTTTGCAGCTCAAGCTAATATTGACCAAGCCGATGATGTTCAACGTTTAGTTAAGCAAACTTTAGAAGTCTTCGGATCTATTGATATTTTAGTTAACAACGCTGGTATCACACGTGATAATCTAATTATGCGCATGAAGGAACAGGAATGGGACGATGTATTGAATACGAACCTAAAAGGGGTATTTCTCTGCACAAAAGCTGTTACGAGACAAATGATGAAACAACGAAATGGTCGTATTATTAATATAACTTCTATTGTTGGAGTTTCTGGAAATGCTGGACAGGCTAATTATGTTGCGGCTAAGGCTGGTGTCATTGGTCTAACGAAATCTTCTGCAAAAGAATTAGCGAGTCGTAATATAACTGTTAACTCGGTTGCACCTGGATTTATAACTACTGATATGACAGATGCTCTTCCTGAAGAAGTTAAAAGTCAAATGTTGAGCCAAATTCCTTTAGCGAAGTTTGGGAATCCAGAAGACATAGCAAAAGCAGTAGCATTTTTGGCATCAGAGGATGCTAATTATATTACTGGGCAAACGCTTCATGTTAATGGCGGTATGTATATGTAATGACCATCTGTAACTTAATAAGCACGATCTGATGTAAGTATTTATATTTCATGTGAATTAGCCTTTCATAGACTAAAAGTTTTTTGTATAATCATTGAGGGGAGGTGACAAATTTGTCAACAGTTTTAGAACGTGTAACTAAAGTGATCGTTGATCGTCTAGGTGTAGACGAGAGCGAAGTAAAATTAGAAGCATCTTTCCGTGATGATTTAGGTGCTGACTCACTAGATGTAGTGGAGTTAGTGATGGAGCTTGAAGATGAGTTCGATATGGAAATTTCGGATGAGGATGCGGAGAATATTTCTACTGTGGGTAACGCAGTTAGCTATATTGAAAGCAAGCAAGGCTAATATTAAATAGTCACCTTTATATATATATTCTTTATATAAAGGTGAATTAAGTTAAATAGCAACAGAGACGTTTTTACTATTCGTATGAATAATTAAAAGCGTCTCTATTTCTTTTTGCACATTGCTATAGAAACAGGTAAACTTAAACAGATAGATGTTAAGTAAGAAAGGCAGATCAGGATGAAAGTAAATAGAAAAAGCAACCACCCTAAAAAAACAGGGTTCCCAGAGAGTGTTAAACAACAGTTTCAAAAATTTCAAAGTCATTTTGAAATCGAGTTCAATAATCCAACATTATTGTATCAAGCCTTTACCCATTCATCTTATGTGAATGAGCATCGACGTAAATTTTTCACCGATAATGAGCGTTTAGAGTTTCTAGGAGATGCCGTATTAGAATTATCTGTTTCTCAATACTTATTCCAGCAATACGAGGTTATGAGTGAGGGGCAGCTTACAAAGCTTCGAGCAGCGATTGTTTGTGAGCCTTCTTTAGTTGTGTTTGCAAACGAATTAGGATTTGGTAAGTATGTGCTCCTTGGAAAAGGAGAAGAGTTAACTGGCGGACGTGAAAGACCGGCACTTTTAGCGGACGTATTCGAAGCATTTATCGGTGCATTATATTTGGATCAAGGATTAGAGGTAGTCGTTTCCTTTTTGGAAAAGATTGTCTTCCCTAAAATCGAAGTCGGTGCTTTTTCGCATGTGATGGATTATAAAAGCCAACTACAAGAAGTCATTCAACAAAAAAACAATGGTGCACTTAGCTATGAAATTGTAGAAGAAAAGGGTCCGGCACATAACCGTACCTTTGTTTCGCGTGTTATTTTAAATACAACGGAACTTGGCGTCGGAATAGGACGTTCTAAAAAAGAAGCAGAGCAACAAGCAGCTAGACTAGCGATACTCGCAATAAAGGATCAAGAACAGGGGGAATAATCGTTGTTCCTTAAGAGATTAGAAATTATAGGATTTAAATCATTTGCAGATCGAGTTGGGATAGATTTTGTCCCAGGAGTAACTGCAGTGGTAGGTCCGAATGGTAGTGGGAAGAGTAATGTTACAGATGCAATCAGATGGGTGCTAGGTGAGCAATCTGCCAAATCACTCCGTGGAACAAAGATGGAAGATGTTATCTTTGCAGGGAGCGATTCAAGAAAGGCGTTAAACTTTGCAGAGGTTACTTTAATATTAGACAATTCTGATCGTCGTGTTCCATTAGATTTTACTGAAATAAGTGTTACGAGAAGGGTTTACCGATCAGGAGATAGTGAATATCTTCTAAACAAGCAAACGTGTAGATTGAAAGATATTATAGATTTATTTATGGATTCCGGTCTTGGAAAAGAAGCGTTCTCTATTATTTCACAGGGACGTGTTGATGAAATACTAAATAGCAGACCTGAAGATAGAAGAACGATATTTGAGGAGACCGCCGGCGTCCTTAAGTATAAACAACGTAAGAAAAAAGCAGAATTTAAGCTGATAGAAACTGATGATAACTTAAATCGAGTGCTTGATATTCTCCATGAACTAGATGGTCGAATGGAGCCACTCAAAATTCAATCATCTCTTGCTACAGATTATTTAGAGATGTCTACAGAACTAAAGGATATTGAAATAGCAGTGATTGCTCACGACTTGAATCTTTTTGTACAAGAAAGTAAAGAGCTACATAATCAGCTTCAACAAATAGAAGAGCAAAAAACGGCGCTTTTGACAAAGATTAGTAATGCAGAGTCAGATATTTTATCTATAAGAAGAACCATTAGCTCCACAGATGAAAAGCTAGACAAGGAACAGACTGAGTTACTTGAGGTAAGTTCTGAATTAGAACGTCTTGAGGGAAGAAAACTGTTGCTTGCTGAGAAAAAACAAAATGCTAGTCAGCAAATATCGCAGCTAAGAAGAGCTTTGGAAGAAGAAAAGACGAGACTTCAAGTACTTGAAAAACAGCTAGAAGAAAATATTTCTTCTAGCTCTAAAAAGAAACTGTCTTTAAAAGAACTTCGAGCAAAAAAATTACAAATCGATCATGTTCTTAGTAGGTCAGCTTCAGAGGTTGAAGAGGAAATCGAAACTTTGAAGGGCACTTACATTGATTTGTTAAATGAAGAAGCAACAATGAAAAATGAAATGAAGCATATGGAACAGCAGCTTCAATTTGAACTAGTGTCTTCTGAGAAAATTATTGAAGATTATCGGGAGATCAAAGACGAGTTAGAAAAGCTTACAAATCGAAAAAAAGAGATAGAGAAGCAGCTGGAAGCATGTCAGAAAGATTTGGCACAAAAGGTGCAGGACTTTAAAACAAAGCGAGAATCATCGGAGCATTTAGAAGCCTCTTATGAAGAACAGCAAACGTTGCTTCAAAAAGCCTATCAAATGAAGCATCAAATGCAGGCTAGAAAGGATTCTTTAACAGAGCTCGAATCCGAGTTTTCAGGGTATTTCCAGGGAGTTAAGGAAGTATTAGTTGCTCGTGATAAAAAAGAGCTCAAAGGGATTCATGGCGCAGTAGCTGAACTAATCCAAATTCCATCTAACTATATGAATGCAATTGACACAGCTATTGGCCAGCAGTCTCAGCATATTATTACTGATACTAGTCAGGATGCACGGATGGCTATTGATTGGCTGAAAAAGAAAAGAGTTGGAAGAGCTACCTTCCTTCCACTTCAGGTTATGAAGTCGCGTAAATTGAACGAGCAGACGCTGGCTCCAATCAAGGAGCATCCATCTTTTGTGAATACGGCAGATATGCTTGTCAATTACAATACAGACTATAAAATAATCATTGAAAGTTTACTAGGTAATATTATTATTGCAAAAGATTTAAAGGGCGCAAACGAAATGGCGGCACGTCTTCAATTTAGATACCGTTTCGTAACACTTGACGGTGATGTTGTAAATGCAGGAGGCTCCTTGACAGGGGGGTCTGTAAAACAACAGTCATCTGTCTTTACACGAAAAGCTGAGTTAGAGCAATTAAATGATAAGCTTGTAGAACTAGAACAATCCGTACTTCAAGCAGAAAAATCAGTTGCTCATAAAAAACAGCAAGTTCAACAGATTAAAATTGCATTAGAGGAAGCGCGTCTCTCTGGGGAAGCTTTGCGAGAAGAAGAGCATAAACTATTGTCAGAAGACAGAGAATGTGGAGCTATAATTTCTCGTTTAACCAATCGCTTGCTTGAATTTGATGAGGTTCAAACTGAAAAGAATAACCTGCATGAGAATCTAGTTCGTAAAAAAGAACAAACAGCTAAGCGTAGTGCGGAGATTAATGAATCGTTAGCTTCCATTCAAAAAACTATCGATCAACTGCAACTGTTAAAGCAGCAGTCTATGCAAGAAAAAGATAAAGTACAAAATGAACTTGGCGAACTGCTGTCCTCTATTGCTGTAGTAAATGAGCAAGTGACGCAACAAGAGAAAGAAAAGAAACAGCTGGAACAGGATATTCAATATTGTGTTCAAAAAGTTGGTACTTTAGAAAAAGAGATCAGCTGGTTTGAGAATGATGACCAAACAGGTCCATCTCCAGAACAAATTGACCAAATGATTGCTACTAACAAACAGAAAAAAGATTATTTACAGGGGCAAATAACGAAGGACAAAGAGAAAAGAATTGGACTTTCTCAAAGAGTAAACGAATCTGAAGGCCAATTAAAGATGCTACAGCAACATTTAAGTATCTTTTCTAACGACGAGCGTGCATTAGAACTAAGGTTGAGCAAGCTGGAGGTGGAAACTAATTCACTTCAAACACATCTAGAAGAGACGTATGAAATGTCCCTGGATGAAGCAAAGCGAGACTATCCTTTTGACATGGATGAGGAGCTTGCTCGCAAAAAAGTAAAACTATTAAAACGTTCTATAGAAGAGCTTGGACCTATTAACTTAGGGTCTATACAGGAATACGAGCAAGTCAGCGAACGTCACTCGTTCTTAACAGAACAAAGAGAGGATTTGCTTTCTGCTCAAGATACATTGCATGAGGTTATTAAAGAGATGGACGAAGAAATGACTATACGCTTTGAATCTACGTTTAATGACATTCAAAGAAACTTTAAGGTAGTGTTTAGACAGTTATTTGGTGGCGGACAGGCAGACTTAATTTTAACTGATCCTACCTCCATGTTGGATACGGGGATAGATATAGTGGCACAGCCTCCAGGCAAAAAGCTACAGAATCTTTCTTTATTGTCGGGTGGAGAACGAGCACTAACTGCTATTGCCTTGTTATTTTCAATTCTACATACTCGTCCTGTACCTTTTTGTATCCTGGATGAAGTGGAAGCTGCTTTAGACGAGGCAAACGTTACGCGTTATAGCGACTATTTAAAGAAATTTAGTCATGATACGCAGTTTATCGTCATTACCCACCGTAAGGGTACGATGGAGGGGGCAGATGTACTGTATGGTATCACTATGCAGGAATCTGGGATTTCCAAGCTTGTATCTGTAAAATTAGAAGAAGAATTAGTCACTTAAACAGGAGGTTCTACTGTGAGCTTTTTTAAAAAAATGAAAGAAAAAATGTTGGGCTCTACACCAGAGGCTGAAGAAACAGTTTCGATTACCAATAAATTTAAAGAAGGACTATCGAAAACACGCAATCAATTTACTTCTAAAGTAAATGATTTAGTAGCAAAATATCGTAAGGTAGATGAGGATTTCTTTGAGGAGCTTGAAGAAATTTTGCTTCAAGCAGATGTTGGATTTGAAACCGTAGTGGAGTTAATGGACAAATTGCGTTTTGAGGTTCAGCGTAAAAATATTAAAGATACTGCCGGAATCCAATCTGTTATTTCTGAAAAACTTGTTGAGATATATGAGGCTGGTGATGAGGATCTAACAGAGCTTCACATCGAAGAAGAAGGACTAACAGTTATCTTATTTGTCGGTGTTAATGGAGTTGGTAAAACAACTACTATCGGTAAACTTGCACATCGTCTAAATGGAGAAGGAAAAAAAGTAATACTTGCTGCTGGGGACACTTTCCGAGCAGGTGCTATTGATCAACTTCAAGTGTGGGGCGATCGTGTAGGTGCTGAGGTTATAAAACAGGCAGAGGGCTCTGATCCGGCTGCTGTTATGTATGATGCTATTCGTGCTGCCAAAAACAGAAAAGCTGATGTGCTTATTTGTGATACAGCAGGTCGTTTGCAAAATAAAGTAAACCTGATGAATGAGTTGGAAAAAATTCACCGAGTTATTACTAGAGAAGTGCCTAATGCTCCGCATGAAGTATTGTTAGCATTAGACGCCACTACAGGACAAAATGCGCTTGTTCAGGCACAGACATTTAAAGAAGTGACCAATGTTACTGGAATTGTGTTAACAAAGCTTGACGGTACTGCAAAAGGCGGTATAGTCCTTGCTATCCGCAATAAGCTACATATACCAGTTAAATTTGTTGGTCTCGGAGAGCAAATGGATGACCTACAGCCATTTGATGCAGAAAAATATGTTTATGGATTATTTGCTGAAGGGTTAGAACTAGAAGAAACATCAGAAGACAAGTAATTTTACTTGACAGTTAAAGCTAGTCTTTATAAACTATTAGATGAACCATTCATGGTAAGGAGAGATGGGAATGATTGAAAAAACGACTCGTATGAATTTTCTCTTCGATTTTTACCAGGCTTTATTGACAGATAAACAACGAAGCTATATGCAGCTTTATTATTTAGATGATTTATCACTCGGCGAAATTGCAGAGGAATATAATATATCCAGACAGGCTGTTTATGACAATATACGTCGCACTGAAATGATGCTGGAAGAGTATGAAGAAAAGTTAAATCTTTTTTCCAAATTCGAAAAGAGACAAGAAACGACTAAACAGCTTATGCAAATAGCAAATGAACAATCATCAGAAGAACTGACTCAACTCATTGAGCAATTAAAAGAATGGGATTAGGAGGCGAGCTTGCATGGCATTTGAAGGTTTAGCTGAGCGTCTCCAAGGGACGATTCAGAAAATCAAAGGTAAAGGCAAAATTTCTGAGGCTGATGTTAAAGAAATGATGCGTGAAGTTCGTTATGCACTACTGGAAGCAGACGTTAACTTAAAAGTGGTAAAAGAATTTGTTAAAAACGTCTCTGAACGGGCTGTTGGGCAAGAAGTGATGAAAAGCTTAACTCCAGGTCAGCAGGTCATTAAAATCGTAAAAGATGAATTGACCCAGCTAATGGGAGGCGAGCAGAGCCAGATCGCATTCTCTTCAAGACCCCCTACTGTTATTATGATGGTCGGATTACAGGGTGCTGGTAAAACCACCACTACTGGTAAACTTGCAAATGTACTTCGAAAAAAGTATAACAAGAAGCCTTTGTTAATTGCTGCGGATATTTATCGTCCGGCAGCAGTGAAACAGCTTGAAACGATTGGAAAACAACTCTCCTTACCAGTATTCCAAATGGGTACGGACATTTCTCCTGTGGAAATAGTGAAGCAGGGTCTTGAGCATGCAAAGGAAGAACATTATGATGTAGTGATTGTCGATACAGCAGGGCGTTTACACATTGATGAAACTTTGATGCAAGAGCTTAAAGATATTCGTGCATTAAAAGAGCCTGACGAAGTGTTCTTGGTTGTAGATGCAATGACAGGGCAGGATGCGGTCAATGTAGCTAACAATTTTAATGACTCTATTGGTATAACAGGGGTCGTACTTACGAAATTAGATGGTGATACACGCGGTGGGGCAGCCCTTTCCATCCGTTCCATTACTCAAAAACCTATTAAATTTGTAGGTATGGGTGAAAAAATGGATGCTTTAGAGACTTTCCATCCAGAACGCATGGCATCCCGTATTTTAGGCATGGGAGACATGATGTCCTTAATCGAAAAGGCTCAAGCTAATGTTGACGAAGAAAAAGCGAAGGAACTGGAAGAAAAGTTCCGTACGCAATCTTTTACGTTCGATGATTTCCTGGAGCAGCTAAGCCAAGTGAAGCAAATGGGACCTCTTGACGAGATTTTAAAAATGCTTCCAGGAGCAAATAAAATTAAGGGATTGGAAAATGCGAAAGTTGATGAGAAGCAAATGGATCGTGTCGAAGCCATTATTTATTCAATGACTACGCAGGAGAAAACTAACCCTGAAATTATTAACGGAGCTCGAAAAAAGAGAATTGCTAAAGGATCAGGAACATCTATTCAAGACATTAATAGACTTCTAAAGCAATTTGAAGAGATGAAAAAGATGATGAAGCAAATGACAAATATGCAACAAAAAGGAAAGAAAAAGATGAAAATGCCAGGATTTGATTCTCTTTTTAAGTAATTTTCCTTAAAAAAATAAGGTGTTAAGAAAAAACACTTTACAAACATTTAAAACCTTGATAATATACTATCTTGTGTGAAACTATTCGGAGGTGCAATAAAAATGGCAGTTAAAATTCGTTTAAAACGTATGGGAGCTAAAAAATCTCCTTTCTATCGTATTGTAGTAGCAGACTCTCGCTCACCACGTGACGGTCGTCAAATTGAAACAGTAGGTACTTACAACCCACTTACTAAACCAGCAGAAGTTAAAATTAACGAAGAATTAGCGTTAAAATGGCTTCAAGATGGTGCGAAACCATCTGATACAGTACGTAACTTGTTCTCTGAACAAGGAATCATGGAAAAATTCCATAACGCAAAACTCGGCAAATAATCGGAGGGGACATTGTGAAGCAGCTGATCGAAGCAATCGTTAAACCATTAGTTGATTATCCAGACAAAGTTCAGGTGGTAAAGGACGAAAGTGCAAACCGTATAGTTTACAAACTTTCTGTTCATCCTGAAGATATGGGAAAAGTAATTGGCAAACAAGGCCGAGTAGCTAAATCTATTCGTACAATTGTTTACTCAGCAGCAGGCAGTCACCAAAAGAAAACATATGTCGATATATTAGATTAACTTCACTTGTGAAGCTAATACCTCAGGGAAGAAATTCTAAAGAGGTAAATGTAATATGAGAAGAGGGAGAACACTTTGTTCTTCCTTTTTTGATAGGAGGAATTTATTCAATGGAATGGTACAATGTTGGAAAAATCGTCAATACCCACGGAATTTGGGGAGAGGTTCGTGTCATTTCTACTACTGACTTTCCAGATGAGCGTTATCAGGTAGGAAATGAGCTTGGTCTTTTTAAAAAAGATGGATCTAAACCAATCATCGTTAAAATTACCAGCTACCGTAAGCATAAAAATTTTGATTTGTTAACTTTTGACGGTTATACCTTACTGAAAGATGTAGAAGGCTTTCGTGATGCAACGTTAAAAGTATCTGAGAAGTATCTAACAGAGTTAGAAGAAAATGAATACTACTATCATGAAATTATTGGCTGTACGATTGTTTCTACCGAGGGTGAGACAATTGGAACCGTTACTGAAATACTTCAAACTGGAGCAAATGACGTATGGACTGTGCAGCCGGTCAAAGGGAAGACACACTATATTCCATATATTGAGGATGTAGTGAAAAAAATAGATGTGGATAAAAAAGAAATCACGATTGAGGTACTGGAAGGTTTATTGTCATGATGAAAATTCATATTCTTTCGCTTTTTCCAGAGATGTTCACGGGAGTGTTCAACTCATCTATTTTGAAAAAAGCGCAGGATAAAAATGAGGTATCGATTGATGTAGTAAACTTCCGAGACTATTCTGGTAACAAGCATCATCAGGTTGATGATTATCCCTATGGTGGTGGGGCAGGGATGGTATTAAAGCCAGAACCTATTTTTAACGCCATTGAGGCTCTTCCTCCAAGCTCTAGTGGGAACAGACGGATTATATTGCTCTGCCCCCAAGGAGAACGCTTTAATCAGCAAAAAGCAGAGGAATTAGCGAAGGAAGAGGAGCTTGTTTTTATATGTGGTCATTACGAGGGCTACGATGAGCGAATTAGGGAGCATTTAGTTACAGACGAAATTTCAATTGGAGATTTTGTTTTAACCGGTGGAGAATTAGCTGCTATGACTGTAGTAGATAGTGTTGTGAGATTACTCCCCAATGTTCTTGGCAAGGCTGCTTCCCATGAGCAAGATTCTTTTTCTACGGGCTTGCTAGAGCATCCACATTATACTCGACCAGTAGAATATCGCGGCTACAAGGTTCCAGATGTGTTGCTGTCTGGAAACCATGCAGCTATCGACCAATGGAGAAGAGAGCAGTCTCTAAAACGAACGTTCGAAAGAAGGAAAGACCTTCTAGAAAATGCAGAACTAACAGATACTGAAAAAAGAATGCTTCAATTAAAAGAGTTATAATTTATAATTGCATATAGCCAGTCAATATGATATATTTTACTATGTACTTTTATGTGAAGTACTGATTTTGGGTGTTCCGCTGCAACAGCTATGTGTGTAAGAGCATTCTATATAAGGAGAGAAAATGATGCAAAACATTATTTCAGAAATCACAAAAGATCAATTACGTACAGATCTTCCTACATTCCGCCCAGGTGACACAGTTCGTGTACACGTTAAGGTTGTTGAGGGAACTCGCGAACGTATCCAAATGTACGAAGGTGTTGTAATTAAACGTCGTGGAGGCGGAATTAGCGAAACTTTTACAGTTCGTAAAATCTCTTCCGGTGTTGGTGTAGAACGTACTTTCCCAGTACACACACCAAAAATTGCTAACCTAGAAGTTATTCGTCGTGGTAAAGTTCGTCGTGCTAAATTGTACTACCTACGTGAACTACGCGGTAAAGCTGCTCGTATTAAAGAGCGTCGCTAATAGTGTAAGTAAGGCAAAATTGCCTGATGTGAATGTTGCAGGAAAAAGTGATCTCACTTTTGCTGCAACATTTTTTTCTTTGTGGATAATTATTGTATTTAAGAGAAGAATATAGATTATCTATTTTTAAAGTAGTTGTTAAGATAACCCGTCAGTGTTTTCAAAGTGAGGTAACTAGCAGAACGTATCGGCCAAGAGTAGCAATTTAATACATATACTAATTGGGAAGCATATTCAAAGTTATCTTTGAGATTGATTGTGATTTTTATAAAAGGAATTAAGAAATCATCTCCATCGATCATTTTATTTAGCTTTGTTATTGTTTGATTTTGACTAACAATTCTTTTTTATAGTGACTGTAAACATTAAAAAAGTAAAATTCAAATGGCTATTAAGAACATATTATGAAATTGGGGTTGGTGACAGTTTTTCAGCTTTGTTTATGCGAGTAAAATTTATTAGCGCTTTATCGATGCTAAAGCTGTTCCCATTTATCGCTCCCCCCGTGGAAAGCGTCCGGCTGGTGCGGAAATCAATTCTAATTTATGATTTAAATATTTCTTTGCATCATAAATCAACCCTACCCTTTAACATATCCTTTTATTTTAGATATTTTCTCTATATATACGGAATTTAGACGATTTTATTTTGCCACTCTTACATTTTCCTTGTACAATATAAGAGTATATAAAGGGGGCAAGTGAATGGGACAAGCACAAAAAGAAAAGAATGAGTTATGGGAATGGTCGAAAGCTTTATTAATAGCTTTTGGACTTGCAGCATTAATTCGACTCTTTTTATTTACCCCTATAATTGTGGACGGAGAATCTATGATGCCGACCTTAGAAAATGGGGATAGTATGTTAGTGAATAAAATTGGTTACGTGGTCGGTGAACCAAAACGATTTGATATCGTAGTTTTTCATGCTCCTGAGCAGAAAAACTATATAAAACGTGTAATAGGGCTTCCTGGCGATCATGTCGAGTATAAAAACGACCAGCTCTACATTAACGGAAAAGAAGTTGCTGAGCCTTATTTAGAACAAAAAAAGAGCGAGTTAACAGAAGGAACATTAACTGGGGACTTTACGCTTGAAAGTATTACTGGAGACAAGAAAATCCCAGAAGGATATGTTTTCGTTATGGGAGACAACCGCTTATACAGTAAAGACAGCCGAATGATCGGTTTAATTGAAATCGATGAAATTATAGGGAAAACAAATTTAGTATTTTGGCCAATTGGTGAGGCTGGTTTTGTAAAATAACCAAAGTAGTGCGTAAGAAGGTGATTCTTCTTCCCGGCTATTAGAAAATAGCTAGTGCTTTAAGAAGGAGGTGCAATATGACAATACAATGGTTTCCAGGTCATATGGCCAAAGCAAGAAGAGAAGTTACCGAGAATCTAAAGCTTGTAGACATTATTTTTGAACTGATAGATGCACGTTTACCATTGTCTTCAAGAAATCCTATGTTAGACGAGGTAGTCCATCAAAAAACGAGACTACTTATTCTAAACAAAGTGGATATGGCTGATGATATGCAAACCAAAAAATGGATAGCTTATTTCGAGTCAAAAGGGCACCCTACTGTTGCAATAAACTCTTTGGAAGGGAAAGGACTCCAAGCGGTTTTTAAAGCCTCTAAAGAGCTTTTAAAGCCTAAATGGGACCGTATGAAAGAACGTGGGATTAAACCTAGACCAATTAGAGCTATGATTGTAGGCATTCCGAATGTTGGAAAATCTACTTTAATTAATCGCTTTGCCAAAAAGAATATTGCTAAAACCGGAAACACTCCAGGTGTAACCAAAAGACAGCAATGGATTAAAGTAGAAAAGGAAATAGAGCTATTAGATACGCCGGGTATTTTATGGCCTAGATTTGAAGACCAAATAATAGGCTATAAACTTGCTTTAACTGGCGCCATTAAGGATGCTGTTATCAACATGGAAGACTTAGCAGTATATGGGCTACGTTTTTTAGAAGAACATTATCCAAAGAGAATGGAAGAGCGATATAATATTACAAAAATCAGTGAGGATTTAGTAGACACTTTTGATCATATTGGTAAACTCAGAAGATGCTTTGCATCCGGCGGTGAAATTGACTATGATCAAGTGGCTGAGCTAATTGTTCGTGATATAAGAAATCAGCAATTAGGTAAGCTGACCTTCGATTTTGTAGATGAATATGAGTGAAAAAATTCCCTTTTTACCTTCTGGTAAAGAGGGTTTTCTCGATTTATAATATTTTTAACCGATACATACAGAAAGCAAAAGAAAGCTGAAGTGATTTTAATGTTACGTTTACAAGAAATAAAAGAAAAATTAATAGTTGCAGATGGCACAGAAGACTGGTTTAAAGAACTTGAAGAAGATCAACGGGCTGGAGCAAAGAAATTATTGGAAAGCTGGAAGAGAAAACAACAAGTCCAAAAACTAGAAAAAGAAGCTCATATTGAGAAGGTAATGTTTGATAAAAATTTTGTTGTTAATCGAAGTGGACTAATAGCGGGCGTAGATGAGGCCGGAAGGGGGCCGCTAGCAGGTCCAGTTGTAACTGCCGCGGTTATTTTAAGAGAAGATACAAATAACTTAATAGGATTAAATGACTCTAAACAAATATCCAGAGCAAAAAGAAATGAATTAGCTATGAAAATAAAAGAGAATGCTATTAGTTACTTCATACATTTTCAATCAGTTGAAAAAATTGATACGCTAAATATATATGAAGCAACAAAACAATCGATGTCAGAAGCTGTGCTTAGCTTAAAAATCCAACCGAGTGTTGTATTGGTAGATGCTATGAAACTACCAATAGATATAGAAAATCACTCCCTTATTAAAGGAGATGCTAAAAGTTTAGCAATTGCAGCTGCTTCTATTTTGGCAAAAACAGCAAGAGATGAATATATGGATAAACTTCACGAGAAGTATCCTGTCTATCTTTTCAATAAACACGCAGGCTATGGTACAAAGGAGCATATAGCAATGATTATGCAGCATGGTCCAAGTGAGCATCATCGAAAAACTTTTGAACCGATTAAATCTATATTAAAAAGCGAGGTGAAAGTATGAGTGGACCTTCTTTTTCGTCCATCCAATTGAACGCACCAAATGTTATTTCATCGAAGGTATCAGTTCCTATGAAAGAAGGACAAGTCATACATGGAACAATTAAAAACCTATTCCCAAATCAAACAGCAGAAATTCAAATAGGGAACCAAAAGATAATCGCAAAACTTGAAACGCCTTTAAAAACTGGGGATGCTCATTTCTTTCAAGTAACAAAGGCAGCACCTGAAATTCAGCTCAAAGTTGTGACTGGTCCCTTAAGTGGAGGAAATTCACTTGCCCATCAGTCTCAGCAATTGCTCCAGGCAATGAATTTAAGTAAATCAAGTGAGATGCAGGCAATCATTCAATTTTTTATAAAAGAACAATTACCTATCTCTAAGGAAATACTTATACAGGCTGAACAGCTGATTAAGAATTTACCTCCTAATGCCACCTTAAAAGGAGGACTAGAAGCAATTCAAAAAATGATAGAGTTAAAAATTCCAATGACGTCTAAAATGTTTGATACTTTATTGAGTGGTAAAACTACTACTGGTTTTCCTTCACTTATAACTAATTTGAAAACTGCATTACAGCAGGAACAACAACTTTCTCCATCACAAAAAGAAGCTATTGTCCAAAACCTACAGAAGATAGGGGAACCTTTTCATCTTCCTGTAGCAGGTGCTCTATTAGGTAAACAATTACAAACTCTTCTAAATACACAGCTTCCATCTGCTGTTCGTTTACCTATATTACAACAGCTTATAAACGCTTCTATCTTACCTTCTGAGGCGACATTGAATAATCCAGTGCCAATTTCAAATAACCCAGCATTAAAACAAACGGCAGGAGAAATCATTAGCAAATTAATGCAGCCAAATATAGAAAATAAACTGGTTGTTGAGCAGTTGCGAAGCTGGATTCAAAATCAGCCTTTGCTATCATCATCTCAAAAGGAACAAGTTTTAATGAATATTAAAGAAGGAGAAGCAAAACCTAATCTAGTAGCTCATTCATTAGTTAAGGTCTTCTCTGAGCAAAGCCAGCAAGCAGTTTTTAAAATCGACTCAAACGGTCTTACACCAAAAGATCATTTAGTGTCTATATTGGGAAAAGGAATGACTATTAATTCCATTAATCAAACTTTAGAGCAATTAACCAATCTTAATAAGGACTCTCCTCTTATCCAGTTTAGAAACCAAGCAGAGCAAACAGTACTAAGTCAACTAGATGGTAAAGCTTTTGAAATGGCAATGAAAGAAACGCTAAAAATGCTTGGATATAGCTATGAGGGAAAGTTAGCAAGCGGGAAAGATGAAGTGCGTCAACTAGCAAGCCAGCTAAAACCGCAACTTGTAGAATTGCTACAAATGCCTAATATATCGGCTATTGTCAGAGATGGAGCCGAATCGATTATTAGTCGAATGAATGGTTTGCAGCTCTTGTCGGGAGAAAATGGTCCCCAACATCAATTATTAATGCAAGTTCCTTTAGAATTTTTAGGTAAGCGAATGGATGCAACTCTTGAATGGAATGGGAGAATGAAGGAAGATGGGAAAATAGATTCGGATTTTGCTCGAATAATGTTTTACCTTCAATTAGATTCACTTAAAGAAACTGTAGTAGATATGCAAGTCCAAAATAAAATAGTGACGATTAACCTCTTTAATGATGATCAGACGATTGAAACGATAGCTAACAAACTTAAGCCTACATTAAAGGAGGGATTGGCAACTGCTGGTTATCAATTGTCTGGGATTTTTATAAAAACCTTTGCACAACAAAAAATGTCGAGCTTATGGCCAAATAACTCATCTTCCTCCAAAGAGCAAGGAGTGGATATTAGGATATGACAGAAGGTAAGTTTAAAAGGAAAGAAGCTATTGCCTTAACATATAAGCCTGGTCAATCGGATGCTCCTACTGTAGTAGCTAAGGGGAAAGGGAAAATAGCAGAGAATATATTAGAAAAGGCATTGGAGCATTCTGTACCGATACAAGAGGATGCTAGTCTAGTAGAACTGCTAGGAAAGCTAGATATTAACCAATCCATACCCGAAGAACTTTATCAGGCGGTTGCAGAGGTTTTTGCATTTGTGTATAGGGTAGATAAAGAAAGAGGAGAGAAGTAATATTTTGTCCTTTTTATCACAGAATAGATTATGCTAGAGAAAGTTCTATAAAAGATTTAGAAGCTACGGATAGAAAATAATCTTTTTTGTAAATCGGTGTCGTATAAGCTTATTTTGAACAAATATTTTAGCAAAATAGGAAGTGCATTGTCGATTTCTAAAGATTGAATATTCTATGTTTTTTGTAGTTATAATACTTTTATGGACAATTTGTGACAGCTTTATTACAATGATAAAGGTAGCAAATAGTGACATAAGTTTGAGGGAGGATGTATAAATGAATATCCATGAATATCAAGGTAAACAGCTCCTTAGACAATATGGCGTAGCAGTTTCTAACGGAATCGTTGCTTTTTCACCAGAAGAAGCAGTGGAGGCCGCTAAGGAATTAGGTTCTGACGTTATTGTTGTTAAAGCCCAAATTCACGCAGGTGGACGCGGTAAAGCTGGTGGGGTAAAAATTGCAAAGAATTTAGACGAAGTACGTGAATATGCAAAAGAGCTTTTAGGTAAAGTTTTAGTAACTCACCAAACAGGACCAGAAGGTAAAGAGATCAAGCGTCTACTTATCGAAGAAGGTAGTAAAATTAAAAAAGAATATTATGTAGGTTTAGTTTTAGACCGCTCAACATCTCGTGTAACATTAATGGGCTCTGAAGAAGGCGGTATGGACATTGAGGAAGTAGCAGCAAATTCTCCAGAAAAATTATTCTATGAGGAAATTGATCCTGTAGTAGGATTAACTGGTTTCCAAGCTCGTAGAATGGCTTTCAATATGAACATTCCGGCTAAACTTGTAAATAAAGCAGCTAAATTTATGCTTGGTCTTTACCAAGTTTACAATGAAAAAGATGCTTCTATCGTTGAAATCAATCCATTAGTAGTAACTGAGGATGACAATGTATTAGCATTAGACGCTAAGTTTAACTTTGACAGTAATGCTTTATACAAACACAAGGACATCTTAGAGTTACGTGACTATGATGAAGAAGATCCAAAAGAAATCGAAGCATCTAAATATGACCTAAGTTATATTTCACTAGATGGAAACATCGGATGTATGGTTAATGGAGCAGGTCTAGCTATGGCAACAATGGATACAATTAGCTACTACGGCGGCTCACCCGCTAACTTCCTGGACGTTGGGGGCGGTGCTACAGCTGAAAAGGTTACAGAAGCATTCAAAATTATCTTAGCTGACAAAAATGTAAAAGGTATTTTTGTTAATATCTTTGGTGGTATTATGAAATGTGACGTAATTGCAGAAGGTGTTATCATTGCTGCAAAAGAAGTTGGACTTCAAGTGCCATTAGTTGTTCGCTTAGAGGGTACAAACGTAGATTTAGGTAAGAAATTATTAAATGAATCAGGCATCAATATTGTTGCAGCAGATTCAATGGCAGACGGTGCTCAAAAAATCGTTAATCTTGTAGGATAAGAAAGGCAGGGACATAAAATGAGCGTATATATTAATAAAGATACTAAAGTAATTGTTCAAGGAATTACGGGCTCAACTGCTCTTTTCCATACAAAACAAATGCTAGAATACGGCACTAAAATCGTTGCTGGGGTTACTCCTGGTAAGGGTGGAACAGAAGTAGAAGGCGTACCTGTATTCAATACAGTAGCGGATGCTGTTAAAGACACAGGGGCTAATGTATCTGTAATCTACGTACCTGCTCCATTTGCTGCTGATGCAATCATGGAAGCTGTTGACGCTGAGCTAGATATGGCTATTTGTATTACTGAGCATATTCCTGTATTGGATATGGTAAAGGTTAAGCGCTATATGGAAGGCAAGAAAACACGTTTAGTGGGACCAAACTGCCCAGGTGTTATTACAGCTGATGAGTGTAAAATCGGAATCATGCCTGGATATATCCATACAAAAGGACATGTAGGCGTAGTTTCACGTTCTGGTACGTTAACATATGAGGCGGTTCATCAATTGACTCAAGCAGGCATCGGTCAAACGACTGCTGTAGGTATTGGTGGAGACCCTGTAAATGGTACAAACTTTATCGACGTGTTAAAAGAATTTAACGAAGATGAAGATACTTACGCTGTAGTAATGATCGGAGAAATCGGTGGTACTGCTGAAGAAGAGGCTGCTGAATGGATCAAAGCTAACATGAAGAAACCAGTAGTAGGATTTATTGGTGGACAAACTGCACCTCCTGGAAAACGTATGGGTCACGCTGGAGCAATTATCTCTGGTGGCCAAGGTACGGCAGAAGGCAAAATTCAAGCAATGGAAGCTGCTGGTATGAAAGTGGCTGCTACTCCATCTGTAATTGGCGAAACGTTAATCGAAGCTATTAAAGAAGCAGGAATTTACGACGCTTGTAAAACACATTAATTAAAAAAGTGCGGCTCATCGAATGATGGGTCGTACTTTTTATAAACTAATAATTACCCATAGGGCATACACATGCTCATACTTTTCTTATAAAAAAATTCATAAAAGGGGTTAATTGATGATAGAACAAACTTTCCAAAGAAGATTACTCGCTCTACATTATGTGTTTCCTGTACCTCTCCCTAAAGTAATTCCACTTCTAAAAATAGATCCCGACCTATCCCAACTAGAAAACATCCAACCAACCCTTCTTGCTAAATTGTGTAACATTCCCATTGAAAGAGCTATTCACTTGAAAAATATGTATAAAGAGTTAGTTTATCACCCTCTTCTTGAAACCTATGAGAAACATAATATTCTCCCAATCGTTTATAATGATAATTATTACCCAGAAAGTCTTTTGAAATTATATGATCCTCCAGTGATTTTATATACTAAAGGAGATGTAAGCTTACTAGCTAACATTAAAAAGATTGCTATAATTGGTTCTAGAAAGGCAACTTCCTATTCAGAAAAAAGTATAGAAAAAATACTACCCCCTCTAATTCAACAAAATTATGTTATTGTAAGTGGTCTCGCGAGAGGTGCGGACACGCTGGCCCATAGAAAAACAATAGAAATGGGCGGAAAAACTATTGGGGTATTAGGCGCAGGTTTTTCTAATATTTATCCAAAAGAAAACGAGGATTTAGCGAACTTTATGTCGAAGAGTCACCTACTAGTAACTGAATACCCTCCCTATATTACTCCAAAAAAGTGGAATTTCCCCATGAGAAACCGGATTATTAGTGGTTTGTCGTTAGGTGTCGTTATTACAGAGGCACATAAGAAGAGTGGTACAGTTTCTACAATGGAGCATGCCTTAGAAAATGGAAAAGAAATTTTCGCAGTTCCAGGATCTATTCATTCAGACCTATCAGAAGGCCCACATCACTTGATACTAGAAGGGGCAAAGCCTATTTGGGATGGCCACCAAATTCTCGAGGAAATGAGATAAAAAGTATAAAATTTTAAATTTAGAATTGAAAAGTCTTGCAATTACTAAGAAACTGTTATACATTTTGCAACAGGTATTTGTTTTGCAGATTGAAGCGAGTTACCTTCTATAAGGAGGCACATCTATGTCGGATTATTTAGTTATAGTAGAATCGCCAGCGAAGGCAAAAACGATTGAGCGATATTTAGGAAAGAAATATAAAGTAAAAGCATCGATAGGACATGTTATAGATTTACCAAAAAGTCAAATGGGTGTCGATGTAGAAAATAATTACGAGCCAAAATATATTACAATACGTGGTAAAGGGCCAGTCCTACAGGATTTAAAAAATGCGGCCAAAAAAGCAAAGAAAGTTTATCTCGCGGCTGACCCCGACAGAGAAGGGGAAGCAATCGCCTGGCATTTAGCAAAATCTCTAAACGTAGATTTAGAGTCAGACTGTCGTGTTGTATTTAACGAAATAACAAAAGATGCTATACTAGAATCATTTAAGCATCCTAGACCGCTTGATAAGGATTTAGTAGATGCCCAACAGGCAAGACGAGTTCTAGATCGTCTAGTAGGATATAATATCAGTCCTATTCTATGGAAGAAAGTTAAAAAAGGTCTTTCAGCAGGTCGTGTACAATCCGTTGCTCTGCGTCTAATAATTGATCGTGAACGAGAAATCGAAAAATTTATCCCAGAGGAATATTGGTCTATCGAGGGTAAATTTGAAAAAGGTAAAAAAGCATTCGAAGCTCTTTACTTTGGCAAAGAAAAAGAAAAAGCAAAGCTTACCAATGAAGATGAGGTTAAGGCTGTATTAAATCTCATGAAGGGTAAAAAGTTTGATGTTACTAATGTTACTAAAAAAGAAAGAAAGCGTAATCCTGCGCCTTCATTCACTACCTCCTCACTACAGCAAGAGGCAGCTAGAAAATTAAACTTTAGAGCTAGAAAAACAATGATGCTTGCTCAACAGCTTTACGAAGGAATTGACCTTGGTAAAAAAGAAGGCACTGTTGGTCTTATAACTTATATGCGTACGGATTCTACTAGAATTTCGGATACAGCGAAGGCAGACGCTGCTGAATTTATAAAAAGTGAATATGGCTCAGAGTTTCTTTCGACTAAGAAAGCGGAGAAGCAAGATAAAAAGGCCCAAGATGCTCATGAAGCTGTTCGACCTACAAACATACTAAGAACACCTGATTCGTTAAAGGCAATATTATCTCGAGATCTTTTCCGCTTGTATAAACTTATATGGGAAAGATTCGTTGCAAGTCAAATGGCTCCAGCAACTTTGGATACAGTTGCAGTAGATTTGAAAAATGGAGAAGTCATTTTTAGAGCTAATGGTTCTCAGGTGAAATTTGCTGGTTTTATGAAGGTCTATGTAGAAGGCTCGGACGACCAAACAGATGACAAAGATAAATTGTTGCCTGCAATGGAAGTAGGAGATAAAGTAAGCGCTACAGAAATAGAGCCTAAGCAGCATTTCACACAGCCACCACCACGTTACTCAGAGGCGAGACTTGTTAAAACGTTAGAGGAACTAGGCATAGGTAGACCATCTACATATGCTCCAACTTTAGATACAATTCAAAAAAGAGGCTATGTTGCTCTAGAAACAAAGAGGTTCGTTCCAACCGAGTTAGGAACAATTATCCATCAGCTTGTATCAGAATTCTTCCCCAAAATAGTAGATATTGAGTTTACTGCTCAAATGGAACGAGATTTGGATAGTGTAGAAGAAGGTCAAGTAGAGTGGAAGAAAATAATCGATGCTTTCTATGTAGAGTTTGAAAAACACTTGGAACATGCGGAAGCAGAGATGGAAAAAATCGTAATAAAAGATGAACCTACCGGTGAGGATTGTGAAGAATGTGGTTCTCCGATGGTGTACAAGCTTGGTCGCTACGGAAAATTCATGGCATGTAGTAATTTCCCGGACTGTAGAAATACAAAAGCAATTGTTAAAGAAATTGGCGTGAAATGTCCATCATGTGAGGAAGGGCAAATTGTTGAGCGTAAAAGTAAAACAAAACGCTTATTCTATGGCTGCAATCAGTATCCTACATGTGAGTTTCTTTCTTGGGATAAGCCAATTAGTAGACAGTGTCCAAAATGTAATGAAATGCTAGTAGAGAAGAAGCTGAAAAAAGGAATACAAATACAATGTGTTGCGTGTGATTATAAGGAAGATCCGCAAAGCTAGAAAGAAGGATACGACATGACTGAAATAGTAAACGTTATTGGAGCAGGTTTAGCTGGAAGTGAGGCTGCTTGGCAAATAGCTAGCAGAGGAGTTAAAGTACGTCTCTTTGAAATGCGACCTGTTAAACAGACGCCAGCTCACCATACAGATAAGTTTGCTGAGCTTGTTTGCTCAAACTCTCTTAGAGCAAACAACTTAACAAATGCTGTTGGGGTTATTAAAGAGGAAATGCGTATGTTGGATTCTCTAATCATCTCCTCAGCGGACAATAGTAGTGTTCCTGCAGGTGGTGCACTTGCCGTAGACAGACATGATTTTGCGGGTAGAGTTACTGATTCTATTAGAAGCCATCCATTAATTGAGATTGTAAATGAAGAAGTAACTGAAATACCAGAGGGTATTACAGTGATCGCTACAGGTCCTTTAACATCGCCAGCTCTTGCAGAGAAGGTAAAAGTGGTTACAGGTCAGGATTATCTATACTTCTATGATGCCGCTGCACCTATCGTAGAAAAAGATAGTATCGATATGGACAAAGTATACTTGAAATCTAGATATGACAAAGGGGAAGCAGCTTATTTAAACTGCCCAATGACTGAGGAAGAGTTTAATCGCTTCTATGATGCTCTTATTGAGGCAGAGGTTGTACCATTGAAGGAATTCGAAAAGGAAATTTATTTCGAGGGCTGTATGCCAGTAGAGGTCATGGCTGCAAGAGGCAGAAAGACGTTGCTATTTGGTCCTATGAAGCCGGTTGGCCTAGAAGATCCTAAAACAGGCAAAAGACCATATGCTGTAGTCCAACTGAGACAGGATGACGCTGCAGGCACACTTTACAATATCGTAGGGTTTCAAACACATCTAAAATGGGGCCCACAAAAAGAAGTATTAAAGCTAATTCCTGGATTAGAAAATGTGGAGATAGTAAGATATGGAGTAATGCATCGCAATACGTTCATTAATTCGCCATATGTTTTAAAGCCAACATATCAGCTAAAAGCTAACGAACAAATCTTTTTTGCTGGTCAAATGACAGGTGTTGAAGGCTATGTTGAATCAGCTGGAAGTGGGTTATTAGCTGGCATAAACGCTGCGAAATTGGCAAAAGGTGAAGAACTAGTTGTATTCCCAGCCGAGACGGCTCTAGGGAGCATGGCCCGTTATATAACAGAAGCCAATCCGAAAAATTTCCAGCCAATGAATATTAACTTTGGCTTGTTCCCAGAGCTACAACCTAAAGTAAGAGATAAGAAAGTACGCACAGAGCAGATGGCTAATCGAGCGCTAACAACGATTCAAAATTTTATGAAAAGTACATCGATATAATTGCTAAAAGCCTCTAAAAAGTTGTATACTTTTAGAGGCTTTTACAATAGATGAATTGGAGTGGTTACTTGTGATTGGTAAAGAGGAACTTCATTCTTTTATTGCACATATACAATTAGAAAAAAATTATTCTAATCTAACAGTTCGAGAGTACGAAAAAGATATTATTCAATTTTTAAAGTTTATAGAGGCGGAGGGTGTCCAAGAATTAAATGACGTTGAATATATTCATGCTCGGTTGTATATTACTAAGTTGTATGATGAAAAATTAGCAAGAACGTCTATTTCTAGGAAAATCTCGTCAATCCGATCTTATTACAAATTTTTAAACAAGGAATATAGTATTCGAGACGATGCTTTTCAGTCTTTGTATCATCCGAAAAAAGAAACGAGATTACCACAATTTTTCTATGAAGAGGAAATGGAAAAGTTATTCGAGAAAAATAAAGGGACAGATCTATTGTCTGTTCGAAATATTGCCATACTTGAATTATTATATGCAACTGGGATGCGTGTGAGCGAACTTATTTCCATTGAAAACAGTCATATAGATAGTAGTTATGGTGTAGTGCGGGTTATGGGTAAAGGAAGAAAAGAGAGATACATACCAGTGGGAGACTATGCACTTGCTGCAGTTGAAGAGTATATGCACGATAGCCGACCTAAGCTGATGAAAAAAACTTCTCATCCATACTTATTTGTGAACAATCGAGGTGAGCATCTCACTACTGATGGGGTGCGTTATATCTTGAATAGTATGATTAAAAAAGCTTCTATGCATACAACTATATATCCCCATATGCTTCGCCATACATTTGCTACTCACCTACTTAACAATGGTGCTGATTTAAGAAGTGTCCAAGAGCTGCTAGGGCACGCTCATCTCTCCTCGACTCAGGTTTATACTCACGTAACGAAAGAGCATTTAAGAAAGACATATATGAATGCCCACCCAAGGGCGTAACTACAGGAGGTCATACAATGGGTTCAATTCATGCAACTACTATATTTGCAGTTAGTCATAATGGAAGCTATGCAATGGCAGGCGATGGTCAAGTTACTTTAGGAAATCAAGTGGTAATGAAGCATACAGCAAAAAAAGTTAGAAGATTATTCAATGGTCAGGTTATAGCAGGTTTTGCAGGTTCTGTTGCAGATGCTTTTACGCTTTTCGAGATGTTTGAAGGAAAATTGTTAGAGTACAATGGTAATCTTCAACGAGCAGCAGTAGAGTTAGCTAAACAATGGCGTGGAGATAAAATGCTTCGCCAATTAGAAGCGATGCTTTTAGTAATGGATAAAAAGCACTTGTTGCTTGTCTCTGGTACCGGAGAGGTTATAGAACCTGATGACGGTGTTTTGGCAATAGGCTCAGGTGGTAATTATGCATTAGCAGCAGGAAGAGCATTAAAACAATACGCTGGAGACAAGTTGACTGCAAAGGAAATTGCAGAGGCTGCTTTGAACACAGCTGCAGACATTTGTGTGTTTACAAACCATCAAATAATTGTGGAGGTATTAGGTGAACATGAAGGAAACTAACTTAACCCCTAAACAAATAACAGAGCACTTAAATAAATATATTGTAGGCCAAGAAACAGCAAAGAAGGCTGTAGCAGTTGCTTTACGCAATCGTTATAGAAGACAAATGTTAAACGAAGAAATGAAAGCAGAAGTAATCCCGAAGAATATTTTGATGATTGGACCTACAGGTGTAGGGAAAACTGAAATTGCAAGAAGGATTGCCAAGCTAACAAAAGCCCCTTTTGTAAAGGTAGAAGCGACTAAATTTACAGAAGTAGGGTATGTAGGTAGAGATGTAGAGTCTATGGTTAGAGACTTAGTAGAAGCTGCTATTCGTATTGTAAGAGAAGAAAAAATGGAAGAAGTTAAGGATCAGGCTATACGTTTAGCCAATGATGCTATTGTAAAGCTTCTTGTACCTTCTCTTAAAAAGAAGAATGCGGGACAAAATCCATTTGAAGCTTTATTTGGTGGAAAGCCTGAAGATGATTCATCAGACACTGAGGATACAGATGTACGTATAAAACGTTCACAAATTGCCGAAGATTTACGAGATGGCAAGTTAGAGGATGAAATAGTAACGGTAGAAGTGACAGAACAGTCACCATCTTTATTCGACGCACTACAAGGTGGAGGAATGGAAAGCATGGGCATGAATATGCAGGATGCTCTTTCTAACTTAATGCCTAAGAAAAAGAAAAAAAGAAAAATGAAAGTAAGAGACGCTAGAAAAGTATTAATTCAAGAAGAAGCGGGTAAATTAATAGATAACGATGAGTTGTCACAAATTGCCATTGAAAAGACGGAGCAAACAGGTATTATTTTTATAGATGAAATGGATAAAATCGCTAGCAAAAATGGTGGAAGCTCTTCTGCTGATGTATCTCGTGAAGGGGTACAAAGAGATATATTACCAATTGTAGAAGGTTCAACAGTTACGACAAAATATGGAGCAGTAAAAACAGATTATATATTGTTTATTGCTGCTGGTGCTTTCCATATGTCTAAGCCTTCTGATTTAATCCCTGAACTTCAAGGACGCTTTCCAATTCGTGTAGAGCTTGAGAAGCTTACGAAGGAAGACTTTGTCCGAATTCTAAAGGAACCTCATCAGTCGCTAATAAAGCAGTATGAGGCTTTGTTATTAACTGAAGAAGTAACTATTTCTTTTTCAGATGAGGCAATTGAAAGAATTGGGGATATAGCATATCAGGTAAACCAAGAAACCGATAATATCGGAGCAAGACGTCTTCACACGATTTTGGAGAAAATTTTAGAAGACCTATCTTACGAGGCTTCAGATATTTCACCTGCTCAAATACAGATCACTCCTGCTTATATTGACTCTAAACTTGACAATATTGTGAAAAACAAAGATTTATCACAATTTATACTTTAAAATCCGATTCTTATTACTTTCAAAAACAATTAAAAACCTTTAGAATATTAAAATAAATAGGAAAATTACAATGGAGGCTTTATTTAAATGAATTTATTAGACAAAACACGCAAAATTAACTCGATGTTACAGGCATCTGCTGGGAAACCAGTTAACTTTAAAGAAATGGCTGCAACATTAAGTGATGTAATAGAATGTAACGCATTTATCGTTAGCAGAAAAGGAAAGCTATTAGGACACGAAGTACACCAACAAATCGAAAATGATCGTATCATTAAAATGATGGAAGAACGTCAATTCCCTGAGGAATATACAAAAAATCTTTTCCACGTTAGTGAAACGTCATCTAACTTAGATGTATATAGTGAACACTCTGTATTCCCTGAGGAAAATAGAGAATTGTTTAAAGATGGTTTAACTACAATTGTTCCTATTATCGGTGGTGGAGAACGTCTTGGTACACTTATTCTAGGACGTCTTAAAGATGAGTTCCAAAACGATGATTTAATCTTAGGTGAGTATGGTGCTACTGTAGTTGGTATGGAAATCCTACGTGAAAAATCAGAAGAAATTGAAGAAGAAGCTAGAAGCAAAGCAGTAGTACAAATGGCTATTAACTCATTATCATATAGTGAATTAGAAGCTATTGAGCATATCTTTGAAGAATTAGACGGAAACGAAGGACTTTTAGTAGCATCTAAAATTGCTGACCGTGTAGGAATCACTCGTTCTGTAATTGTTAACGCTCTTCGTAAACTGGAAAGTGCTGGAGTTATCGAATCAAGATCTCTTGGTATGAAAGGAACTTATATAAAAGTTCTTAATGATAAATTTTTAGCAGAACTTGCACAACTTAAAATGCGATAATAACCTAATAAATGGAGCCTACTCTAGAAAATTCTAGAGTAGGCTCTTTTTTTATTCTAAAAATGGATTTAGATGGATATATTTTTTCCAGGATAAGACACATTTCTACAAATGTGACAGTTGTTTTGTCGATTGTCTATAAAAAAAGGATAAAAGTCCTATGAAATTTCAAGAAATAGAATAGACACTGTGTTACATTTTCTTTACAATAAGATTATTGTGATTTTAATAGAAAATTAATAAAAATGACTCATAAAAAATAGATAGGGGGGATAAAGAATTGGGAATTTTTAACGGTACTATTGAGAATTTAGAACGAGGTTTGAATTTCGCATCTATGAAACAAAAGACTATAGCGCAAAATATAGCGAATGTTGACACACCAAATTACAAAGCCAAAAGTGTTAACTTTAATGAATTTTTAGAAAATGCTAAGAAGTCTTCAATATCTGCCTACCGCACGGAAGAAAAGCATTTTAACTTTCAAGCTAGTCAAGCCTCACCTGGAGCATTTGATTATTCCAATTTAAGATATAGCAGTAATGGGAATGGGGTAGACATGGATAAGGAGCAGGCTAATTTAGCGACGAACCAGCTATACTATAATGCTTTAGTCGATCGTGTTAGCGGTAAGTTAAATAGTCTACAAACAGTTATTAAAGGAGGCGGTTGATAGTGTCTATATTTCATGGGATGAACACTACTGCGTCGGCACTTACAGCTCAACGTTTACGAATGGATGTTATTTCTTCTAATATGGCTAATGCAGAAACGACACGAGCGAAAATGGTCGATGGGGAATGGCAGGCATATAGAAGGAAAACGGTAACTCTACAACCAATCGAAGGTTCTTTTTCTAGCATTTTAAATGTAGCAAGAGGAACTTCTAGTAAAAGTGGGGTAGGCAATGGAGTTAAGGTGTCGGGAGTTAAAGAGGATGCAGAAACACCTTTTAAACTTGTATATGATCCAACACATATTGATGCTAACGAGGAAGGATATGTAGCAATGCCTAATGTCGATCCTTTAAGAGAGATGGTTGATCTTATCTCTGCTACTCGTTCATATGAGGCGAATGTCACTGTTTTTAATGCAAATAAGGCAATGCTTTCAAAGGCACTTGAAATAGGAAAATAGAAAGAAGGTTTAACGCTTAATGGCTATTGAATCAGTATCTATGTTTAATGTTGGCCAAGTAAATGCACCTTTGGCAACAAATAAGTTGAGTCCATCTCAAGCACAAGAAAACTTTGGTGATTTCCTTCAAAGTGCTATTAACTCGGTAAATGATACACAGAAGGCTTCAGATGTAGCAACAAACAAACTAATAAGTGGTGGAAACATTGAACTTCATGAAGTAATGATTGCATCACAGAAGGCAAGTATCGCATTAAATGCAACATTAGAGGTTCGTAATAAAGTCGTAGAAGCATATCAAGAAATAATGCGTATGCAGGTTTAGACCTCGGTTATTGTAATATATCGAGCTAAAATATTCACCATAACCGGAGGATAAAAATGAATGAGCGTATAACAAAAATTAAAAATGATATAACAACCTTTTGGAAGAGTCGGACTAAAGGTCAAAAAGGGACTATAATTGGCGGATTTCTAGGTGTAATAGTTCTTGCTGCGGTCCTGACCTTTTTTCTAACAAGAACGGAAATGGTTCCTTTATATTCAGAGGTAACACCTTCTGAAGTAGGACGCATAAAAGAAAATTTAGATTCTAAAGGTATACCAAATGAAATTGCTGTTGGAGGAACTTCTATATTAGTTCCAAAGGAACAGAAGGATACTTTATTGGTGCAAATGGCTGCAGAAGGATTTCCGCAATCAGGAATGATTGATTATAGCTTCTTCTCTCAAAATGCAGGCTTTGGGATGACAGATAACGAGTTTAATGTATTAAAGCTGGCTACTACTCAAACTGAACTAGCCAATTTGATTAAAAGCGTGGAAGGTGTTAAGGAAGCAAAGGTAATGATTACCTTACCTGAAGAAGGGGTATTTTTATCTCAAAGCAATGAAACAGCAAGTGCCTCTATCGTGCTAAATACAGAACCAGGCTATCAATTTTCAGAGACACAAATAGCGTCCTTATACAATTTAGTTTCTAAATCTATACCGAACTTATCTACTGAAGATATCGTTATAAGAAACCAATTCCTAGAATATTTCGACCTTCAGCAGGCAAATGGTTCTGGCGGTACAACTGTCACAGATCAAATGACATTGAAGAAGACCATTGAGCGAGACTTGCAACGACAAGTCCAAACCATGCTAGGTACCTTAATGGGGCAAGATAAAGTAGTAGTATCCATTACTACAGATATCGATTTTAAACAAGAAAATCGGGAAGAGAATCTCGTAGAGCCAGTCGATGTAGAAAATATGGCTGGAATTGAAATTAGTGCTCAGCGTATTTCTGAAACGTTTACCGGTAATAATCCAGTAGCTGGCGGTACTCCTCAAGGAGAGGATGCTACTGATAACTTCACCAACTATGTAGAAGGCACTACTGCTGATGGGGATTACGAAAGATCGGAAGATACAATAAACAATGAAGTAAATCGGATCAGAAAAGAAATTGTCGAAAGCCCATATAAAATTAGAGACATAGGTATACAAGTAATGGTTGAACCACCAGATGCAGAAGATGTTGCATCCTTACCGGACGATATACGAGGAGACATCGAACAGATGCTTGCTACGATTGTAAGAACTTCTATTGACAAGGGCGTAGGAGAACTAACAGAGGAACAAGTCGAAGACAAGATTGTAGTTTCGGTTCAAGAGCTGAGAGGGAAAACCTCGGTTGCTGAAGTATCTTCTCCAACAATCCCTTGGTGGATATATGTAATTGGTGGAATATTATTAGTCTCCATTATTCTTCTAGTCATTAGTTTACTTCGTTCAAGAAGAAGTGATGAAGAGGAAGAATTACTAATTGTTGAAGAGGCAAGAGAGATACCAAAAGTTGATGATATTAATAATGAAAAAGAAACAGAATCTACTTTAAGACGTAAGCAGCTAGAAAAAATGGCAAAAGACAAGCCAGAGGAATTTGCAAAGTTATTACGTACTTGGATAGCAGAGGATTAAGGAGGGACGGCTATGAGTAAAAAAGAGAAAGAAAAAGAATTAACAGGTAAGCAAAAAGCCGCGCTCCTATTAATTTCTCTAGGACCAGAAGTGTCTGCTTCCATTTATAAGCATTTAAATGAAGAAGAAATTGAACGATTAACTCTAGAAATATCTGGAGTGAAAAAAG
Organism: Psychrobacillus sp. MER TA 171; assembly: GCF_023713305.1. Lineage (NCBI taxonomy): Bacteria > Bacillati > Bacillota > Bacilli > Caryophanales > Bacillaceae > Psychrobacillus > Psychrobacillus sp. MER TA 171. Next base: position 134,424 of record NZ_JAMAWN010000002.1, on the reverse strand, counting down.
TAGAGCCAGAAATAAAAGAAGGTATTATAGAGGAATTTCATCATATTGCTCTAGCACAGGATTATATATCACAGGGTGGTATTGGCTACGCAAGGACAGTTCTTGAAAAGGCACTTGGTAGTGAGCATGCTCAAGCCATTATCAACCGTTTGACGTCCTCCTTACAAGTCCGTCCTTTTGATTTTGCTAGAAGAGCAGAGCCAACGCAGCTGTTTAACTTTATACAAAATGAGCATCCTCAAACGATTGCTTTAATCTTATCTTATCTTGAACCACAGCAGGCGGGGATTATTTTATCTTCCCTGCCTCAAGAAGTACAAGCAGATATCGCTAGAAGGATTGCAACAATGGATTCTACTTCACCGGAAGTGATTAGTGAAATAGAATCAGTGCTTGAGAGAAAACTTTCCTCTACTGTAACTCAGGATTTTACAGAAACTGGCGGTGTAGATGCAGTTGTAGAAGTACTAAATGGTGTTGATCGAACTACTGAAAAAACCATTTTGGATGCTCTAGAGATTCAAGATCCAGAGCTTGCAGAAGAGATTAAAAAGAGAATGTTTGTATTCGAAGATATCGTTACGTTGGACAACCGTTCTATTCAAAGAGTTATACGTGATTGTGAAAATGAAGATCTAATTCTTTCTATGAAGGTATCGAGCGAGGAAGTGAAGGATATTATCTTCCGTAATATGTCTACGCGTATGGCAGAAACGTTCAAAGAAGAAATGGAAGTCATGGGTCCTGTTCGATTACGTGATGTAGAAGAAGCTCAAAGTAGAATTGTATCGGTTATTAGACGTTTAGAAGACGCAGGTGAAATTATCATTGCCCGTGGTGGAGGAGATGACATTATTGTCTAAAATTTTCCGAAACGTACAAATGGATGGAAATGCTGAAAAATTTCGTCCGATTCATATAAGAAATCTCACTGTAGAAGAGACAAGTGATGAAACACCGCTCGCTATAAAGGAAAACTTCAATATAGAGCGTAGCAAAATGTTGGAAGAGGTCAACCAAGAAATAACGAATAAACAGAAACAGCTGCAATTAGAAGTGGAAAATACTCGGCAACAAATACAACAGGAACTAAATGAATGGAATAACCAAAAGCTTAGCTATCAACAAAGTGCTTACGAAGAAGGATTTGCACAAGGTGTAGAAGAAGGAAGACAAAAGGCACTGGCTGACATGCAAAGTTCCCTAAAAACAGCCAATGAAGCGATGCAAACAGCATATGAAAATGCTGCTGCCTATTTACAGCAACAAGAACAAGTAATTCTTGAATTGAGTATTCGAAATGCAGAGCGAATCATTGGGGTTAAATTAGAGGAAGATTTCGATTTGTTTTTGTCTATTGTTCAAAGGGGCTTAAAAGAAGCTCGTGAAATGAAAGAAATAAAAATATATGTTTCCCCATATTACTTCAATCTAGTATCTAAAAATCGAGAAGAGCTTGCTTCTATTTTTCCGATAGATGTGCCATTTATGATTTTCGTAGACGAGGAAATGAATGATACAGATTGTTATATTGAAACAAATCATGGTCGAATTGTTGTAAGTATTGATGAACAAGTAAAAGAATTAAGACGTAAGCTAGTTGATATTCTTGAAAGCATGGAGTGAGAGTAATGAAAGCAATCGATTTAATCCAACAAATACCAAAAGTCTCTACTTTTAAAAAGTACGGCCGTGTAAATCGTGTAGTTGGATTAATGATTGAGTCGCAAGGCCCCGAGAGCTCTATTGGAGATGTATGCAAAATCCATATTAATTCTGCTAAAAATGGTCCATCTGTCATTCTTGCTGAAGTAGTAGGCTTTAAAGAAGAAACTGTAGTCTTGATGCCTTATACAAATATACGTGAAATTTCCACAGGGTGTTTAGTAGAAGGAACAAACAGTCCTTTAGAAATAAAAGTAGGTCCTGAGCTAATTGGGAAAGTACTTGATTCCATGGGCAATCCAATTGATGGGACGGTGTTACCGAAAGGCTTGAGTACAGTTGGTACAGAACAAGATCCTCCAAATCCTTTAACTAGACCACCTATTCATGAGCAAATTGAGGTGGGAGTGAAGGCGATTGATGGTATGCTTACAGTCGGAAAGGGACAAAGGGTTGGTATTTTTGCTGGTTCAGGTGTAGGTAAAAGTACCCTGTTAGGAATGATTGCAAGAAATACGAATGCTGACTTAAACGTGATTGCCCTTATTGGAGAACGTGGCAGAGAGGTTCGAGAGTTTATTGAACGTGATCTTGGCAAAGAAGGATTGGAAAGGTCAATCGTAATAGCAGCGACTTCTGACCAGCCAGCTCTTATGCGTATTAAGGGAGCATTTACTGCTACTGCTATTGCGGAGTATTTTCGAGACAAAGGCTTAAATGTCATGCTAATGATGGATTCCGTTACCCGTGTAGCGATGGCTCAACGGGAAATAGGATTAGCAGTTGGTGAACCACCAGCTACAAGAGGGTATACTCCCTCCGTATTTTCTATTTTACCTAAGCTGTTAGAACGAACGGGTACAAATGAAAATGGAAGCATTACAGCGTTCTATACGGTACTCGTAGATGGAGATGATATGAATGAGCCTATTGCTGATACAGTCCGTGGGATACTTGACGGACATATAGTGCTTGATAGAGCGCTAGCCAACAAGGGGCAGTTTCCTGCTATCAATGTGTTAAAAAGTATTAGTCGTCTAATGAATCATATTTCAGATGAACAGCATGTAAAGGCTGCTGAAAGGCTACGTGAGCTTTACTTTACTTACAATAAATCAGAGGATTTGATCAATATAGGGGCATATAAAAGAGGAACTTCCAAAGAGATTGATGAGGCCATTCAATATGAACCTTTAATTACTGCTTTTTTAAAGCAAGGATATTTGGATAAAGTTTCTTTGGACAATAGTGTTCATGAATTAGTGATGTTATCAGGCGGAGGAGCTTAAGATGGTTGCTTATCAATATAAATTTGCTAAGGTGCTTACGGTTCGTGAACAGGAGAAGTCAGAGACAGAAATAGCGTACAAAGAGTCAGTTAATGCCTTTGAACAGGTTGCTACTGAACTATACAATCTTTTGAAAAAAAGAGAGTCTACTCTAGACACTCAAAACGATTTGCTGTCCAATGGATTAAGTATTGATGGAATACATCATTATTCTAATTTTCTAGAGAGCCTACAAAAAAGAATTGAAGTTGTACAAAAAGAGGTTATACAGGCTAGGTCCAAGATGAACTGGTATGAGGAAAAACTGTTGGAAAAAAGCTTAGAGGTTCGGAAGTTCGAAAAAATGCAAGAAAAGGATTTTGAAAGTTTTCAACAAGAACAGTATCGCTTAGAAGCGATTGTTTTAGATGAGATTTCTTCCTTAAAGTTTCAAAACAAAGAGATTAGGTGAGTAAAGCATGGCAAAAAAGAATAATCAAAAGAAAAGCCTTCATACGATGGACAACGGGTCAAGAAAAATCGGCTTAGGCAAGAAAATATTATATTTGTTTATCATACCGCTTCTCTTTGCTTTGGCTCTCCTTTTAACTTTTGCCCAAATAACAAATATTAATGTATTTGAAAAAGCTAAAGAACTTACCTCGTTTAGTGAGAATAAGCCATTGGATGACAATGCAAAATCAAATCGCTTAGAAGAGAGAGTTGTTTCATTGCAAGCAGAGATTCAGCAAAAAGAAGTACAAATTAATCAGCTTCAGGGTGAAATAGAAAACTCTGTGAAGTCTGAAGAATCCTTGTTGTCAGAACAGGAAAGCCTATTACAGGAAATTGAAGAACTGAAGAGACAAAATGAACAATCAAAAAGGGATTATGCAGAGGTAGTTTCTACCTTCGAAAAAATGTCTGCAAAATCAGCAGCTCCTGTTATCTCGAATATGAGTGATGCAGAGGCATTGAGAATTTTGGCGAGTTTAAAACCAGATACTGTTGCAAAAATTTATGAAAAAATGTCACCTCAGGATGCCGCTAAATATACTGAGCTAATGACCAAGCAGTAGTATCATTCATTATTGAAGGGGGGTGAAAGAAAAATGAACATAGCATTAGTTAACATGAGACCTCCAGTAGCTGTGCAACCTAAAACAGAGTTGCCAACAGGTAACAGTCAAGGATTTGGAAATGTATTTGGACAAATTCTTTCCAGTCAGTCTGTACCATCTGTTAATGTTGAAAGCCCTGTGAAAACAGAGCAAAATCTTATACAAGATTTACTTTCTCTATTAGATGCCGAATCCATAGAGGATGCACAGAATTTACTTCAAACGGATGAACTACTAGTAGATTCAAATGACTTACATCAATTGTTAAATAAATTGCTAAGCAAGCTTGAAGATTTACAGGAGAACCCAGATCAGAAACAGGATGTTTGGGAAATTCTTGCGAATGTAATGGAACAGCCTCAAAAGCTTGTTGACTCTATCCTTTTAACATTAAATGGACAAGCATCGAATAAGATTACAAGTCCAGTGGAAGCAAAACAAGCAGTAGAGCTTTTAAAGGTAGTCCAACTTATAGGAAACAAAAGTGATTTGACCTTCAAACAAGAAACGACACTTTTTGATCTAAAACAAACATTGGAAACTTTAAAGGAAAACTTAACAAATTTATCATTGATACAAGGTAGAAACTCTACTCCCGTAACTAAAGCATTTATACAACAAGTGGTAATGAATCAATCAGTTACTAAAGGAATGAGTACAGAAGTAGTAACAGAAAGTAAAGAAACCACTTCTGTAAATCAAGGTCAGACAATCACTGTACAAACAAAAGTAGAGACAGTGTCCATGACTCTCCCTACACAAAAATCAGCTCAGTCAGAGGAGTTTATAAAAGAACTTCAAAAGTTGATGAACCGGGTTCAATTTGGACAAGCAGCAGGGGCTAATAGATTAGTGATTAAGCTATATCCTGAACAGCTTGGAACGATCCGCATTGAGTTGATACAAAAGGATGGAATCTTAACTGCCAAAATGCTTGCATCAACTGCCTTAGGTAAAGAAATGCTAGATACGCATTCTGGTCAATTAAGACAAGGACTGGCAAATCAAAATATACAAATAGAGAAGCTAGAGATTACCCAAGCATTGCAAGACACAGCAAAACAGGAGAAAAACCAAGGTTTCCAAGACTCTACTTTTAAACAACATAGACAGCATGATCAACAAGAAGAAGATTCAGATGTTTCAGTTTCAGATATACAAACCACGTTCCAAGAATTTCTAAGTGAAATAGAGGTATAAAAATGGCTGATTTAACACCAATTACAAGCAATATGTACCTGTCATCTAAAAAAACGACTAAAACAACGGGTAATAGTACGCTTGGAAAAGATGAATTTTTAAAAATATTGATGACACAACTTCAAAATCAGGATCCTACTAATCCAATGAAGGATAACGAATTCATTGCTCAAATGGCACAGTTTTCTTCCTTAGAGCAAATGACGAACTTAACGAATGCCTTTGAAAAGTTTGCGCAGGCACAAGAACAAACCCAAATGATTGAATACAGCAATTTTGTTGGTAAGCAAGTGAAATGGCACGAGCTGACAGACAAAAATGGTGTAGATGGTAAGCCTATCACTAACGAAGGAACTGGCCAAATTGTTGGAGTTAAATTCGTAAATGGGAGCGTAGAATTTACACTGTCTGATGGAAAGAAAATTACACCAGGTAACATTTCGGAAGTATTATCAAGCAATGGGAACTCTAACAGTTTAGTAGAGGCAAGTATGATGATTGGAAAAACTATTGGATACACTGATAATACCGTAGAAACAAAAGGTGTTGTTGAATCTGTCTCTAAAAAAGATGGTGTGATTTTATTGAATCTTTCTGGTGGTACTACGATAACAGCAGATAAAATTAATTCTATCCAATAAAGAATAGAACGGAGACTTGCAATGGACCATGTTACTATTAACCGTGTCTCCCTGCAACCAGGTATCCGTCAACCAATAACAACTAAGCAAGTCACACCTCCTAAACAGGCGTTTTTACAGCATTTACATGAAGCCACGGTAAAAACAGAACTAAAGGTAAGCAAACATGCCAATCAGCGATTACTAGAAAGAAATATTCATATTTCAGATGCGCAGTGGCAGCTTGTAAGTGACAAAGTATCAGAAGCGCGCTCCAAAGGTGTAAAGGACTCATTAGTATTGATGGAACAAGCAGCTTTAATCGTAAGTGCAAAAAATGCCACGGTTATTACTGCAATGGATCGTACGGAAGCAAACAATCAATTGTTTACCAATATAGACGGCACAATAGTGCTAGGATAGCAGGACCTTTAAAGGATGCTACGTGCAGTGGACTGATTGAAGCTAGCACACAAATCGAAGGGAGAAATTCATCAATGATTCGTTCAATGTACTCAGGTATCTCAGGACTTAAAAACTTTCAAACAAAATTAGACGTAATAGGTAACAACATCTCTAACGTAAATACTTATGGTTTTAAAAAGGGTCGTACAGTTTTTAAAGATTTAATCTCACAAACGACTTCAGGTGCTTCTGCACCTACAGGAACACGAGGTGGAGTAAACGCTAAACAAGTAGGGTTAGGCTCCCAGTTATCTGCAATTGATACTATCCACTCTGGAGGTTCATTGCAATCTACAGGTAATACATTAGATCTTGCTATATCTGGAGATGGGTTTTTTCAAGTAGCAGATGGAAAAGGAGCAACTGCCACAGCTGGTCCAAATGGATTTGAAAATTATTTATATACACGTGCTGGGAACTTTTATATGGATAAAGAAGGATACTTAGTTAATTCTGACGGGAAATACTTAGTTGGTGCCTCAGCAGTTACTACTGGTGCGCCGGCGCAGTTCCCATTGGCCAATTTAGTTTCTGTAACACCTAATAGCGGGAATTTAGATGCAACTGGTAATGATGGAATTCCTGATAAAACATTTATAACCGGAGCTACTACTACTTATAAACCAATTCAAATTCCTACTGACGCTCAAAGTATGAGTATTAGTCAAGATGGTACTGTGACATTTGTAGACAAAGGTGGAGAACTTAGATGGTCGGGGCAATTGGTTTTAGCCAAATTTCCAAATGCAGGAGGTTTAGAAAAGGCGGGGAACAATTATTTTAAATCCTCACCAAACTCAGGTACTCCGTTAAACTCAGTAGGAACTCAAGATGGTCTTGGAACAGTCAACTCTGGCTTCCTAGAAATGTCTAACGTTGACTTATCTGAAGAGTTTACGGACATGATTGTAGCGCAACGTGGATTCCAAGCTAATACTCGTATTATCACGACTTCAGACCAAATCTTAGAGGAATTAGTTAACTTAAAACGATAAAGAATAGTTTAACAGCTTGACAGTAAGGGAGGGGTGGGCCGTTCCTTGAATGGCCCGGCCCTTAAATAAATGATTAGTTTAACTCGTTTAAACGGTAAAGAGTTTTCGTTAAATGCATTATACATAGAGACGATTGAATCTTTTCCAGATACTACGATAACGCTAACGAACGGTCATAAATATGTGGCGTTAGAAACACGAGAAGATGTGTATGAAAAAATCGCTCAGTTCTACAAGGAAATACATATTTTATCGAATCCTTATTTAAGAGGTGAACAGGATGAAGAATAACAATAAGCTAGTAACTATGATGCTAATTATTTTGGTTTCTCTTACTTTGGTAGGTGTGGTTGCAATTTTACTCTACTTCCAATTTAATAAAGGTGAAGAAGCCAACGAACCTACAATTGATGAGATTGTCGAGTCTTCTGTGGACATTCAAGAAATTACAACTAATTTAGCAGGCGACAAATTTATCCGGATTTCTATGAAAGTTCAAACAGACAGTACAAAGTCGGCAGAGGAACTTACAAAACGAGATTTCCAAGTGAAAAATATTTTGATCACGGAACTTTCGGAAATGACGCCAGAGGATTTAGAAGGTAAGCAAGGTAAGATAAGCTTAGAGTCCTCTTTAAAAACAAAAATAAATGAATTAATGCATGATGGGGAAGTACAGCAGGTGTATATTACTTCCTATATTATTCAGTAAAGTAATTTTTTGAATGGAGGTGGGCAGATTGGCAGGAGATATATTATCTCAATCAGAAATAGATGCATTGTTAAGTGCCCTTTCGACAGGTGAAATGACAGCGGACGAAATGAAGAGCGAACAGGAATCAAAGAAAATTCGTACTTATGATTTTAAGAGAGCTCTGCGTTTCTCGAAAGACCAAATACGAAGTTTGACACGTATACACGAAAATTTCGCACGTCTTTTAACCACATTTTTTTCTGCCCAGTTAAGATCATATGTTCAAATATCTGTAGTGTCCGTAGACCAAATTCCTTTTGAAGAGTTTATACGCTCGGTACCTCATATGACACTCATTAATGTGTTTGAGGTTCCGCCTCTAGAAGGTAATATTCTAATGGAGATAAACCCCAATATCGCATATTCCATGCTGGATTTATTAATGGGAGGGAAGGGTCAGACGCATACAAAGGTAGATAATTTAACTGAAATAGAAACAAAGATAATGACTAATCTCTTTGAAAAATCCTTTGATAATTTAAGAGAAGCATGGAGTAATATAGCGGATATCGATCCAATCTTAACGGAATTAGAGATAAATCCGCAATTTTTACAAATGATTTCTCCAAATGAGACTGTAGTTGTCATATCTTTTAATACGGTTATTGGAGAAACAAGTGGAATGATTAATATTTGTATTCCTCATGTAGTATTAGAACCAATCGTACCGAACCTATCTGTGCGTTACTGGATGCAAACAAATAAAAAAGAAGTGTCTCCGGAACAATTAGCAGTCCTTAAAAAACGTGTTAAATCAGCAGAAATACCAGTTGTGGCTGAATTAGGTTCTACTGAAATCACGATGGAAGATCTTTTATATCTTCAGTTGGGCGATGTGATTCAGTTAAATGCAAAAGTTGAAGATGCTCTTACGATCAAAGTAGGAGATATACCTAAGTTTAAAGCCCAGCCTGGTAAGCTTAAAAAGAAAATGGCAGTACAAATAATTGAAACTTTGAAAGGAGGAGAGGATGATGATGAGTGATGATATGCTCTCCCAAGAAGAAATTGAAGCCCTCCTACGTGGAACGGTTGACAATGTGAAGGATGAAAAAGCAAACAAGGGTACATCGAATATTGAAGATTACTTAGACTCTTTTGCTATAGATACTTTAGGAGAAATCGGTAATATTTCCTTTGGAAGCTCTGCTACCGCTCTATCTTCATTATTAGGTCAAAAAGTGGATATAACTACTCCACATATTAGCATGATTAATAGAAGTAGATTAGTGGAGGAGTTTCCACATCCTTATGTGGCGGTACAAGTCAAATATACTGCTGGACTAATAGGTATGAATCTACTAGTTATTAAGCAATCAGACGCTGCTGTAATTGCAGACTTAATGCTAGGTGGAGATGGAATAGATCCAAGTCCTCAGCTAAGTGAAATTCAATTAAGTGCCGTACAAGAAGCTATGAACCAAATGATGGGCTCTGCCGCTACTTCAATGTCCACTGTGTTCAATAAAAAGGTAGATATCTCTCCACCATCCATAGATATTTTAAATCTTATCGAAGGGGAAGGCGAGGAAGCGATCCCTAATGATGATTTACTTATTAAAATATCTTTTAGACTACGAGTAGGAAGCTTAATAGATTCTAATATTATGCAGCTTATACCATTAGAGTTTGGACTGAGCCTAGTTAAATCACTATTGGGCGAGAGTGAAAGTGAACCAGAGGCAGCGGCAACAGTGTATGAAGAAAGAGTTGAAAGCAATCACGCATCTACTCCAGTGCCAGACTATTATGAAGCACCAACAATTCAACCGTCAGTTGTACCACCAGTCCAACAGCTAGGAGCACCACAGCATCAAACAAGACAAAGTAATACACCACCTGTAGAGGTGCAACAAGCTCAATTTGCTAGCTTTGAAGCAACAAATTTAACACCTAATGAGTCGAGAAATTTAAATTTACTCCTTGATATTCCGCTACAAGTAACAGTAGAATTAGGTCGTACTAGAAGAACTGTGAAGGAAATTTTAGAACTTACCAGCGGTTCTATTCTAGAATTGGATAAATTAGCTGGAGAGCCTGTAGACATCCTTGTAAATAATCGTCATATTGCCAAAGGGGAAGTCGTTGTAATTGACGAGAACTTTGGTGTTCGAATTACAGATATACTAAGTCAGGCAGAACGTATTAATAATTTACGATAAGTAATGGAGGAGACATATTATGTCGAAAAGAATTTTAATAGTAGACGATGCTGCGTTCATGCGCATGATGATTAAAGATATTTTATCAAAAAATGGTTTTGAAGTAGTGGGTGAAGCGGCAGATGGTGTACAAGCTGTAGAAAAGTACGCTGAATTAAAACCAGATTTAGTGACGATGGATATCACGATGCCCGAAATGGACGGTATCGAAGCTTTAAAAAAAATTAAAGAAAAAGATCCGAGTGCAACAATTATAATGTGTTCTGCCATGGGGCAACAAGCTATGGTTATAGATGCCATTCAAGCAGGAGCAAATGACTTTATCGTAAAACCATTCCAAGCTGATCGAGTAATTGAAGCAATCTCTAAAGCGATAGGGTAAGAAATGATGTGGAAGCTTTACCTAAATATTTGTATGGCATGTTTTCTATTGATATCTTTTCCGTTAGGTACTGAGGCATCTGTAGATTCAAATGAAAGTATTAAGGATTATTTAGAACGAGAAAAGAACGACTCTGATCCATCTAAAGAAACCGATAGTAATACAATAGGTGAACAAGAAAAGAATACTCCACAAGAAGCAAGTTCAAGTGGAGTATTTATTACAGCCTGGGATTACATTAAAATGATATTTGCCTTGTTATTTGTCATTGCTTTGTTGTATGGGTTATTACGTTTTTTAAATAAACGAAATAGAAGCTTTCAGCATAACCAACTCATCCATAATCTTGGAGGAGTTGGGGTTGGTCAAGGCAAGTCAATTCAGTTAATGCAAATTGGCAACTCTCTCTATCTAGTAGGAATTGGAGAAAATATAAATTTACTGAAAGAAATCACAGATCCTCAAGAAATAGAAGAGTTAACAAAACTATATGAGGATAAGCTTGGAACTGTTCAAACGCTTCCTTATATTATGGAGTTAATGAATAAACTAACCAAAAACAAGACTCATAAGGCAAAAAATAACGAAAATCCTTCATTTAATGAAACGTTTCAAAAGAAGCTAGATGATATAAAAAGAGACCGTAGTGAAGTATTAAAGGATTGGAAGACAAAGGAGCGCAAAAACAATGAATGATTTCGTCCAATTCTTCTCGGACAGTGATCCGTCAAATGTCTCCACTTCTATCAAATTAATGCTTTTACTAACGGTTTTATCTTTGGCACCGAGTATTTTAATATTAATGACTTCCTTTGCTAGAATCATGATTATTTTGTCTTTCGTTCGTACAGCTTTAGCAACCCAACAAATGCCACCTAACCAAGTATTAGTTGGTTTAGCCTTATTCTTAACATTTTTTATCATGGCACCAACACTCCAGGAAGTGAATGAAACGGCCTTGACTCCTCTCTTTGATGAGGAGATTACGTTAGAACAGGCTTATGAAAATGCTAGTGGACCATTTAAGGATTTCATGAGTGAGCATACAAGGCAAAAGGATTTAGAGCTATTTCTAAGATATACCGAAGCAGAACGACCAGAATCGATTGATGATATTCCATTGACAGTGATGGTACCTGCTTTTGCTTTAAGTGAAATTAAAACAGCCTTTCAAATAGGCTTTATGATCTTTATCCCCTTCTTAGTAATTGACATGATTGTGGCAAGTGTCCTGATGTCGATGGGGATGATGATGTTACCACCGGTAATGATATCCTTACCATTTAAGATTTTATTGTTTGTGTTAGTGGACGGATGGTATTTAGTTATGAAGTCCATCCTACAAAGTTTTTAGGAGCTGATTGTATTGAGTAACGAAATGGTAATATCAATTGCAGAAAGAGCCATTTGGGTCATTCTTCTTGCATCAGGTCCTCTTTTGTTAGTGGCTTTAATAACAGGTCTTGCAGTATCTATCTTTCAAGCAACAACACAAATTCAAGAGCAGACTCTTGCATTTGTTCCTAAAATTATTGCAGTTTTAGTGGCTATCGTCTTTTTTGGACCATGGATGCTATCGCAAGTGACCTCCTATGCTGCAGATATTTTTGAAAACTTAGTGAGATATATTGGTTAGTTCAATGGAAGAGATCATACCTAGCCTAACTGTATTACTATTAATTATTGCAAGAGTTTCAGCGTTCATGATTACATTGCCACTGTTTTCACATCGTACTATTCCAGCTACGCATAAAATTGCCTTTGCAGTAATTCTTTCGTGGATGATGTATTACACGATGGATGTGAGTCCTTTTGATATTAACGGAGAATACATACTATTAATCATCAAGGAAGTAATGGTAGGTTTATTTGTAGGATTACTAGCTTATATCATTCTTTCTGCAATTCAAATTGCCGGCGGATTTATCGACTTCCAAATGGGGTTTGCAATCGCCAATGTAATAGACCCTCAAACTGGAGCACAAAGTCCGTTGATAGGACAATTTTTAAATATAATTGCACTTTTATTACTGTTAGCTTTAAATGGCCATCATTTGATCTTAGATGGAATTTTTTATAGCTATCAGTTTATCCCAATGGAAACGACTTGGCTTGCTTTTGGACAAGAAAATTATGTGGAATTCATTATGAAAACATTTGCAGGAGTTTTTGCAGTTGCCTTCCAGATGTCTATTCCTATCGTGGCGACTCTATTTCTAGTGGATATCGCATTAGGTATAACAGCTCGTACTGTTCCTCAATTAAATATTTTTGTAGTGGGATTCCCTATAAAAATTGGGGTTACATTTATTGTGTTATTAGTCATGATGGGAGTCTTACTGGCTGTTATGCAGAAAGTATTCGAGATGATGATCATCGCTATGCGAGATTTAATGATAATTTTAGGTGGTGGCTAATATGTTGATGCTCCGATTGGATTTACAGTACTTTGCAGGAGAAAAGACAGAAAAGGCTACTCCTAAAAAAAGACAGGATTCTCGAAAAAAAGGACAAGTGCTAAAAAGTCAGGATGTCACAAGTGCCATTGTGTTACTAGCAGTTTTCGTCTTTATGTTTTTCTTTGCAGGATTTTTACGAAATGAGATTTTTACTTTTTTCAATGTTACTTTTACAAAGTATATGTTAATGGATTCAATTTCCATCCCCATAGCTATTGAGATTTATAAGGATATGCTAATGGAAATGGCGATGATTTTGCTCCCTATCATGTTAGTAGCGGTAGTCGCTGCTGTTGCGGCAAACTTCTTTCAGTTTGGCTTGCTGTTTACGACGGAGCCTTTGAAATTTGATTTGAAGAAAATAGACCCGATAAAGGGACTTAAGCGAATCTTTTCGATGAGGGCAATAATTGAACTATTAAAATCCATTCTTAAGATTACATTTATAGGATCTGTTACAACGATGATTTTATGGATGAACCTTGAGCAAGTGCTCTCTCTATCCTTCAAAACTGCTTGGGACACCTTGTCAACAATAGGCTGGCTTACAGGAATGATGGGTATTGTTGCTTCCCTTGTCTTGTTGTTTATATCGATCTTAGATTTCTTCTATCAGCGCTTTGATTACGAGAAAAATTTGAAGATGTCTAAGCAGGATATAAAGGACGAACATAAGAACTCAGAGGGAGATCCTATTATTAAATCACGTATTCGGCAGAGACAAAGAGAAATGGCCATGCGTCGAATGATGCAGGAAATTCCTACAGCTGATGTTGTTATTACGAATCCTACTCATTATGCTATTGCACTAAAGTACGATGACCAATCAATGGAAGCCCCAATCGTAGCGGCGAAAGGTGCCGATTACGTTGCTCAAAAGATTAAAATGATTGCTAAGGAAAATGACGTGGTAATGGTTGAAAATCGGCCACTGGCTAGAGGAATGTATGACCAGGTTGAAATTGGTCAACGAATTCCCGATGAATTCTTTAAGGCGGTAGCTGAGGTATTAGCTTATGTGTACCGCATTAAACAAAAAATTTAAAGATTGAGGTGGAAGTATATGCAAGTCCGCGATATATCCGTTTTAGCAGCAGTAATTTCTATTGTGGCTATGCTCGTGATACCTCTTCCTCATTGGTTATTGAGTTTTTTAATCATTGTTAATATTACTATTGCTCTTTTAATTTTAATGACGGCAATGAATATGCAAGAGGCATTACAATTTTCTGTCTTCCCAACATTATTATTATTAGTAACCTTATTTAGACTTGCGCTTAATGTTTCCACTACACGCGCGATTTTGGCTGAAGGGGATGCGGGGAAAGTAGTAGAAACGTTTGGAACTTTTGTTACAGGTGGGAATATGTTAGTTGGGTTAGTAGTTTTTGCAATTTTAGTTATAATCCAATTTATCGTAATTACTAAGGGGGCGGAACGTGTATCAGAGGTTGCTGCCCGTTTTACCTTAGATGCCATGCCTGGTAAACAAATGAGTATTGACGCTGACTTAAATGCCGGAATGATTTCGGAAAAGGAAGCAAGAGAGAGACGTGAAAAGGTAAGTGGAGAAGCCGACTTTTATGGAGCAATGGATGGTGCAACCAAATTTGTAAAGGGTGATGCGATCGCTGGTATTATTATCGTAATTATTAACTTACTATTTGGTATTATCATCGGTGTAGTTCAATTTGGACTACCTTTTGGTGAGGCTGCAGTTTTATTCTCCACAATGACTGTTGGGGATGGACTTGTGTCCCAGATTCCAGCTCTCCTAATATCGACTGCTACTGGTATTGTTGTTACAAGAGCTGCATCTAAAGGTAATTTAGGTGGAGATATTACAGGGCAGTTATTAAGTCAGCCTAAGCTACTTTATGTAGCAGCTGCCTCAATTGCACTTTTGGGAATTGTGACTCCTATAGGAGTAATTCTTACTTTTCCTATCTCGGCTATTTTAGTTATTGGGGCTTATATGATGGGTAAAACAGAAAAAGAGGATCCAGAAGAGTTAGAGGAGTTTCAGGAGGAAGCAGCTACAGATAATATGAAGAGCCCAGAGAATGTTATTAATCTATTAAATGTAGATCCTATAGAATTTGAATTTGGCTATGGTTTAATTCCACTTGTTGATACAGCACAGGGCGGAGATTTACTAGATCGCGTAGTAATGATCCGAAGACAACTTGCACTAGAGCTCGGTATAGTAATTCCTGTCGTACGTATACGAGATAATATTCAGCTACAGCCAAATGAGTACCGGATTAAAATAAAAGGAAATGAAATGGCTCGAGGAGAATTGCTGTTAGATCACTATCTTGCTATGAGCCCTGGAGACGATGATACGATCGAAGGGATTGATACGATTGAACCTTCTTTTGGATTGCCGGCTAAATGGATAACTGAAGCGGTCAAGGAAGAAGCAGAGATTATGGGATATACAGTCGTAGACCCACCTAGCGTTGTTTCTACTCATATGACAGAAATTATCAGAAACCATGCCCATGAGTTACTTGGTAGACAAGAGACGAAGCAGCTCATTGATCACATTCGTGAAACATCACCAATTCTAGTGGACGAATTGACTCCAACTCCGATGACGATAGGAGAGATTCAAAAGGTACTAGGAAACTTACTAAGAGAGCATGTTTCAATCAGAAACCTGCCAATTATTTTCGAAACACTTGCAGATTATTCAAAAATGACATCCGATGTCGATATATTAACTGAATACACTAGACAAGCTTTAGCAAAACAAATAACTTCTCAATATGCTGGGAGCAGTAATACACTCAAAGTTTTAACGGTGTCTGGGAAGGTAGAGAAAATGGTTGCTGATAGTATTCAACAAACTGAGCATGGTAACTACCTTTCAATTGATCCTACTGATTCGCAAGCTATATTGGAATCTATGGCAAGAGAGGTGGAACGAGCTTCTCTGATGGAGCAGTCGCCGATAATATTATGTTCACCAGCAGTAAGAATGTACTTAAGACAAATGACCGAAAGATATTTCCCTCAAATCCCGATTCTTTCGTATAACGAACTAGAATCATCTATTGAGGTACAAAGCGTTGGGGTGGTGAATGTTGAATGAAAATGAAAAAATATATCGCAGCCACTATGCCTGAAGCAATGAAGGCTATTCGAAAAGAATTAGGAGACGAAGCAGTAATCTTAAGTTCTAAGGTTGTATACTCAAAGGGTTTTCTAGGGATGTTTAAAAAGAAATCCATTGAGGTTTTAGCTGGAATGGATAGTATAGAACTTCCAAATAAAGCACCAAATTTACCGACTGTTCAACTTGATCCAGATTCTAATCAAACATCCGAGATAAAAAAAGAATTAGAAGATATAAAGAATATGGTTAAATCGATGCAACGTCCACAGTTGGAACAACAATATTCGGAAGAACTTCATACACTTATTCACCACCTTAAGCAACAGGAACTAGTAGAGGAGCTTATCACGCGAGTAAGTGATGAGCTTTTTGTGCATGGTAAAAAAACGATTGATGAACAATTAGACTTCACAAAAAACTATTTGAATAATCTCCTAAATGACCTTTCATTTGGGGGAATCTCCTACGAGAGAAAATTTATTAATGTACTAGGGCCAACAGGGGTTGGTAAAACAACGACTATTGCGAAAATGGCGGCCCGTGCAGTTCTTGAAAAGAAGAAAAAAGTTGGTTTTATCACAACAGATACTTACCGAATTGCTGCAATAGAACAATTAAAAACATATGCGGGGCTTCTACAGGCACCTATCGAAATTGTCTACAGTCAAAAAGACTTCCAACAAGCTGTTCATCAGTTTGAGAAATTGGACCTGGTCTTTATCGATACGGCAGGTAGAAACTATAAAGAAGTTAAATTTGTAGAGGACTTACAAAAGTTAATTGATTTTAAGGACAACACGGAAACTTTTCTTGTACTTTCTTCTACCTCTAAAGAAAGAGATATGGAAGTAATAATAGAACAATTTACAGAGTTTCCAATTGAAAAACTGATATTTACTAAAATCGATGAAACAAATTCTATTGGCTCGATGATTAATTTAATGGTTAAATATAACAAGGGACTTGCTTACTATACAGATGGGCAAGAAGTACCGGAAGATATTGTAGAGGCTAGTCAAGATGGAATAGTCGAGTTGCTATTAAAGGGGATTCATAATGAGAGATCAAGCTGAGGAATTACGATTGAGAATGCTTAGCAATCATAGTCAGTTAGGCCGTTCAATTGCAGTAGTTAGTGGAAAGGGTGGTGTAGGGAAAAGTAATTTTTCTACAAACTTCACATCGATGCTAAGTGCGCAAGGGAAAAAAGTAGTCTTAATCGATATGGACATTGGAATGGGTAATATTCACATTTTACTTGGAAAATCGGCACCTCATAATTTAAAAGATTATTTAGTGGGAGAAAAATTATTAGAAAGTGTCATGTTTGATGGACCAAATGGACTGAAATATATATCTGGAGGTTCAGGGCTAAATGGAGTCTTAGAGTGGTCGGACAGTATGTTTGAACGGTTAATTGAAGCGTTTGAATTCCTTCAAAAGTCCTATGATTATATTATCTTCGATATGGGTGCTGGGGCAACATCTCAAACATTAGACTTGTTAGTTGCATTAGATGACATTATCGTCATAACAACGGCAGAGCCAACATCAATTACGGATGCCTACTCTATGATGAAATATATATATCTTAAAGATCCACAGAAAAGCTTCTTTCTTTTATGCAATCGAGCTTTTTCAAAAGAAGAGGGAGAAGATACGACGGCTAGATTGAAGTTGGCTATGTCCAAATTCCTTTCAAAGGATGTTGTTGTTCTAGGGAGCTTACCAGAGGATCCCACCGTACGTAAAGCAGTCCAACAGCAGGTTCCTTTTTCCATTTTGTATCCGCAAAGTGAAATCTCTAAAAAGCTTTCCTTTATTGTTAGCAAGTTTACTGAAGAACAGTTGGAAGCAGTTCCTTCTAATCCGAGTAAGTTTATTGATAAATTGAAAAGCTTATTTAAAGGAGGCGGTAAGTAGGATGGGACCAAAGAAAAAATTACTTATCGTGGATGATTCAGCTTTTATGCGTAAATTAATCGGAGACTTCTTTAAGGAAAGCAAAACAATAGAAGTAGTAGGTATAGCCCGAAATGGATCAGATGCCCTCAGAAAAATTAAAACACTACGTCCTGATGTTATTACGATGGATGTAGAAATGCCAGAGATGAATGGGATAGAAGCACTAAAACAAATAATGATTGATTCTCCTGTTCCAATCATTATGCTTTCTAGTACTACTCAACGGGGTACGGAAAGTACTTTACTAGCTATGGAATATGGTGCAGTAGACTTTGTAGCTAAACCTAGCGGCACCATATCTTTAGATTTACATAAGATTAAAGATGAATTAGTTGAAAAAGTAGAACATGCTTCAAGAATCACTATAAGTAAATTAAAAAAAGTAAAACTACCAACAAGAGAAGAGCCAAAGGTAGCGGTGAACCAATCTGTTACACATAGGCTGCTAAACAAAAAAAAGATGGTATTGATTGGTACTTCTACAGGGGGACCACGAGCTTTACAAGAGGTTCTACCCAATTTACCAGGAGATTTAAAGGCTCCTGTTCTAATAGTCCAGCATATGCCTCCTGGGTTTACTAAATCACTTGCGGATAGTTTAAACCAACTATCCGAGATAGAGGTAAAGGAAGCAAGTGAAGGAGATATTATTCGGAATGGACATGCCTATATAGCTCCAGGTGGATATCATATGCGCATAAAAAAAGTAGGAACCGCTTATACGATAAAACTAGATGACGTAGAGCCCCCTAGAGGAGGACATAGACCGTCTGTGGACGTTCTATTGGAAGACAATAGCAGCTATAATGACTTTGATAAAATCGTAATCATTATGACTGGTATGGGTTCGGACGGCTCTAAAGGCCTGAAGCGGTTAGTTGAGGCTGGTAATGTAGTAACAATTGCTGAATCCTCGAATACATGTATTGTTTATGGCATGCCTAAAGCAGCAGTAGAGACAAAATTAGTGAACGAAGTCGTAGATTTAGAGAGAATTGCAAACACAATCACACGGTATTTACCTTAAAGGGGAGTTAAGTTCATGGATATCAATCAATATTTAGAGATGTTTATAGAAGAAAGTAAGGAGCATTTACAGGCATGTAATGATCATTTACTAGAACTAGAGAAAAATCCCCAGGATCTTTCTATTGTTAATGAAGTATTTCGTTCTGCTCACACATTAAAAGGTATGTCTGCAACTATGGGGTACGAGGACATAGCTAATCTTACTCATAAGATGGAGAACGTTCTAGACGAAATACGAAATAGCCGTTTAAATGTTACTCCAGAGCTTCTTGACGTAGTTTTCGTAGCGGTGGACCAGCTAGAAGAAATGGTCTTTAACATTGCTGAAGGCGGAGATGGAAAACTGAATGTAGAAGAGACTGTAAGAAAGCTTCATGAGATTGAAACCGGAGAAATAGAAGTTGCTGCTACTGTTGTAAATAATGTTTCTTCAACCTCTCTAGAAAATTATTTAACTTATGACGATTATGAAATGACTGTCATACAGCAATCAGCAGAACAAAATTATTTTTCATATGAGATATCTATCAAACTTCGTGAAGATTGCTTGCTTAAAGCTGCCCGCGTGTATATGGTTTTTGAGCTACTTGAAAAAATGGGGGATGTTATTAAATCTTCTCCTTCAGTTGAAAAGCTCGAAGATGAGGATTTTGATGAGCAGTTCTATGTAGCCTTCGTTACGACGGAGACGCAAGCTGATGTACAGAAGAAGCTGATGAAAGTATCAGAGGTTACGGAGGTAATCGTAAACACGGTTAGTCTGGAACAATTAAAGAAACGACAAAGTGAAGCATTTGAAAAAGAAGGAAGCACTGTCATAGAACTACAGACAGAAGAGAAACCAACAACAGAAGTCAAGGCTTCCAGCGAAAAACAAGTAGCTACAAAGAATAACCAGACCCACGGCAACAAAACAATTCGGGTTAACATCGAGAGATTAGACATTTTAATGAACTTGTTTGAAGAGTTAGTAATTGATAGAGGTAGGCTTCAATCGATTTCTGAAAATCTTCATGATAGTGAATTAGAGGAAACGGTAGAACGTATGGCAAGAATTACGGGTGATTTACAGAATATTATTCTCACAATGCGTATGGTACCAGTAGATACAGTATTCAATAGATTTCCTAAAATGGTTAGACAGCTGGCAAGAGACTTGAACAAAAAGATTAATCTACAAGTTATCGGTGCAGACACAGAATTAGATCGTACGGTAATAGATGAAATTGGAGATCCACTTGTTCATCTTATTAGAAACTCTTTAGATCACGGCATTGAAAGTCCTGAAATTCGAAAAGCAAAAGGTAAACCGGAAGAGGGTACTGTTATACTTCGAGCTTATCATAGTGGTAATCACGTCTTTATTGAAATCGAGGACGATGGTGCAGGGATTAGTCGTGAAAGAGTATTGAAAAAAGCAATAGCTAAAAACATTGTTACACCAGAGGCCGCAACGGCAATGAGTGATAAACAGGTGGCGGAGTTAATATTATCATCTGGTTTTTCGACGGCGGAAGTTATTTCTGATGTATCAGGACGTGGCGTAGGTCTTGATGTAGTAAAAACAACGATTGAATCATTGGGAGGATCTATTGAGATTTCTTCTACTGAAGGACAAGGGTCCTTGTTTTCTATTCAGTTACCTTTAACGCTGTCTATTATTTCAGTCATGTTAGTGGAACTAGGAGAAGAAATTTTCGCTGTCCCTCTTTCTTCTATTATTGAGACCGCAATCATTCGTTCTTCCGATATTTTAAATGCTCACAATCAGAAGGTCATCGATTTCCGTGGCAAAGTTGTGCCGCTTGTATTTTTAGAAGAAGTATTTGAAGTTCCTAATGAGCGTCTAGAGGAAGAATTTCATTCCGTAGTGCTTGTAAGAAAAGGAGATAAAATGGCTGGCTTAGTTGTTGATTCATTTATTGGCCAACAAGAGATTGTATTAAAAACTCTTGGAACATACTTGTCTAGTGTCTTTGCTATTTCAGGAGCAACTATTCTAGGAAATGGGAAAGTAGCCTTAATAATTGATTGTAACGCTTTAATAAGGTAGGGGGAAAAATAATGACAGAGGCTTTAGAAACAGAAAACTTAAAAGTAGTTGTTTTTCAATTAGCAGACAAAGAATACGTAATACCAGTAAGCCAAGTACAAGGAATTGAGAAACTGATTCATATAACAAGAGTTCCCAAGACTCCTTCTTTTGTAAAGTGTGTCATAAATTTACGTGGTGTAGTTACACCTATTATCGATTTGAAAAGCAGATTTGGTTTAGGTGAAAGTAATTTAAATGATTCCTCTCGAATTATTATAATTTCATTAGATGATATGAATGTAGGGGTCATCGTAGACTCTGCAAATGATGTATTAGATATTCCGAAGGATTCCATTGAACCACAGCCAGAAGTAGTTGGAGGATTAGAACAAGACTTTATAGCAGGTGTTACTAAAATTGACAAGCGTCTATTAATATTGCTGCATCTAGATTTAGTTTTAAACCCTATTAAGACAGGAGCTTAGTCTAATGTTTGAAAAGCAAATTACTTCCGTCCATCTGGATGTCCTACGAGAAATTGGGAATATTGGAGCAGCTCATGCTGCTACTGCACTCTCCATGCTATTAAACAAAAAAATAGACATGAATGTTCCTAAGGTAGAAATGGTGACCTTCGATGAAATGATGGAGCTAGCTGGCGGAGCAGAAAGTGTTGTGGCAGGTATATATCTTCGAATTGCTGGAGATGTCAATGGGAGTATGTTCTTTGTATTACCTGTGGAGCAAGCAAATCAATTTATTCGAAGATTAGTTCAAGATGACCAAATAGATTTCGAAAAGGCTCAAGTAACTGAGATTGGCGCATCTGCTCTTCAAGAACTAGGTAACATATTATCAGGCTCTTATTTATCCGCTCTCTCTGATTTTACAAAGCTAAATATATATCCATCTGTTCCTGCATTGTGTGTAGATATGGTAGGAGCAATCATCAGTTTTGGTCTTGTAGAGCTTTCACAAATAAGTGATTATGTTATTGTCATTGATACAGCTATTAATGAGGAAGAAATGGAAAATGGAAAAAGTGTCCACGGACATTTCTTCTTACTTCCAGATCCAGAATCATTTCAGACGATCTTTCAAGCCTTAGGAGTAGAATAATATGATGGAACAAGCTCAAATGGCAGCGGTGGTGAAGGTAGGAATTGCTGATATGAACATTGTAAAGGCTCCTCAAATTATAAGGACCACAGGCTTGGGGTCTTGTGTTGGAGTAGTTTTATATGATGATAAATCTCAGATAGCTGGTATGGTTCATATAATGCTTCCTAACTCTTCTTTAGGTAGAGGTGAAAACATTAATGCGGCCAAGTTTGCTGATACGGGTATTCAAGCGCTTATTAACCTCTTAAAGCTTGAAGGGGTAAGTAGTGATAGACTACGAGCTAAAATAGCTGGCGGTGCACAAATGTTTCAATTTTCGTCCAGTAGAGACACCATGAGAATAGGTCCTAGAAACGTAGAAGCAGTAAAAGAATATTTAAAAAAATACTCCATCCGAATAATTTCAGAAGATACTGGAGGGAATAGCGGGAGAACAATTGAGTTTGATCCTCTAACCAAGCTGTTAAATGTACGGACGGTTAACCAAGGGGTGAAAAATATTTAATGGTTGGAACGATTATGTCTAATTTTTGGATAGCGTTGCTAACATTTAGCATTCTTTTTCTCTTCTCTTACCCATTTATAGAAGGGGCAATTATTCTTATACCGATTATTTTGTGGGCTATCCTATCTTTCTTTATAACTTATGGGGGACGTGCAATTTTATCTTATGTACTAGACGATAGAATGAAAAAAATAGAAGTCGAGGTTCCTTTTACCCAGGATAGTTCTCAAACTACGGTTGTCGGATCAAAAGAATACGCTGAAATTATAAAAGATATGATAAATGAGGAATCTTAAGTGGGGGGCGATTTTTCTTCGTCTCCCCTTTTTATACGAAATTTTGGTATAATATCCATAAATAATAGAATGCAGTGTCGAAAGGAGGATATTTGTGTCAAAACAAAACTTGACAGAGGAGCAGCTCCTTTGGAGAAGATGGACTGAAAGCAAGGATCCTCAAGCGGGCGATTTACTTCTAAAAAAATATACTCCACTAGTTACGTATCATGTGCAACGGATCGGTGCGGGTATACCTCAAAATGTTTCGAGAGATGAGCTCAAGAGCCTTGGTATGATGGGCTTATTTGATGCATTAAATAAGTTTGACCCTTCTAGAGATTTGAAGTTTGATACGTATGCATCCTTCCGGGTAAGAGGGGCTATAATAGATGGGCTAAGAAAAGAAGACTGGCTCCCTAGATCATCTCGTGAAAAAGCTAAAAAACTAGATCAGAAAATAGAAGAATTAGAGCAAAAACTAATGCGACATGCGACACCAGAAGAACTGGCCGATTTTGCAGAAATCCCTTTAGAGGATGTATATCAGACTGTCCAAGAACACTTCTTTTCTAATGTTTTGTCTATAGATGAGCAATTACATGATCAGGATGAAATGGATAGCAAATCCTTTGTGATTCGAGACGATACACAAACTACGCCTGAACAAAAGCTGGTAAAGGACGAGCTAATTAATGACCTTGTCAATCAAATCCAACATTTAAATGAAAATGAGCAATTAGTATTAAGTTTATTTTATACAGAAGAATTAACCCTAACTGTTATCGGGGAGATGCTCGGCTTATCCACCTCGAGAATATCTCAAATACATTCTAAGGCACTTTTTAAGCTTCGGAAGCTATTAGTAAATGAAATGATGAATACCTAAAGGGTGGAGGGCGGACAGATGAGTCTTAAAGGTTTGGAATTACAAATAGCTATCCCAAAGACCGTGGACGCAGGGAAAATGGCTGATCAGATGCAGCAGCAAAGCCTAGTTAACCAAGCCAACGCCCAAGCTGCGACAGAAAGGCAAATAGAAAAAAACAGGGAAACTGTTATAAAATCTAATCATATAGAAGCAGACGCAAAGGGAAACCAACAGGAGCAGGATGAGCAAGAGAAGAAAGATAGGAAAAAAGGACAAGAGAACAACAGTATAAAGCATCCTTTTAAAGGGAACTTTGTGGACTATAATGGATAGGAGAAAAAATGACAACAATTATTATAATAGCACTGTTTCTTCTCCAAATTATTAGCTTTTATTTCATTGCATTATTGAATATGAAATTATCAAAATATAAAGATTTGGAAGACAGACAAGAACAAACTATGAAAGAAATAGAAGATTCATTTAGTGCTTATCTAGCAGACATGAAGGATGAAAATGATCGCCTTCTATATGAATTAAAGGAAAACAGTTTTGTTCCTCCTCTAAAGGAACATGCTTCCGCACAAGAAGAAGTTTCTACTACTATAAAAAATGATATAGATCCGTCCTTTGTGCTTTCAAGACCACTCGTATCCAAACATAAGGTAGCAAATAGTTATGTCCAGGCAGCTAGTTTGCCAGAAAAAAAACAGCCAGTTACGATGAAAGAGAAGGTACTATATTATAGTGAAGAAGGAAAAAGTCCAATGGAAATAGCCAAATTACTTCAAATAGGAAAGACGGAAGTAGAACTTTTCTTAAAGTTTAAGTAATAAATAGTTGAAAGTATAAAATAACTATGGTATATTACAATACGGTATGAATACACACGCATTACGGATGAACTTGGCAGGTGCTCTAGAAATAGAGTAGCCAATGACAGATGATGGATGCGGAAGACTAAACCAAACCAGGAGGAAATAAAATGTCAGTAATCTCTATGAAACAACTACTTGAGGCCGGTGTACACTTCGGTCATCAAACTCGCCGTTGGAATCCAAAAATGAAAAAATACATTTTTGTTGAACGTAACGGAATCTATATCATCGATCTTCAAAAAACGGTGAAAAAATTAGAAGAAGCTTATGATTTCATGCGCCAAGTAGGTCAAGATGGCGGGAAAGTTCTTTTCGTTGGAACTAAAAAACAAGCTCAAGAAGCTATTAAAGAAGAAGCTGAACGTTCAGGTAACTACTACATCAACCAACGTTGGTTAGGTGGTACTTTAACAAACTTCGGTACTATTCAAAAACGTGTTGCACGCTTAAAAGCAATCGAAAAAATGGAAGAAGACGGTACTTTCGCTGTACTTCCTAAAAAAGAAGTTGTTCAACTTAAAAAACAACACGAACGTCTAGTTAAATTCTTAGGCGGTATCCGTGATATGAAAGCTGTTCCAGATGTAATGTTCGTAGTTGACCCACGTAAAGAGCGTATTGCAGTAGCAGAAGCTCGTAAATTGAACATTCCATTAGTAGGAATTGTTGATACTAACTGTGATCCAGATGAAATCGACTATGTAATCCCTGCAAATGACGATGCAATCCGTGCAGTAAAATTATTAACTGCTAAAATGGCGGATGCATTACTTGAAGCAAGACAAGGTGAAGATGCAGAAGTAGCTTCAGCTGAAGTTGCTGCTGAGTAAGACACATGTAAGTACAGGTGATAAGCGGCCAAACCACTTATCACCTTTTTTTGAGAAACGACATGATTCGTACTAGGAGGAATTTATAATGGCAGTTACAGCACAAATGGTAAAAGAATTGCGTGAAAAAACTGGCGCAGGTATGATGGATTGTAAAAAAGCTTTAGTTGAAACAGACGGAAACCTAGAAGCAGCAATTGACTTCTTACGTGAAAAAGGTCTTTCTTCTGCAGCTAAAAAAGCTGACCGTATCGCAGCGGAAGGTACAACTTACATCCATATTGATGGAAACAAAGCTGTATTATTAGAAATGAATGCAGAAACGGATTTCGTTGCTAAAAACGAAGGATTCCAAACATTAGTTAAAGACGTAGCTTCTCACTTATTAGCTACTGAACCTGCTTCAGTTGAAGAAGCATTAGCTTCTAACATTCAAGAAGGCGTTACAGTTGAAAATGCTATCTCTAATGCAGTAGCAAAAATCGGAGAAAAAATTACTCTACGTCGTTTTGTTATTGAAACAAAAACAGATGCAGACGCTTTTGGACCGTACCTACACATGGGAGGACGCATTGGTGTTCTAACTGTTCTTGAAGGATCTACTGATGATCAAGCAGCTAAAGATGTTGCTATGCACATTGCTGCATTAAGCCCATCATATATCTCTCGTGATGAAGTATCTGCTGAAGAAGTAGAGCATGAGCGTAAAATTTTAACTGAACAAGCATTAAACGAAGGTAAACCTGAAAATATCGTTGCAAAAATGGTAGAAGGTCGCCTTGGTAAATACTTTGAAGAAGTGTGTTTATTAGACCAATCTTTCGTTAAAAATCCAGACCAAAAAGTACGTGCTTTTGTTGAATCAACTGGTGGTAAACTAGTTTCATTCACTCGCTATGCTGTTGGTGAAGGAATCGAAAAACGTGAAGACAACTTTGCTGAAGAAGTAATGAGCCAAGTTAAAGGAAATAACTAATAATAAGAACTTTAAGTTCTTATTTTATAGAAAAACTCTAGGGAGCACGTAATTTGTGTTCCCTATTTTTCAAGAAAAGAGATGGAGGATATCTATGAGCACACCATATAAAAGAATCGTTTTAAAACTAAGTGGCGAAGCATTAGCTGGAGAAAAAGGATTCGGATTGTCACCTGAAATTATCAAATCAGTAGCTGAGCAAGTGAAAGAGGTAGTGGATCTTGGTGTAGAGGTTGCTGTTGTAGTTGGTGGAGGCAATATCTGGAGAGGTAAAATTGGAAGTGAGATGGGTATGGACCGTGCGAATGCTGACTATATGGGCATGTTAGCTACGGTAATGAATTCATTGGCACTACAAGATTCTCTAGAGCAATGTGGAGTTGAAACTCGTGTACAGTCTTCCATTGAAATGCGTCAAGTGGCAGAGCCGTACATAAGAAGAAGAGCTATTCGTCATTTGGAGAAAAAACGTGTAGTAATCTTTGCAGCGGGAACAGGAAATCCATACTTCTCGACTGATACTACAGCAGCCTTAAGAGCGGCAGAAATTGAAGCAGATGTAATCTTAATGGCTAAGAATAATGTAGATGGTGTGTATTCTGCTGATCCTAAGACGGATAAAACAGCAGTGAAATATGATGAATTGTCTTTCTTGGAAGTAATTCAACAAGGTCTGCAAGTAATGGACTCAACAGCGTCCACGCTATGTATGGACAATGATATTGCACTTATTGTATTCTCAATTATGGAGAACGGAAATATTAAAAAGGCTGTCCTAGGTGAATCTATCGGTACAGTCGTTAGGAGGAATTCATAATGCCGAAACAAGTAATAGAGCAAACAAAAGATAAAATGGCTAAAACTATTCAAGTGTATACAAGAGAATTGGCTTCTATCCGTGCTGGTCGTGCAAGTGCAGCATTATTAGACAAAATAACTGTAGATTATTACGGTGCTCCAACTCCAATTAACCAAATGGCTGGTATTTCAACACCTGAAGCTCGTTTACTAACGATTCAGCCATATGATAAATCCATTTTAGGAGATATCGAAAAAGCGATTATGAAGTCAGATTTAGGGATTACGCCAACAAACGATGGTAACCTAATTCGTATCGCTATTCCTGCACTTACAGAGGAACGTCGTAAAGACTTAGTGAAACAAGTGAAAAAAGAAGCAGAAGAAGCTAAAGTAAATATTCGTAACGTACGACGTGATGGAAATGACGACTTGAAAAAGTTGGAGAAAGCCGGAGAAATCACAGAAGATGATTTAAGAAGCTATACTGAAGAAATTCAAAAAATCACAGATGCAAATATTGAAAAAATTGATGCAATCACGAAAGACAAAGAAAAAGAAATTCTAGAAGTTTAAGCGCTTCTAGCCAGTCTTACAGTTGAACTTTTATTCGAGGAAGGCGTCCTTTTAGTAGGACGCCTTTTTATATTCGTCTTTATTTGTTATGATAAGATATATGCTTCGAGAAGGTTTAAAGTGGAGGTTAATGCATGCTAAAAAAACTTATGCGTAAAAATGATCAAGCGATAAGTAACTGTTTAAATGAACGGATTGAAAATGTCCGAAAAGAACAATTGCCAGACCATATAGCCATTATAATGGATGGGAATGGTAGATGGGCTAAAAAAAGAGCTCTACCACGAATCGCGGGTCATCATGAAGGAATGCAAACGGTTAAGAAAATAACGAGGTTTGCAAACGATGTTGGAATAAAAACGCTCACTCTATATGCATTTTCGACAGAAAACTGGAAAAGACCGAAAGTCGAAGTTGAATTTTTAATGCGGTTGCCTGAGGAATTTCTTAATACGTATTTACCAGAATTGATTGAACAAAATGTTCAAGTACGAATGATGGGTAATATTGAACTACTGCCAGAGCATACTAAAAAGGCAGTAACTAAGGCTATGGAAAAAACAGCGAATAATAATGGCCTAATATTAAATTTTGCTTTAAATTATGGAAGTAGAGATGAAATTGTTCAAGCTATAAAGAAAATAGCTAGTGATGTGCAAAAAGGAAACATGACAGTAGAAGATATATCAGAAAGTAAGTTCAATGATTATCTAATGACAAAGGACCTGACCGAACCGGACTTACTTATTAGAACAAGTGGAGAGGTTAGATTAAGCAACTTCATGCTTTGGCAGCTTGCTTATACTGAATTTTGGTTTACAGACACATTATGGCCAGACTTTGATGAAGGCTGTTTACTAGATGCGATTGAAACTTTTCAAAAACGTAATAGAAGATATGGTGGAATTAAGGAGGAAGAAACAAATTGAAAACAAGAATCATCACGGGTGCGGTGGCTTTAGCGCTCTTTCTTCCTATTGTTCTGCTAGGAGGACCTGTATTTACTGTTCTAATTTATGCGATTGCTGCAATAGGATTATATGAAATATTAAAAATGAAGGGTATAAGCTTAATTAGTTTTCCAGGTATTATATCAATTCTTCTTTTATTCTTACTATTATTCCCTTCCGTATATACAGAGAAAATAGTTAATCTTACTGGGCATACAAAGCTCGAATGGATATTCGTAGCAGTATTCATTTTATTAATATTTACCGTATTAACGAAAAATAAATTTACATTCGAAAATGCATCATTTGTGCTATTAAGTACGTTATATGTTGGGATTGGCTTTTATTACTTTATTGAAACACGAGCAATAGAAGGTGGTTTGGCATATGTCATTTTTGCCTTATTAATCGTTTGGACCACGGATTCTGGAGCTTATTTTACAGGGAGAAAGTTAGGTAAACGAAAGCTTTGGCCAGAAATATCTCCAAATAAGACGGTTGAAGGTTTTGTTGGGGGTATAGTTTGGGCAATAGTAACAGCACTAATTATCCAATCGATCAGCCCGCTTACATCTTCATACATAATATTGATAGGGATTACAATCGTAGCCTCTATATTCGGGCAACTTGGGGATTTAGTAGAGTCAGGTATTAAAAGACATTTTAATGTAAAAGATTCAGGTAATCTTCTTCCTGGGCATGGTGGTATATTAGACCGTTTCGACAGTCTTCTTTTTGTCTTGCCATTATTGCATTTTTTACATTTTATATAAGGGAGACGACATTATTTCATGAGTAAAAGAATAAGTTTATTAGGTGCAACAGGTTCTATCGGGATACAAACATTAGATATAATAAGGGAGCATCCAAATAGATTTCAATTAGTTGCATTTTCTGTTGGTAAAAATATAGAAGAAACAAAAAAGATTCTAAAAGAGTTCAAGGTAGAGGTTGTGTCTGTCCAAAAAGAGGAGGATGCTATTTTACTTCAACATGAGTTTCCAAAAGTAGAAGTTGTTTTTGGCGATGAAGGTTTAATACAAGTGGCTGCTCATACGAAAGCAGATGTTCTAGTGAACGCTGTTCTAGGAAGCGTAGGTTTAAGACCTACTTTAGAAGCGATTAATAAAGGTATTACTATAGCGATCGCTAATAAAGAAACATTAGTTACTGCTGGTCATTTAGTAATGCAGGCCGCTAAAGAACATAATGTGCCGATATTACCAGTGGATAGCGAGCATTCAGCACTTTTTCAAGCAATGAATGGAGAGAAAAAATCTGAAGTATCTAGACTAATCATTACTGCATCTGGTGGTAGCTTTAGAGACCGTACACGCGAAGATTTAAAAAACGTCACTGTAAAAGAAGCATTGAACCATCCAAACTGGTCTATGGGTTCTAAGATCACAATTGACTCAGCTACGATGATGAACAAAGGCCTGGAAGTAATTGAAGCGCACGTTCTTTTTGATATCTCTTATGATGACATTGAAGTTTTATTACATAGAGAAAGCATCATACACTCTATGATTGAATTCAAAGATACCAGTGTGATTGCTCAATTAGGAACACCAGACATGCGAGTACCAATTCAATATGCCTTGTCATATCCAGATCGATTGGAGCGTTCAAGTGCTCAACGATTAAATTTAGCAGAAATTGGAAAACTTCATTTTCAAGAGATGGATTATAAGAGATACCACGCCTTGAAGCTTGCGATAGACGCAGGCCGAGCAGGAGGTACAATGACGACTGTCTTAAATGCTGCTAACGAAGCTGCTGTAAGTCTATTTTTACAAGAAAAGATTAAATTCCTTGAAATTGACGAATTAATCGAACGAGCAATGGACGAGCATTCTAATATTTCTTCACCAGATTTAGATACTATATTATTTGTTGATAGCCAAACGAGAAAAACTGTTCAAAACATGGTAAAATAATGTATTGAGGAAAGATAAGCAGGAGAAAAAGGTGGGGTATAATGGAAACAGCCATTGCGTTTATAATCATATTTGGAAGTATTGTTTTTTTTCATGAGCTAGGGCATTTTATATTTGCCAAAAGAGCTGGAATAATGGTTCGAGAGTTTGCTATTGGCTTTGGTCCTAAAATATTTGGTATGACTAAAGGCGAAACTCTGTACACAATCCGTTTATTACCAATGGGTGGATATGTACGGATGGCTGGAGAAGATTTAGATTCCGTAGAATTGCAGCCTGGTTATCGTCTAGGTATTCGCGTAAACAAGGATAACAAAATCGATCAAATCGTACTTAACCAAAATAAACAGTTTCCTGATATGCTCTTTTTAGAAGTAGAAAGATCAGATTTGATGAAGGACATGTATATTGAAGGCTATGATGAGGAAGAGCGTTTAGTTCGTTATCAAGTGGCAAGAAACGCTGTTATCATTGAGAATAATACAGAAACATTTATAGCCCCTTACGATCGACAATTTGGTTCAAAAACAGTTGGACAACGTGC
This sequence comes from Psychrobacillus sp. MER TA 171, assembly GCF_023713305.1. Classification (NCBI taxonomy): domain Bacteria; kingdom Bacillati; phylum Bacillota; class Bacilli; order Caryophanales; family Bacillaceae; genus Psychrobacillus; species Psychrobacillus sp. MER TA 171. The sequence continues at coordinate 102,918 of NZ_JAMAWN010000002.1, read as the reverse complement.
TCTAACGATTTTTGCGGGACCTTTGTTTAACTTTATATTAGCTTTCTTTATATTTTTAGCTCTAGGACTGATACAAGGTATTCCAACTAATGAGCCTATTATTACGACAGTAGTGGATGATAGCCCAGCTGAAATGGCAGGCATGAAAGACGGCGATTTAGTCAAAGAAATTGACGGAGTGCAAATTACAGAATGGGAGCAGCTATCGAATGCTGTGAGAGAAAGTGCAAATGAGCCGATGACTTTCGTCGTAGAACGAGATGGTATGACGGAAGAACTGATGATTACTCCAAAAGAAGTATCTACAAAAAAAGGGAAAGTCACACAAATCGGCGTTACGTATAAAAGTCCTTTAGAGAAAAATCCAATCGGAGCAATAGCCTTTGGAGCTGAACAAACCTATGAGTGGACGAAACAAATATTTACTATTTTAGGTACATTAATAACTGGCTCCTTCAGTATAGATGATCTATCTGGTCCTGTTGGAATATATCAAGCGACAGATACAGTAGCACAAAGAGGCGTATTTAACTTAATGCAATGGGCGGCAGTATTAAGTATAAATCTAGGGATTATGAATTTGTTACCACTACCTGCTTTGGATGGCGGTAGGTTATTGTTCTTCCTATTTGAAGCGGTAAGAGGAAAACCAATTGATAAACAGAAGGAAGGAATGGTTCATTTTGTCGGAATCATGCTCCTGATGGTGTTAATGGTAGTAGTTACCTGGAATGATATACAAAGATTCTTCCTGTAAAATAACTTGGTGAATACTGGGTAATCTTTTTGTTTATAGATTTGATAGAATATGTAAGAGGGGGAGTTCGAGTAGCTGAACTTCCTTTCTTTTTCTGTTAATGGTTCAGTTTAATCTATAATAATGTTTAATATGGTACTTTATATAAAAGAATCTTATTTAAGAAGGCTATGTTAAAGGTTAGTGTTGATTTATGATGCAAAGAAATCTCTAAACCAGAGTGTAGAATTGATTTCCGCGCCAGCCGGACGCTTTCCGTGGGGTGATCGATAAGCCATCACCCATCGCTTACGCGCGTGGTTGTGATGTCTTATCTGTCTCACTCATCCCACAGGAGTCGCCGTCTGTCGCTCCAATCAACACGGAGAAAGTAATCTGGTTTAAGTAGTAAGGTACTTTTTATAAAAGTAACTCAATTAAGAAAAAGAATAATTAATGAAATCTAAATGCAATTCAAAGGAAATAGAATTGATTTCCGCTCTCCCGAAATGCTTTTTCGTTGGGGTACCATAACAATCGTTAATGTATATGATGTCTAAAAGAATAATCTCATTCAACATAACAAATAAAATATATAGAATAACTTTTAAAATAAGGGGGGATAGGTAATATGCAAGATGGCAAAATGAGAATGCATCTATTGTTGCAACAGCTAGAGTTGACCGAAGACACTGTTGTTAAGCATTTCGAAAATGCTTCTATTACAAGATTTACAGTTCATAAAAAACAAAGACAATGGCATTTTCAAATCAATATAGCTGCCGTTCTTCCTATCGATGTCTATAACCAATTCCAATCAAGACTAGAAGAAAAATTTCAAGGGATTGCTACAATATATTTAGAAATCAATTGTGAGCATCCAGAAGTAACAGAATCGCTCATAAAAGCTTATTGGACAAGTGTACTTAAAGAATTGAGCGACATGGCTCCTCCTTTAAAAGATTGTCTACTTGGTCAAGAGCCCGAGTGGAATGGTCAGATGATTCAGCTGACATGCGGACAAGAATTACAACAACGTACTTTTAAAAAGAAATATATTGATCAAATTGCAAGTGTATATGAGAGCTTTGGTTTTCCTAAACTTGCGATAGATTTTAAGTTAGTCGAGGATACAGAGGCTTTAGCTGAAGCACAGGTAGCTTTTTTAGAACAACGAAGAATGGAAGAAGAGCAACTTGGGAAAAAGGCTTTAGAAGATATGCAAAAGAGAGACTCTCGTCAGGATAGTGGTGAAGCCAGCGAAGATGGTCCATTCCAGCTAGGTACTCCACTGAAAAAAGAAGAGGCAAGTGTGGAGATACGTTCTATACAAGATGAAGAGCGCCGTGTAACGATTGAAGGCTTTGTGTTTGATGTCGAGGTGAAAGAGCTGAGAAGTGGTAGATCTCTATTGACGGCTAAGGTCACTGACTACACAGATTCTATTCTTGTAAAAATGTTCTCTCGCGACAAAGAAGACGCTGGAATGATGGAGCGCCTTAAAAAAGGAATGTGGATAAAGGTAAGAGGATCAGTTCAAAACGATACATTTGTGCGTGATTTAATCATTATGGCTCAAGATATGTGTGAGATTAACCCTGTACTAAGATATGATACTGCAAAAGAAAAAAGAGTCGAGTTACATATGCACACTCCGATGAGTCAAATGGATGCGGTTTCTTCTGTATCGGCGTTAGTTTCTCAAGCAGCAAAGTGGGGCCACCAGGCAGTAGCCATAACGGACCATGCGAATGTGCAATCATTTCCGGAAGCGTATGCTGCTGGTAAAAAGAATGGCATTAAAATTTTATATGGACTAGAAGCTAATCTAATTCATGACGGTGTTCCAATAGCTTATGACGAGCAGCATATCCCACTTGAGGATGCAATTTATATAGTTTTTGACGTAGAAACAACCGGTTTATCCGCCACATATGACAAAATCATTGAGCTTGCTGCAGTTAAAATGCAAAATGGCAATATTATAGATAAGTTTGAAAGATTTGCGAATCCACATCATGCTTTATCAGCTACAACAATTGAGCTTACAGGTATCACAGATGATATGGTTCGCAATGCACCAGAAATAGAAGACGTTATACGGGATTTTCATGAGTTTATTGGAGACGGCATAATTGTTGCCCATAACGCATCGTTTGATATGGGCTTTTTATACGAGGGGTATAGAAAGTGTGGCATTGATCACTTTGATCATCCAGTAATTGATACGTTAGAGCTGGCTAGGTTTTTACATCCAGAGATGAAAACACATAAACTAGGTACTCTAGCCAAAAAGTTTAATATTGAATTAACACAGGCCCACCGAGCAATTTTTGACTGTGAAGCAACTGGCTATTTACTTCTTCACCTACTAAAAGAAGCTGAAGAAAAGAATATTCATTATCATGATGACTTTAACAAGCACATCGGCCAAGGTGATTCATACAAAAGAGCTAGACCATCTCACTGCACAATTTTAGCTGTTAATGATGAGGGGCTTAAAAATCTATTTAAGCTAGTGTCCTTGTCACATACAACAACATTCTATCGAGTTCCACGTATTAAGCGTTCAGTACTACAAAAGCATAGAGCTGGATTGATCATTGGCTCTGGCTGCGATAGAGGTGAGGTATTTGAGGGACTCATGCAAAAGCCGTTAGAAAAGGTTGAGGAGATTGCGAGTTTCTATGATTATCTGGAGGTTCATCCGAAAGAAGTCTATGCTCATTTAATAGAAATGGAACTAGTAAGAGATGAGTGGAATCTAGAAGATATTATTCGTAAATTAATTAAAGTAGGGAAAAAGCTGGGAAAACCAGTAGTAGCGACAGGTAACGTACATTATTTACATGAGAATGATGCAATGTTCCGAAAAATCCTTGTCAATTCACAAGGGGGGGCAAACCCGCTTAATAGGCATGAGCTTCCTAAAGTACATTTTAGAACGACAAATGAAATGCTTGATGCCTTCTCCTTCTTAGGGGAAGAGCTAGCAAAAGAGATAGTTATAACAAACCCTAATAAAATTGCGGACTCAATCGAAGACATAAAACCGATTAAAGACGATTTATATACTCCAAAAATTGAAGGTGCGGATGAAGAGGTTAGAGAACTGACCTATACCAAAGCAAAAGAAATTTATGGAGAGAATATACCTGAGATTGTGGAAGCTCGTATAGAAAAAGAACTTACCTCAATTATCGGACATGGCTTTGCCGTTATCTATCTAATCTCTCATAAGCTAGTAAAGAAATCTTTAGATGATGGTTACTTAGTTGGTTCTCGTGGTTCTGTAGGCTCGTCCCTTGTAGCAACATTAATGGATATAACAGAGGTCAATCCTATGCCTCCTCATTATGTCTGCCCAAACTGTAAGCATTCGGTGTTCTTCCAAGACGGCTCAGTCGGCTCTGGATTCGATTTACCAAATGCCAACTGTGAAAAATGTGATACACCTTATGTAAAAGAAGGACAAGATATTCCATTCGAAACATTCTTAGGATTTAAAGGCGATAAGGTACCAGATATCGACTTAAACTTTAGTGGAGAATATCAACCAATCGCACATAATTATACGAAGGAACTGTTTGGGGAAGAATATGTTTTTAGAGCGGGAACGATAGGAACTGTTGCAGAGAAAACTGCTTATGGGTACGTCAGAGGCTACATGAATGATAACAATATAAATTTACGTGGAGCTGAAATCGATCGCCTCGTACAAGGATGTACAGGAGTAAAACGAACTACAGGACAACATCCCGGCGGTATTATTGTTGTACCTGACTATATGGATATTTATGATTTTTCACCAATCCAGTTCCCAGCAGATGCTCAAGATTCTGAATGGAAAACAACACACTTTGACTTCCATTCCATTCACGATAATCTACTTAAGCTGGATATATTAGGTCACGATGATCCAACGGTCATTCGTATGCTCCAAGATTTATCTGGAATTGATCCTAAAACAATTCCAACAGATGATCCTGAAGTGATGAAAATATTTAGTGGGCCAGAGTCACTTGGTGTCACAGCAGAACAAATCGATTGTAAAACTGGAACACTTGGTATCCCGGAATTTGGGACCCGTTTCGTTAGACAAATGCTTGAAGAAACAAAGCCATCTACTTTTTCCGAGCTTGTTCAGATTTCCGGGTTGTCCCATGGGACGGATGTTTGGTTAGGCAATGCTCAAGAGCTTATACAAGCAGGCACCTGTCAGCTTTCTGATGTTATCGGTTGTCGTGACGACATTATGGTCTATTTGATTTATCAGGGACTTGAGCCATCACTTGCTTTTAAAATTATGGAATCTGTGCGTAAAGGGAAAGGTTTAACACCTGAGTTTGAAGCAGAGATGAAATCGAAAGGCGTAGCCAACTGGTATATTGAATCGTGTAAAAAGATTAAATACATGTTCCCAAAAGCGCATGCCTCTGCCTATGTTTTAATGGCTGTTCGTATTGCATATTTTAAAGTTCATTTCCCAATACTATATTATGCGGCATATTTTACAGTACGAGCGTCAGACTTTGATTTGATCTCTATTGTAAATGGCTCTCATACGATAAGAGCTAAGTTAGATGAGATTAATGCTAAGGGATTAGAAGCATCTAACAAAGAAAAAAGTTTAGCTACTGTGCTAGAGCTTTCCCTAGAAATGTCAGAGCGTGGAATTAAGATGCAAAAGATTGATCTTTATAAATCCAAGGCGCATGAGTTTACTATAGAAGGTAATACATTAATACCACCTTTTGATGCAGTACCAGGGTTAGGGACAAATGTAGCAGTTCAAATTGTTAATGCTCGCAAAAATGGTGAATTTCTCTCTAAAGAGGATTTACAGCAAAGAGGAAAAGTATCCAAAACAATCATTGATTATTTAGATGCAATGGGTTGCCTAGAAGGGCTTCCTGAAGCAAATCAGCTTTCGTTGTTTTAGTCACTAATTTGCAAACAAACCTATGGTATGGTAAGATAAATCTACCAATGTTTCATAGTTCTGTGACGAAAGAGTGGGATTTCCCGCTCTTTTCTGTTGTTATATAGAAAATCACGGTTTTGTAAGGAGGCCTTTATGAGTAATATAACTAGTAAAATGGAAGAGCTTGTTTTACCGATTTTACAAGAAATGAACTTAGAGCTCGTTGATATTGAATATGTAAAAGAAGGTCGCGATTGGTTTTTACGTGTGTATGTCGATACACCAACTGGTGGAATCGATATTGAGCAATGTGCACAAGTAAGCAACAAACTAAGCGAAAAGCTGGATGAAGAAGATCCTATTAAGGAAAATTACTTTTTAGAAGTTTCCTCTCCAGGGGCAGAGCGTCCATTGAAAAAAGAAGCTGATTTTATTGCAGCTGTAGGGAAATATGTTTTTATTAAAACTTATGAGCAGATTAATGGTGCAAAAGAGTTTGAAGGAACATTACTTTCTTATACTGCAGAAGAAGGCGCTTTAATAGAAATTCGCATCAAAACAAGAAGAGTAAAAATTCAAATTGAAAAAGAGAAAATTGCGCTAGCTCGTTTAGCAATCGATTTCTCTGCATAATGTATATTGAGGAGTGGTGGCTGTGAGTAGTGAGTTATTAGATGCGTTAACAGCGCTAGAGAAACAAAAAGGGATTTCAAGAGATGTATTAATCGAGGCAATCGAGGCTGCTTTAGTTACGGCTTATAAAAGAAATTTCAATCAAGCTCAGAATGTTCGCGTCGACATTAATTTAGCAAATGGTTCGATGATCGTTTATTCAAGAAAAGATGTAGTGGAAGAAGTAGGAGATGGTCGTTTAGAGATCTCTTTAGAGGATGCACAAGCTATTAATCCACATTATGCAATTGGAGATGTAGTGGAAGAAGAGGTTACTCCACGTAATTTCGGTCGCATTGCTGCACAAACAGCGAAACAAGTTGTAACGCAAAGAGTCCGTGAGGCTGAACGAGGATTAATATACGAAGAGTATGTTGATCGTGAAGATGATATAGTAAATGGTATCGTTGAACGACTAGATGCGCGTAATATATATGTAGGATTAGGGAAAGTGGAAGCTGTTTTACCAGTAAACGAACAAATTCCAACTGAAACATATCGTCCCCATGATCGTATCAAAGTGTATATTACAAAGGTTGAACGAACAACTCGTGGACCACAGGTGTTTGTTTCAAGAACACATCCAGGATTACTTCGTCGCTTATTTGAAATGGAAGTACCTGAAATTTTCGAAGGTATTGTAGAGATTAAATCTATCGCTCGTGAAGCTGGAGATCGTTCAAAAATATCTGTGTTTGCACATAACGAAGAAATTGATCCGGTTGGCTCATGTGTAGGTGCGAAAGGTGCTCGTGTTCAAACGATTGTAAACGAACTAAGTGGAGAAAAAATTGACATTGTTGAATGGTCAGAAGATCCTATTGTTTTCGTTGCAAATGCACTTAGTCCTTCGAAAGTTTTAGATGTTCAAGTAAATGAAGAAGAAAAATCCACTACTGTAGTAGTACCAGATTATCAATTATCCCTAGCTATTGGTAAAAGAGGCCAAAATGCAAGACTTGCAGCTAAGCTAACTGGCTGGAAAATTGATATTAAAAGTGAAACTGATGCTAGAGAGCTAGGAATTTATCCTAACGAGAATTCTCCGCAGCTAATTGTAGAAGAATTAGAAAATGATATGGATGATTTTGATTTTTACAAAGACGAAGAGTAAGAATAGGAGGCTGATTTAGTATGGCCACTCAAAAAAAAATCCCATTACGAAAATGTGTTGCTACTGGAGAAATGTTTCCTAAAAAAGAAATGATTCGAGTAGTTCGTTCTAAGGAAGGCGAGGTTAGCGTGGACCCGACAGGAAAAAAATCTGGTCGTGGTGCGTACGTCTCTAAAACCGTAGAAGCTGTTAACCAAGCGAAGAAAAAGAATTCTTTAGGTAATCATTTAGAAGCGAGCATTCCAAATGAAATATATGACGAGTTAATCGTCATGATTGAAAGAGAAAAATTGAAATGAATATAGAACAACAAATTACGCAACTATTAGGACTCGCCACTAGAGCTAGAAAAACGATTTCTGGTGAAGAGTTAGTCGTAAAAGAAATTAGAAGTAAGAAAGCAAAGCTAGTTATATTAGCTAACGATGCTTCACATAATACTGCTAAAAAATTGAATGATAAATGTGCATCTTTTAACGTTGAGCTGCATGTCTTTGGAGACCGGCACGATCTCGGACATGCGACGGGAAAAGAGGCCAGAGTGGCAATAGCCATTATGGATGACGGTTTCGCTAAAAAACTGTCCGGCCTTCTCAACGAATATAACCGGGGGTGAGCTAATGACTAAAATCAGAGTTCATGAATACGCGAAACAAATTAATAAATCGAGTAAAGAAGTTATAGAGCAACTAGGAAAGTTGAATATAACAGTAACGAATCATATGTCTACGCTTGAAGGAGATGCTGTTAGTAAATTAGACGGCATTTATAAAAAAGGTGGAGCTGGAAACAACTCTAATTCACAACAGTCTAAACCTGCTAACCAAGGACAAAGACCAAGTAATCAGAACCAGTCTAGACCAGCTTCACAAGGACAGCAAAGACCAAATAACCAAAACCAGTCTAGACCGTCTTCACAAGGTCAACAAGGACAGCAAAGACCAAGTAATCAGAACCAATCTAGACCAGCTTCCCAAGGTCAACAAAGACCAAATAACCAAAATCAATCTAGACCATCATCACAAGGGCAATCACGTCCATCAAATGCTGGTCAATCTCAGCAAAGACCAGGAAGTCAGTCAAATACTCAAGGTTCTAATACTCAAGGTTCAAACAATCAACCAAAGAAAACCTTTACTAATAATAACAAGCCAGGTGGACAAAATCGTCCAGGTGGCCAAAACCAAAACAGACCAGGTGGACAAAACAGACCAGGTGGCCGATTCAACAAGCGTAGAAAAGGACCAACTACACCTGTTCAACCACCAGTTCCTAGAAAAGAAAGAGAACTTCCAGAAAGAATTACCTTTACGGAATCTCTTACAGTTACAGAGCTAGCGAAAAAATTAGGTCGTGAGCCTGCAGAAATCATTAAAAAATTGTTCTTACTTGGTGTAATGGCAACAATTAACCAGGAACTTGATAAGGATGCTATTGAACTTATTTGTGCAGACTACGGTGTAGAAGTGGAAGAAGAAATTAAAATCGATATTACCGATTTAGAAGTTCATTTCGAAGCTCCTGTTGAAGAAGATGCTGCTAACATGGGTGAACGCCCACCAGTAGTTACAATCATGGGACACGTTGACCATGGTAAAACAACTCTTCTAGATTCAATTAGACACACAAAAGTAACTGCTGGAGAAGCCGGCGGTATCACTCAGCATATCGGTGCATACCAAGTGGTAGACAATGGCAAAAAGATTACTTTCTTAGATACTCCAGGACATGCTGCATTTACAACGATGCGCGCACGTGGAGCGAAAATAACTGATTTGACCATTTTAGTAGTAGCAGCTGATGATGGTGTAATGCCTCAAACAGTAGAAGCTATTAACCATGCAAAAGCAGCTGAAGTTCCAATTATCGTAGCAGTTAACAAAATGGATAAACCATCTGCTAATCCTGATCGCGTAATGCAAGAGCTTACAGAGCACGGTTTAGTACCAGAAGCATGGGGTGGAGACACAATCTTCGTACCAATTTCTGCTTTAAAAGGTGATGGTATCGACAACCTACTTGAAATGGTTCTACTTGTTTCTGAGGTTGCTGAGCTTAAAGCTAACCCAAAACGTCTTGCTTTAGGAACAGTAATTGAAGCTCAATTAGACAAAGGTAGAGGTTCTGTTGCAACGTTATTAGTTCAAGATGGTACATTAAAAGTTGGAGATCCAATTGTAGTAGGGCATGCTTTTGGGCGTGTTCGTGCAATGGTCAATGATTTAGGTCGTCGTGTGAAAGAGGCAGGTCCTTCTACTCCTGTGGAAATTACAGGATTAAACGAAGTACCACAAGCAGGAGACCGTTTCGTTGTATTTGAAGATGAAAAAACTGCTCGTCAAGTAGGGGAAACGCGTGCTTCTCATGCTCAAGTGAGCCAACGCTCTGAAAAATCACGAGTAACATTAGATAACTTGTTTGATCAAATGAAACAAGGTGAAATGAAAGAACTTAACCTAATTGTTAAAGCAGACGTTCAAGGTACTGTGGAAGCGATGGCAGCTTCACTTATGAAAATCGAAGTTGAGGGTGTAAATGTACGTATTATCCACACGGGTGCAGGAGCAATTACTGAATCAGACATTAGTCTTGCAGCTGCTTCCAATGCAATTGTAATTGGATTTAACGTTCGTCCAGATACAAATGCTAAACGTGCAGCAGAACAAGAGGGTGTTGATATTCGTCTTCACCGTATTATCTACAAAGTAATTGAAGAAATCGAAGCTGCAATGACAGGCCTATTGGATCCAGAATTCCAAGAGAAAATCATTGGTCAAGCAGAGATTCGTGAAACCTTTAAAGTTTCTAAAGTAGGAACTATCGCAGGATCCTATGTAACAGAAGGTAAAATTACACGTGATAGCGGAGTGCGAGTAATTCGTGATGGTATCGTTATTTTTGAAGGTGAATTAGATACGTTAAAACGCTTTAAAGACGATGCAAAAGAAGTTGCAAAAGGCTACGAGTGTGGGATAACGATTAAAAACTTTAATGATGTAAAAGAAAACGATATTATCGAAGCTTACATTATGGAAGAAATTAAACGCTAATGATTGTCTATGCAGAGTGTGAATTTCTTATTCCTACTGCACATTCATTGAAAGAAAAAAGAGCAGTTTTACAACGTATGCTCACTAGAACCAAACAAAAATTTAATGTTTCTGTTTCAGAGTTAGATCACCAGGATGTGTGGCAACGTACCAAAGTTGGAATAGTTGCCATTGCTTCTGACAAGCGTGCGGTCGAACGCGAGCTAGTGATGGCCATTAGGTTTTTAGAATCTAACCCTGAATGGGAATGTATTGAAATCAACAAAGAATATTTATGATGAAAATGAGGTGTAGCAATTATGTCAATGCGTGCGAACCGAGTTGCCGAACAAATGAAAAAAGAGTTAGGTGAAATCATAGGACGTAAATTAAAGGATCCTCGTATAGGATTTGTAACAGTTACAGATGTAGCAGTTACAGGAGACCTGCAACAAGCGACTATTTATATTACCGTACTAGATGGAGACCGTAACGATACCTTAAGAGCTTTAGAAAAAGCTAAAGGCTTCATACGTTCGGAAATAGGACAGCGTATTAGATTACGTGTAACGCCAGAATTATTATTTGAGTTTGATGAATCTGCAGCATATGGAAATCGTATCGATAATCTATTAAGACAGATTAACCAATCTTCTTCAAATGAGGAATAACACATAATACAAAGAAGTCTGCTTAAATTGAGCAGACTTCTTTCGTGTATTTTTGAAAAATGGGGTGAGCATGATGTATGAAGGAATATTGCCTTTATGGAAAGAAAAAGGAATGACCTCACATGACTGCGTTTTTAAATTACGCAAAATATTGAAGATGAAACGGATTGGCCATACAGGAACATTAGATCCAAGTGTAGAAGGTGTATTGCCAATTTGTCTTGGTCAAGCTACTAAAGTATCCGAGTATATAATGAATGAAGGAAAAACCTATGTAGCTACTGTAACGATAGGATCATCTACAACTACTGAGGATGCAGATGGTGACGTAGTAAAGGTAGATTCAAGTGAAAAACAATTCTCTATTGATCAAATAAAAAGTGTCCTTCAACAGCTGACTGGACAGATTACTCAAACTCCTCCAATGTATTCTGCGGTTAAAGTGAATGGTAAAAAGTTATATGAATATGCCCGCGAAGGTAAAGAGGTAGAGCGACCTAGTAGACAGGTGACTATACATTATTTAAATCTTTTAGATGAAGATGATCTTTTTTCAGGTCAAGAAATTTCCTTTCAAATAGAAATTGGTTGCAGTAAAGGTACATATATACGTACACTTGCAGTACAAATAGGTGAACTTTTAGGTTATCCTGCACATATGTCTTCACTTGTTCGTACAGCATCAGGGAATTTTACTAAGTCACATTGTTTAACCCTTCAAGAGGTACAAGAAGCTTTGGAAGAGGATGTATTGGATAACAATATATTACCTATTAAGCATGCACTCGCGAAATGGCCATCTGAAGAAATGGATGAGTCGTTAAAGAAATGGATTGCGAATGGAGCCGTCTTAGAGTTACATCCTCTCCTCGATACCAATGACAAAGTTGTTTTTACAGAGGAAGGGCAACCAGTTGCAGTTTATATTAAACATCCAACAAAAAATGGTATGATGAAACCAGAAAAAATGTTTTCATCAGAAAAAGGAGTATAATATGAACGTTTATCATTTATCTTATCCAAACCATTTATATAACATAAAGAACAATGAAGGATTTTCCCTAGCAATCGGCTTTTTTGATGGTGTTCATTTAGGTCATCGAGCTGTCATTCAAGAAGCCTTGGTCAAAGGGAATGAAATGAATTTAAAAACAGCTGTAATGACATTTGATCCACATCCTTCTCTTGTTTTAGGTGGAAGGAAGGAACAGGTATTTTATATAACTCCCTTGGAGCAGAAAATCGATATTTTGGAACAAATGAACGTAGATACACTGTTTGTAGTGAGATTTACATCTGACTTTGCAAAGCTAACTCCAGTTGAATTTATAGAATCTTTCATTAAACGAGCTAATGTAAAGCATGTTACTGCTGGCTTTGATTTTTCTTTTGGTGCTTTTGGTAAAGGGACAATGAAGGATATGGCGGATCTTTCTGCTGGAGAGTACTCTGTTTCTGTAGTAGGTAAACAAGAAATGGAAGGCGATAAAATTAGTTCTACCAGAATACGTGGAGCACTTAAAGAAGGTAACGTGGAAGACGCAAAAGAACTTTTAGGTCGCCCATTTATGCTTACAGGCGTCGTGGTACATGGTGATAAGCGCGGAAGAACGATTGATTTTCCTACTGCTAATATACAACCAAAAGAAGGTCAGTTTATACCGGCTATAGGTGTTTACGCAGTGAAGATACGCGTGCAGGAACAATGGTATGAGGGAGTGTGTAATGTAGGATATAAGCCTACATTCAATAATCCGGATGAAAAAAAATTGTCTATTGAAGTACATATCATTAACTTTGACCAATCTATTTATGGTGAAGAAGTGGCAGTCCATTGGTACAAGCGCATACGTGCGGAGCAAAAATTCAGTGGAATTGTAGAGCTTAAAGAACAAATCGGCAAGGATAAGCAAGTTGCTATTGATTACTTCAAATTATAATTTTTGAACCAAATGTTTCAGACAAACTGCTACTATGTTTGGAGAAGAAGCGTCTATAAAAGTTGCTTCACTTAACAGATTATGCTATTCTTTATAAGTACAAAATGTACTTAACCTTTCCTTGGCTTTTTCGATTCTCCAACGATTGCTCAGGAACAGGGGATATTAAGAATATTAGGAGGAAACCTACATGGCAATTACACAAGAACGCAAAAATGAACTAATCGCTGAGTACAGAACTCACGAAAGCGATACAGGATCTGCAGATATTCAAATCGCAATCCTTACAGAAGAGATTAACTCTTTAAACGAACATTTACGTACACATAAGAAAGATCATCACTCACGTCGTGGTCTATTCAAAATGGTTGGACGTCGTCGTAACTTATTAAAATACTTACGTGAAAACGAAGTACAACGTTACCGTGAACTAATCGCAAAACTTGGTTTACGTCGATAAGATACACCTAGGAAAGCGGGATTTATCCCGCTTTTTCTATTGGTATAAATTTTAATATATTAGGGAAAATATTATATATTAGTATTAGCAAGTAATTTCTGTTTTTTTAGTAAAATATTTCGCATAGTTCCGATATTTTTGATACACTACTTATGATACATATAACCACTATAGCGCGCTAAACATTAGACTGCGTTATATTTCAAGTTGTATAGAAATAGTAGATGATTTGTGAAAGTGTGCACTTCTAATGAGAAGGAATCTTTCTTAGGATTGTCGAAAAATTTATTATAGCTAATTAAAAAGAAGTTTTTTGAAGTTGAGAGGAGTCCAGATTAATGAGTGAAAAGAAAGTATTTACACACGAATGGGCAGGCCGTCCATTGCAAGTAGAAATTGGACAACTTGCAAAACAAGCGAATGGGGCAGTTCTAGTAAGATATGGTGATACTAGCGTATTATCCGTAGCGACTGCATCTAAACAACCAAAGAATTTAGATTTCTTTCCATTAACAGTGAACTATGAAGAGAAATTATATGCCGTTGGTAAAATTCCTGGTGGGTTTATTAAGCGTGAAGGTCGTCCTTCTGAAAGAGCGATTTTAACAAGCCGTTTAATCGACCGTCCAATTCGCCCATTATTCCCGGATGGCTTCCGTAATGAAGTTCAGGTAATCTCTATTGTTATGTCAGTAGACCAAAACTGTTCTTCTGAGATGGCTGCAATGCTAGGTTCTTCTTTAGCACTAAGTGTATCCGACATTCCGTTTGATGGACCGATTGCAGGTGTTCAGGTAGGCCTAATAGGGGATGAGTTCATCATTAACCCAACGGTAGACCAAATGGAAAAGAGTATTTTAGATTTAACTGTAGCTGGAACAAAAGATGCGATTAACATGGTAGAAGCAGGAGCTAAAGAGGTTTCTGAGGAAGTCGTTTTAGAAGCAATTATGTTTGGTCATAGTGAAATCGTAAAATTGATTGAATTCCAAGAAAAAATTGTTGCAGAAATCGGCAAAGAGAAAAAAGACATTCCTTTATTTGAACTAGACAAAGAACTTTTTGGTGAAATTAAAGAACTATGCGAAGCTAAGCTAGTACAAGCTATCCAAGTACAAGAAAAGCATGCTCGTGAAGATGCAATATCTGAAGTGAAAAATGAAGTGTTAGAGCAATATAAAGAAAAAGAAGCAACAGATGAAACGTTGAAACAAGTGCGTGAAATTCTGGATGCTATGGTTAAAGAAGAAGTGCGTCGCTTGATCACAGAAGAAAAAGTACGTCCGGATGGTCGTGGTGTAGCTGAAATTCGTCCATTATCTTCTGAAGTAGGCGTTTTACCTCGTACGCATGGTTCTGGTCTATTCACACGTGGACAAACTCAAGCTTTGAGTATTTGTACATTAGGACCGCTTGGTGATGTGCAAATTATTGATGGTATTGGCTTAGAGGAATCTAAACGCTTTATGCACCATTATAATTTCCCACAATTCAGTGTGGGTGAAACTGGTCCAATCCGTGCTCCTGGTCGTCGTGAAATTGGTCATGGTGCCTTAGGTGAACGTGCATTAGAAGCAGTTATTCCAGACGAAAATGATTTCCCGTATACACTTCGCTTAGTTGCTGAGGTGTTAGAATCAAATGGTTCTACTTCACAAGCGAGTATTTGTGCTTCTACCCTTGCTATGATGGATGCAGGTGTTCCACTTAAAGCTCCAGTTGCTGGTATAGCAATGGGACTTGTTAAAAAAGGAGAGCATTACACAATCCTAACTGATATTCAAGGAATGGAAGATCACCTTGGGGATATGGACTTTAAAGTAGCAGGTACTTCTAAAGGGATTACAGCACTTCAAATGGATATCAAAATAGACGGATTATCTAAAACGATTTTAGAGGAAGCTCTTGAGCAAGCTAAAATTGGACGTATGCAAATTTTAGAAAGTATGCTTGCTACTATTGGTGAGCCACGCCAAAGCTTATCTAAATATGCACCAAAAATTACAGTTATTAAGATTAATCCAGACAAAATCCGCGATGTTATCGGACCGGGTGGTAAACAAATCAACAAAATCATTGATGAAACTGGCGTAAAAATTGATACAGAGCAAGATGGTACAATTTATATCGCTTCAGCAGATGAAGAAATGATTGCTCGTGCAAAACAAATTATTGAAGACATCGTGCGTGTAGCTAAAGTAGGAGAATACTACTTAGGAAAAGTGAAACGTATTGAAAAATTCGGTGCATTTGTTGAAATCTTCAACGGTAAAGATGGCTTGCTTCATATCTCTGAAATTCAAGAAGAACGTACGAAAAACGTAGAAGACGTTCTGAAACTTGGCGACGAGCTTTTAGTAAAAGTTATTGAAATTGACAACCAAGGCCGCGTTAACTTATCTCGTAAAGTAGTAATTAAAGAAGAAAAAGAACGCGCAGAACAACAAGATAACTAATAATTAAAATATACGTAAACAAAAGGTTGTCCGTAGATCCAATCTACGGCAACTTTTTTAAATAACCAAAGAAAAGCGCAACCGCCTATCACTGCCCCGACAGGCAAATGGAGAAAAGCGAGGAGGCAGCTCCACAGCCACCACAGCTTTTAACCATTTGACCCCGAGGGGCAAGGCGGTGGAGCTAGACATAATAGAAAAGCGCAGGCGCCTATTACTGCCCCGACAGGCAAATGGAAAATGCGAGGAGGCAGCTCTACAGCCACCGCAGTATTTTCCCATTTGACCCCGAGGGCAAGGCGGTGGAGCTAGCCATTAAGAAAAGCGCAACCGCCTGTCTCTGCCCCGACAGGCAAATGGAAAAAAGCGAGGAGGCAGTTCTCAGCCACCGGAGCTTTTAACCATTTGACCCCGAGGGGCAAGGCTGCTTGCGCTACAAATAAAAAATAAATGAATAGATTAGATAGAGGTGCTATATTGATAAAGAAGAAAACGTGTAAGAATGGGTTGCGTATAGTGCATGAGCATATTCCACATGTGCGATCTGTTGCAGTAGGCATATGGGTTCAGGCTGGATCAAGATATGAATTGCCAGAGGAAAATGGGTTAACTCATTTTATTGAGCATATGTTATTTAAAGGCACTAATACTAGAACAGCAAGACAAATCGCTGAAGAGTTCGATCGAATTGGTGGAAATATTAACGCCTTTACTTCAAAAGAAAATACTTGCTACTATGCAAAGGTTCTCGATCACCATGCAAAATATGCTGTTGAAATACTTTCAGATATGTTTTTTAACTCCACATTCGATCCAATCGAATTAGATAAAGAACGACAAGTAGTATTAGAGGAAATCAAAATGGTAGAAGATACCCCTGATGATATCGTACATGAGTATCTATGGCAGGCTATGTTCCCAAATGATCCTTTAGGTGCTCCTATATTAGGAACCGAAGATACATTAAATACATTTACAAGGGAATCCATCATATCTTATATGGAAAAACACTACACACCGAGAAATATTGTAATTTCAGTAGCAGGAAACATTTCTGAGGATCTATTAGGCTATATAGAGTCATTGTTTGGTGATTTTAAGCAACCAATCTTAGAGGTGGCACAATTTAGCACACCTGTTATTAAACCTGTGTATACGGAAAGCCATAAGGATACAGAGCAAGCCCACTTATGTTTAGCTTATCCTGGGCTTAGTGTGAAGGCGGACAATATATACAGTCTTGTAGTGTTGAATAATATACTTGGTGGAAGCATGTCCTCAAGACTTTTCCAAGAAATTCGAGAAGAAAAAGGGCTAGCCTATTCTATTTACTCATATCATTCGTCATATGAAGATACGGGAGTTGTTGCCATTTATGGCGGAACCTCTTGCAATCAATTAGAAGAATTAAAGAGCTCTATTAATGAAACGATTCAAACTGTCTTGGAGCACGGCTTTACGGAGACAGAAGTTTCAAACGCTAAAGAACAGCTTAAAGGAAACCTTTTGTTAGGACTGGAAAGCTCAAACTCTAGGATGAACAGAAACGGTAAAAATGAATTATTATATGGCAAGCATCGCTCATTAGATGAAGTAAGCGATTCAATTGATGAAGTTACTTTGGAGTCCGTAATGGACCTTACAAAAGAAATATTCTCTCATAAGCCTGCTATTTCTGTAATTATGCCTAAAGACGTCGAGTGTTAATCGACGTCTTTTTTATTTTTTTAAAAGCTTTGTTAAAGTTATTGGTTGTTTAGATTAACAATTTTTTATAAGTGACTGTAAACATAAACACAGGAACTTTCAAATGGCTATTAAGAACATAAATAGTTATGAAATTGGGGTTGGTGACAGTTATTCAGGTTATTTAACGATCGATGCTAAAGCTGTTCCATTTATTGATTGGAGCGCCATACGGCGACTCCTATGGGATGGGTGATGGCTTATCGCTCACCCCGAGGAAAGCGTCCGGATGGTGCGAAAAATCAATTCTACTCTCTGATTTAAGAATTTTTATATCCTCCCCTGTAGTTACGCTAGTAGCCCATTATTTTAATGGGTTTTTAATTCACTTTGTTTTAAAGATGGCATATACATAAGTAGAGATTAAATGAGGAGGGGACAGATTGTTACTTTCGGAACTTGCAGAAAAAGAGCTTATTCAAGTGAAAGATGGATCGAGATATGGAAGGCTGGCAGACACTGAATTATTATTTAATCCACAAACGGGTAAAATACTTGGGTTTGAATTATATCAAAAATCTTCATCTTTTTTTCAATCCAATAAAGCTCCTAGGAGAAAAGAGTTTATATCCTGGGAAGAAATAATTCTTATTGGTAAAGATCGAATTTTGTTCAATGAAACTGACTCTTCGATAGAAACAAGTGTATACCCATGAAGAAAAAAATTGCTATTATCGGAACAGACCCACGCTTAAATTTTTTGCAACAATCTGTGTCTGACTATTTAGATACTCAATTGTATCCAACGATGACATGGGATACAGAACTCAGAGAAACTATTTTTGCATATGAACCAGAGGTTATTTTTTTACCGATTCAACCAATCCAAACAGATTGCTCCTTGGAATTGCCTCCCAGTTGTCAAACCCTTTTTATAGGTAAAACAAACGAAAGCATTGATAGGGAATCTAGAAAAGATACTATTCAGCCCTTTTATTATTTAGAGGACGAAGAATGGATTTGGGAAAATGCCAACCTCACTGCTGAGGGCTTTATCAATTATTTTTACTTATATGAAAAACAAGCAATTTATAACAAAAAATTCATCATTACCGGATACGGAAGGGTAGGTAAAAGATTAGCACTTGCTTTGCATCATTTGGGAGCCGAGGTTATTATCTCTGTTAGATCGGAGCTTCAACTTTACGAAGCTAAAAGCTCTGGCTATCAAATAGTAACCCTAGATAATGTTTTGGACCAGCAAGGTGAGGACACCTATCTGGTTAATACAATCCCTACCAAATGGTTAAAGAATGAAAATGCAGCCTCTTTCAATCGAGTTTTTGACCTCGCCTCCAATCCAGGCTGTCTCTTGGATAACGAAAATAACATCCCTCTGAATTACAGTCTCTCCACCAGCTTGCCAGGTATGTACTTTCCGCAAGATGCAGGACAATTACTTGCCAGGTCTGTTTTGAAGCATCTTGCTTTTTAGAGGAGGAAAAATAGTGTTAGAAGGTCTACGTATTGGTCTAGGAATCACCGCTTCTCATTGTACGTATGAGGAAGTGATACCAATGATTAAGCAATTTACGGATGTTGGTGCGACAGTTGTGCCAATCATCACTTTTTCAGTTTTAACAGCTGCTACTCGTTTCGGTACTGGAGAAGAGTGGGTAGAAAAAATAGAGGCAGCTAGTGGCAATAAGGTAGTTTCCAAGATAGTAGAGGCAGAGCCTTTTGGTCCAACTAATCCACTAGACTGTATGGTTATTGCACCAATGACGGGTAACTCCATAAGTAAATTAGCTAATGCACAAACAGACTCACCTGTATTAATGGCTGCAAAGGCCACCTTGCGTAATGGTAAGCCTGTGGTGCTAGGTATATCCACAAACGATGCATTAGGCTTAAATGGAACGAATATTATGAAGCTGCTCACTACAAAAAATATTTATTTTATCCCCTTTGGTCAAGACAATCCATATAAAAAACCTAATTCTTTAATTGCAGATTTCACAAAAATTGTACCTACTGTTGAACACGCAATAAATGCAAAGCAAATTCAGCCTTTACTCATTGCCTATCAATTATAAATATTAAAAATAGTGTATTATTATTTAATTTATGATACAATATCGCCAATATGTTTTGATTTTTGAGAGGAGAGCTTTGCATGTCAAAAAATTATACAACAGCTATTGTAGGAGCTACAGGTGCTGTAGGTCAAAAAATTATAGAGCAACTAGTTAAGAGAAGCTTTCCTTTTTCTACCTTGAAGCTATTAGCTTCCAAAAAGTCTGCAGGAAAACAGATTGATATTGACGGGAAAATTTATACAATAGAAGAAGCTACACCAGAAGCTTTCGAAGGTGTTGATATAGCATTTTTTTCTGCGGGGGGCTCTATTTCAAAAGCATTGGCTAAGGAAGCTAGTAAGAGAGGCGCTATAGTAATAGATAATACGAGCGCATTTCGAATGGATCCGGATGTTCCGCTAGTAGTACCAGAAGTGAATAAATATGCTTTAAATGAGCAACAAGGGATTATTGCTAATCCTAATTGTTCTACTATTCAGATGGTTGTTGCATTAGAACCAATTCGTAAGCATTATGGGCTATCAAAGGTCATCGTTTCGACTTATCAAGCAGTATCAGGAGCTGGGGCTGCAGCTATTCAAGAATTGACAGCTCAAAGTGAGAGAATAATAGAAAGACAACCAAATCCTGAAGTTTTACCTGTAAAAAGTGCGGAGAAGCATTATCCAATTGCAGGTAACGTAATTCCTCAAATTGATGTCTTTAATGAAGATGGTTTTACATTTGAAGAGCACAAAATGATGAATGAAACAAAAAAAATTATGTCTCTTCCGGAACTTTCGATTGCCGCTACCTGTGTAAGGGTGCCTGTTGTAACAGGACACTCTGAATCGGTGTATATAGAGGTAGATAAAGAGAACGTATCCGTTTCTGATATTAAACAATTGTTATCTGAAGCAGAGGGAATTGTTCTTCAAGATAATCCGAATGAGCAACAATACCCGATGCCTTATTTCTCAGAAGATGAAGATGCAGTTTTCGTTGGACGTATTAGAAAAGATCCTTCTAATGAATATGGTTTCCATATGTGGATTGTTTCTGACAACCTATTAAAAGGTGCTGCTCTAAACTCCATTCAAATTGCTGAAGCATTAATCGAAGAGAAAATATTGTAAGCAAGAATAGTTTTTAGCTTATCTAAGAGGTCGCTTGTTTGTGGGGGGATCGATAAGGAACCACCCATCACTTCCAAGTGGTTGTGGTGTTAAGCTTTCTCTTATCCCTACTTGTGGCACCGCTTGCCTTTAATAATGATAAAATATACTCCATTAAATATATTTAGATTTTTAGAGAGAGTTTTTTCTCTATTCATTTGGAAAAGCGCTAGCAGCCTTGCTCCACAGGTCAAATGGATATAAGCTGCTCGTCGCAAACTAAAACGTTTGCGGTGGCTGAGGAACTGCCTCCTCGCATTTCCCCATTTGCCTGTCGGGGCAAACATAGGCGCCTGCGCTTTTCTTATTGTCTAGCTCCGGCGCCTTGCCCCTCGGGATCAAATGGGAAAATACTGCGGTGGCTGAGGAACTGCCTCCTCGCATTTCCCCATTTGCCTGTCGGGGCAGACATAGGCGCCTGCGCTTTTCTATTAAATATAGAGAATTAAATAAGAGGTGTGGTTGAATGAATATAGGAAATGTTTCTACAGCAATGGTTACACCGTTTAGTTCAGACGGTTCTATTGACTATCATAATACTGAAATACTTATTGAGCACTTGCTTTCGAATGGAACTGATTCTCTTGTAGTTAGTGGTACGACTGGAGAATCTCCGACATTATCAACAAATGAGAAATTAGAACTTATACAATTTGTAGTGGAAAAGGTTAATAAAAGAGTACCAATCATTGCTGGTACTGGTAGCAATAATACAGCTGCATCTATTGAGCTTTCGCAAAAGGCGGAATCGCTCGGAGTAGATGCTTTGATGATAGTGACTCCTTATTACAATAAGCCTAATCAACGAGGAATGATTGCCCATTTTGAGGCTATTGCTTCAGCTACTACGCTTCCTATTGTTGTTTATAATATCCCTGGGCGATCAGTAGTCAATTTGGAGCCAGAGTCGATTATTTCTCTTAGTAAGATACCATCCATTCAAATTGTAAAAGAAGCTAGTGGCAGCCTGGATCAGATGACCAAAATCTTAGCTGGAACAAATGAGGATTTCCTTGTGTACAGCGGGGACGACGGCTTAACCTTACCTTTACTTTCAATTGGGGGGAAAGGAATTATTTCAGTCGCTTCTCATGTTATTGGTAACGAAATGCAGGAAATGATACAGCAGTTTCACCAAGGGGAACATGCTAAAGCTGCTAAAATCCATCAACAAATCTTGCCAGTCATAAAGGCATTATTTCAACATCCGAATCCTGTAGTTGTAAAATATGCACTTTCTAAAATTGGCGTAGAGGTTGGCTCCTTGAGACTTCCTTTAGTTGAGATGAACAAGGAAGAAAAGCTAGATTATGATCGTGTTTGGGATAAATTTTTGGAAACGAAATAATGATATGAGAAGCTGGAGTTCTAACTTCAGCTTTTTTTATTTGTGTGAAACGGTGACGTCCGATATAATAAAAAATAGTGGATGTTGGTCGGGTTAACAATTAGGAGGAAAAGAATTGGTAAAAGCTAAAAATGAACTTATACGTATTATACCGCTCGGCGGAGTTGGTGAAATAGGAAAAGCAATGTACGTAGTAGAAATAGACGATGAAATATTTATAGTAGATAGTGGACTTATGTTCCCAGAAAACGAAATGTTAGGAATCGATATAGTTATTCCAGATATTACGTATTTAGAAGAAAACAAGGATCGTGTTAAAGGAATATTTTTGACGCATGGACATGAAGACGCAATTGGTTCTATTGCTTACTTACTGCAAAAGATTCAGGCGCCTGTATATGGATCTAAGCTGACGATTGCTTTAGCAAAAACGCATGTAAAGGCTATGCCAGTTAAACAACAAATAAAGTACTTTGAAGTTACAAACAAAAGTCGTATGAACTTCCAAAACACACACGTAACTTTCTTTCATACCACACACAGTATTCCAGACTCTTTAGGTATCGTATTCCATACATCTGAAGGTGCAATTGTGCATACTGGTGAATTTAAATTTGATCAGTCTGCTAGAGGGAAGTACCGTCCTGATATTGCTAAAATGGCTGGCCTGGGTGAAGAAGGCGTATTTATATTAATGTCTGATTCAACAGAAGCAGAAAGACCCGGACACACAACATCAGAGGCAGTAATCGAAAACCAATTATCTGAAACATTCCACGCTGCTAAAGGTCGTATTCTAGTATCTTTATATGCATCCAACTTTATAAGAATTCAACAAGTGCTAGACAAAGCAACGGAAACAGGAAAAAAAGTAGCTATTGCAGGTAAAAGCTTGGAAAATATCTTTGCTATAGGATTAGACCTAGGTTACTTTACGGTGGCAGAGGACACAATCATACCTATAAAGGAAATCTCTAAGTATAACGATGAACAAATAGTAATCATTGTATCTGGTAATCAAGGAGAACCTTTAGAAGCTTTAGAGAAAATGGTACGTAAGCATCATAAAGATATTAAGATTAAAGATACAGATACCGTGTTAATAACATTTACACCATCACCAGGTATGGAGGTTGGCGTATTTAATACGATGAACCTGATTGCCAAGGCTGGTGCCAAAGTGTTGACTTCCAGTAAAAATGTCCATGTATCTGGGCATGGAAGTCAAGAAGATTTAAAAATGATGTTAAATTTAACAAAGCCTAAATACTTTATCCCAATTCAAGGGGAATATCGTATGCTTATTGCTCACTCTAAGTTAGCCCAAGATATCGGGATGTCTAAGTCAGAAATCTTTATTGCTGATAAAGGCGACATCGTGGAATATAAAAATGGGAAGATAAGAATGAGTGGAAGAGTACAAGCAGGTAACGTCCTGATCGATGGCATTGGTGTAGGAGACGTAGGGAATATTGTTTTAAGAGATCGTAAGCTATTATCTCAAGATGGAATATTCATTGTAGTAATTACACTTAACCGTGCACAAAAGAAAATAGCATCAGGGCCTGAGATTCTTTCTAGAGGGTTTGTATATGTAAGAGAATCAGAAGAGTTGATGGACGAGTCAGCTAAACTAGTAAGAACAATTGTTGAAAAATATGTGAATAAAGAAACGTTTGAATGGACAAACATTAAACAAGAAATCCGTGATACGCTAAATTCATATTTATTCCAACAAACGAAGAGACGTCCGATGATTATTCCAATTATCATGGAATATTGATATCTAAAAATCAGGATTTCCTTTCCCCAGTGGAAGGAAATCTTTTTTATCTTTTTAAGCTGTTATATTTTACCTGTTAGGGACATCCTAATAGAGAATACTTAATGCAAAGCAGGTGATATTCTTGGCAAAGAAGAAAACAAAGAAAAAAGTTAACAAAAATAAAAGTAAGAAGAAATCCCTTCATCCTTTAATGTTTGAAATAATAGGGCTTCTCATATTGGGAATCGCAGTTATTTCATTCTTTGAATATGGCTTAGTTGGAGAAGTACTCGCTTATATTGGGTATTTTTTATTTGGAAATTGGCATATCGCGATACCATTTATGTTCGTTATTTATGCTCTTATTATAATGATCAAACAATCCTTTCCACCGTGGAATCATCGCTTGTTATTAAGTGGAGCCTTTATTTTAAGCAGCTTACTAATATTTAGTCATTTAGCACTTTTTGAGCAACTGTTTGAGGGCAAGGCACTGATGACGAACTCTGTTCTAAGGGAAAGCTACAGGGTCTTAGTAGAAAGTGGAGGTATTACGAATAGAAGTAGTTCTCTAGGTGGAGGTATGATTGGGGCTATTCTGTTTGCCTCATTCCATGTGTTGTTTGACTCTGCTGGTGCAAAAGTTATTAGCTGGCTACTCTTATTAATTGGTATCGTTCTTTTGACAGGAAAAGCACTTGTACCTTATTTGGTAGAAGTATCTCCTAAGATGGCTGAAAGCTTTAAGAACCGACCAAAAGCTGAAAAGAAAAAGCCTTCAACGGAGCAGAAGAAGGTTTCGCGCAGATCTCGTAAAGATGCAGTACAAGAAGAGTCGGAGCAAGCTGTTACCATACTTGACTCCAATCATCCGCCACAAGAAGAACCAGAAATCCCATCTTCTCCGATTATCTCTGCTTTTACAGAGAGAATCACAAGAAAAGATGAGACAAATGAATCGACAGAACCAACAGAACCTATTGAGATTAATATGGATGCGGATGAACTGGAAAACGAAGATTATCAGTTACCGAGTATTAATCTATTAGATTCTCCAGAGCACAATGATCAAAGTGGAGAGTTAAATGCAATTCAAGCTAATGCTAAAAAGCTCGAGCAAACCTTCTTAAGCTTTGGGGTAAAGGCAAAAGTCATGCAAGTCCATTTAGGGCCTGCAGTTACTAAGTATGAGGTACTTCCTGACGTAGGAGTGAAGGTTAGTAGAATCGTAAGTCTTCACGATGATTTAGCACTTGCTTTAGCGGCTAGAGATATCCGAATTGAAGCTCCAATCCCAGGGAAGTCTGCTATAGGGATAGAAGTACCAAACAAAGAAGTGGCAATCGTAAGCTTACGAGAAGTACTAGAGGCAAAAGAGAATAATAAGCCAAGCCAAAAACTATTAATAGGTTTTGGTCGTGATGTTACCGGACAGGCAGTATTAGCCGAATTAAACAAAATGCCTCATTTACTTGTTGCCGGTTCGACAGGTAGCGGGAAAAGTGTTTGTATAAACGGGATTATAACAAGCATTATGATGCGAGCAAAACCGCATGAAGTTAAAATGATGATGATTGATCCAAAAATGGTTGAGCTTAACGTCTATAATGGAATTCCCCATTTGTTAGCACCCGTAGTTACGGATCCAAGAAAAGCATCCCAGGCATTGAAAAAAATTGTTTCTGAAATGGAAAGAAGATATGACTTATTTTCCCATACAGGGACGAGAAATATCCAAGGCTACAACGACCATATAGAAAAATGGAATGAAGAAAATGAAGAGAAGCATCCTAAACTTCCATTTATTGTAGTGATAGTCGATGAGCTAGCTGATTTGATGATGGTAGCTTCAAGTGATGTAGAGGATTCTATCACACGACTCGCTCAAATGGCCCGTGCAGCTGGAATCCATTTGATAATAGCGACACAACGACCAAGTGTGGATGTTATTACAGGAATCATTAAAGCTAATATACCTTCAAGAATTGCATTTGCGGTATCTTCTTCCATAGATTCGAGAACTATTTTGGATATGGGTGGAGCAGAAAAACTTCTAGGTAGAGGGGATATGCTCTTCCTACCAGCTGGCAGCTCTAAGCCTGTTCGTGTACAAGGCGCCTATTTGTCAGATGCCGAAGTAGAGAGAATTGTCGATTTTGTAATTGAGCAGCAAAAGGCAAACTACCAAGAGGAAATGATTCCAGATGAAGTGGAAGAATCGCAGGAGCAGTTAGATCGAGATGAACTGTATGATGACGCTGCCCAACTAGTCATGGAAATGCAAACAGCTTCAGTTTCATTGATCCAAAGACGCTTCCGTGTTGGATATTCTAGGGCTGCACGTATTATTGATCAGCTTGAAATGGGTGGAATCGTAGGACCATACGAAGGAAGTAAACCAAGACAAGTGTTAATATCAAAACAAGATTACGACCAAGATCCATTGTAAAAAATGTGCTAACCATTTATGAGAATTAACATATGCAAACATACTAAAGATAATCGAGAAGTTCTATACTCGATTATCTTTTTTTAATTACTAGAGAATAAATAATTTATTTTTCAAGACATTACAAACATGCGTAAGCAAAGCAGAGGGGTTATCGTGCATTCCTGGAAGGTGACTACCAAAAGTTGGTAAATGTAAAATGCTTCTAAGAAAAATTTGATTTTTAAAGATTTAAAACAGTAAGGCTAAATAAAATTTATTACTAAATTTTGAATGTAATTTTTATATATAATTCCTTTTTTTTACTACGATGTGAAGCAATTTAAAACACTGACAAAATTCAGTGTTTTCAAGGGTTTTTATCAATTAGTATCACACATTAAGAGATATATTATGACAAAATGATTACATTTATGTATTAACAACGTAAAAACAAATAAGAATTTCGTAAATAAAGTATTTATTTAAAAGATTAAAAGTGGTATAGTATGTACTGATTAGTAGGAAAGTTTTACATCAGAGGTCTGATCTCTTCATAATGGTGGTGTTTTAAATGACAATAAAAATGGATCAAAGGCATTTATACCTACAAGTAATCGATCGTCTTAAACAAGACATTGAAAAAGGGATTTTCAAAGAAAAGGAGAAATTACCTTCTGAATTTGAATTGGCCAAGCTTCTTGGGGTAAGTAGAGCAACTTTACGAGAAGCTCTGCGAGTGCTAGAAGAAGAAAATATTATCGTAAGAAGACATGGTGTAGGAACCTTTGTTAACTCAAAGCCTGTTTTTACATCAGGGATTGAACAACTCTCAAGTGTTTCGACGATGATTAGAAACGCAGGGATGGATCCTGGTACTATTTACCTTAGTTCAATGGAATCAGAAGCATCTGAAGATGATGCAAAACGATTCCAGTGTGAGGAGGATACGACCGTTGTTACAATGGAGCGGGTCCGAACTGCAGATGGTGAACCAGTGGTATATTGTATCGATAAAGTTCCACAATATTATTTACCGGCAGATTTTCTTATAAGAAAAGAAGGCTCTATTTTTACAGCATTGGAGGAATCAGGTGATATAAGGATTTCGCATGCGGTTACCTTCATTGATCCAGTGGGATATCATGAAGTAGCTTCACCAACCTTAAATTGTGATCCAGAGACTTCATTGCTGATTTTAAAACAATTGCATTATGATGAGAATGATCGTGTAGTTTTATATTCGAAAAATTATTTTCGAGCAGACAAATTTAGCTTTCATGTAGTTCGGAAAAGGGTGTAAAAAAGTAGTTCCTGCTAAGAAGAAGAAAAATAATGGGGGTTTTCAAGTTGACGAAACGTAAATTTGGTTTAGGCTTATCACTTGTTTTAGCTGCTGGTACTATTCTTGGAGCATGTGGTTCTAAAGATGAGGAAACAAAAAAAGACGAAGGTTCTAATGCTGGTACTGGAACTGAAGAAACAGCAGACATATCAATCGCAATGGTTACAGACGTCGGTGGAGTAGATGATAAATCATTCAACCAATTAGCTTGGGAAGGTATTGAAGCATTCGGTAAAGAGCATGGTCTTAAAAAAGGCGATGGCGGTTACGATTATTTACAATCACAATCAGATGCAGATTATATCAACAATATTACTAACTTAGTTCGTCGTGACTTCGACATAGTTTATGGTATTGGTTTCTTGATGGAAAAGCCTATCACTACAATTGCTGAACAGCAAAAAGATGCTCAATTAGCAATTATTGATGCAGTAGTTGATGCTCCAAACGTTGCTTCTGTAATGTTTAAAGAACAAGAAGGTTCTTACCTTGCTGGAGTAGCAGCAGCATTAATGTCTGAATCAAAACAAATTGGTTTTGTTGGTGGAATGGAAATTCCTGTTATTGAACGCTTTGAAGCAGGTTTCCTTGCAGGAGTTAAAGCAGTTGATGACACTATTGAAGTAGATGTTCAGTATACTGGTAAATTTGACGATGCAGCTCTTGGTAAAACAACAGCAAATCGTATGTACTCTTCAGGCGTAGACATTATTTTCCACGCAGCTGGTGGAACTGGTAATGGTGTTTTTGCAGAAGCTAAAGAACGTAAAACAAAAGATAAAGATGCTAACGTATGGGTTATTGGAGTTGACTCTGACCAATACGAAGAAGGAGCAGTTGGCGACACTAATGTAACGCTTACTTCTATGCAAAAACGTGTTGATGTAGCAGTACAAAACATTGCAAAAGAAACAATGGAAGGGAAATTCCCAGGTGGTAAAACGGTTACTTACGGTTTAGCAGAAGAAGGTGTTCAGCTTGCTGATTCACGTGGAGCTATTCCTGAGGATGTTTTAGCGAAAATTGAAGAATATTCTAAAAAAATCGCTTCTGGTGAAATCGTAGTTCCTGAAACTGTAGAATAATTTGACTTAACATCATAAAGGCCGACTTGCTCGGTCTTTATGATATTTTAAATTAATGGACGAAAGATTTTAAATATTTAAAGTCTTTCCTGTATTAATTTAGTACTAGTATTCAAGTAGGGAGTGAAATTCATTGGATTATGTAATAGAAATGCTAGGCATTCGGAAAGAGTTTGGAACTTTCGTAGCAAATGATAATATAACCCTTCAATTGAAAAAGGGAGAAATACATGCTCTTTTAGGAGAGAATGGAGCAGGAAAGTCCACTCTCATGAACGTATTATTCGGTCTGTATCAACCAGAAGCAGGCGACATAAAAGTAAGAGGTAAGTCTGTGAAAATTACGGACCCAAACGTTGCCAATGACCTGGGAATTGGAATGGTTCATCAGCATTTCATGCTAGTGGAAAACTTTACAGTTACGGAAAATATTATTTTAGGTAACGAACCAACTAATGGCGGTGTCGTAAATATTAAGGATGCTGCACGTAAAATAGAGCAACTGTCAGAAACTTACGGATTAAATGTAGACCCTTATGCAAAAATAGAGGACATTTCCGTAGGAATGCAACAGCGGGTAGAAATTTTGAAAACGCTTTATCGTGGTGCTGAAATACTAATTTTTGATGAACCGACAGCCTCTTTAACTCCTCAAGAGATTAATGAGCTTATTCAAATTATGAAGCGTCTTATTAAAGAAGGTAAATCTATCATTTTAATAACGCACAAACTTAAAGAAATTATGGATGTGTCGGATAGAGTCACGGTTATTCGTAAAGGTAAAGGAATTGGTACTGTTATAACAGCAGAAACAAATCCAAACGAATTGGCATCGCTTATGGTTGGACGTCAGGTTGAATTTAAAACAGTTAAGGGCGAAGCTAAACCTAAGGAAGAAGCATTGATCATTAAAGACTTAATAGTGACAGACTATAGAGGTATTGAAAAGGTTAAAGGGTTAAACTTAACTGTTCGCAAAGGTGAAATTCTCGGTTTAGCAGGGATTGACGGAAATGGTCAAAGCGAGCTAATTGAGGCAATTACTGGTCTTCGTAAGTCTAAGAGTGGATCTATAAATCTAAATGGAATAGATATTACAAACAAAAAACCTCGTAAAGTGACAGAGGCGGGAGTTGGACATATTCCACAGGATAGACATAGACATGGTTTAGTTTTAGATTTTCCAATTGGTCACAATATTGCTCTTCAAACCTATTATTTAGAGCCTATCTCTAAAAGAGGAATTATAAATTACAAAAAAGTATCTAACTTAGCGCAAAAAATTATTAAAGAATATGATGTACGTACACAAGGTGAGCATACATTGGCTCGAGCATTATCAGGAGGTAACCAACAGAAGGCCATTATCGGTCGTGAGGTTATACGTGACCCTGAATTGTTGATCGCGGCGCTTCCTACTCGTGGTTTAGATGTAGGGGCAATCGAATTTATTCATCAGCGTTTAATAGAACAAAGAGACAAAGGGAAAGCTGTTTTACTTCTGTCGTTTGAACTTGATGAAGTTATGAACGTATCGGATCGAATTGCTGTTATATATGATGGACAAATTGTTGATTCTCTTTTACCTAAAGAAACGACAGAGCAAGAGCTTGGTCTATTAATGGCAGGACAAACAAGAGAAAAAGATAAGAAGCAGGGGGATGTAGAGCATGTCGAATAGAGTAGTAAATATACTTGTCCCTGTTATTTCCGTAATACTAGGGTTAATCGTGGGTGCGATTGTCATGCTAATAAGCGGATACGATCCTATCTTGGGATACGCTGCGCTATGGGAAGGTATATTTGGAGATGCCTATAGAATGGGTGAAACTGTACGTCAAATAACACCATACCTATTATCAGGGCTTGCGGTGGCGTTTGCTTTCCGCACTGGGCTGTTTAACATTGGAGTGGAGGGGCAATTACTTGTAGGCTGGTTTGCAGCGGCTTACGTCGGTATTGCATTTGATCTGCCAATGTACATACATCTACCACTAGCAATACTTGCTGCAGCCGTTGCAGGAGGATTGTGGGCTTTCCTACCAGGATTATTAAAAGCAAAACTTCAGGTGCATGAAGTAATAGTAACGATCATGATGAACTACATTGCACTTCATACAACGAATGCGCTTATTAAAATCGTTGCTGATGGTGGCGACAGTACGGAATCTATTAAACCAACCGCTTCACTGACGTCTGCTTTCTTCCAAAGCATGACAGACTATTCTCGTTTACATTATGGAATATTTATTGCGTTAGCAATGGTTTTATTAATGTGGTTCATTTTAGAGAAAACAACTACTGGATATGAATTGAAGTCAGTAGGATTTAACAAGCATGCTTCAGAGTATGCTGGTATGAATGTCTCTAAGAATATCATCTTATCTATGGTTATCTCAGGTGCTTTTGCCGGTCTAGCTGGTGCTATGGAGGCATTAGGTACATTTGGTTACGCAAGTTCTAAAGGTGCCTTCACAGGTATCGGGTTTGATGGAATCGCCGTGGCTTTACTGGGGGCGAATACACCTCTAGGAGTAATTTTTGGTGCTACACTATTTGGATCTCTAAAATATGGAGCAACTAATATGCCTAACGCTGCAGGAGTTCCGATAGAAATTGTATCGATTGTTATTGCGATTATTATTTTCTTCGTTGCCTGTGGATATGTCATTCGCTATTTCCTTGAAAAGATTAGTAAGAAAAAGGAGGCGAATTAAATGAGCTTTTTAGATGTATTATATTTCATCGTTCCATCAGCAATTTTCTATGCAGCCCCTTTAGTTTTCACTGCTATAGGTGGAGTTTTCTCTGAAAGATCTGGTGTAATTAATATTGGTCTAGAAGGTATGATGGTTATGGGTGCCTTTATTTCCATCATTTTTAACCTGACTTTCGTTAGTACGTTTGGCGCTATGACACCATGGGTTGCAGTTATTGCAGCCATGATTGTTTCAGGTATATTTGCTTTGCTACATGCGGTAGCATCTGTATCGTTTAGAGCAGACCAAACCATTTCTGGGGTAGCGATTAATATGTTAGGTGTCGCTATTGCATTGTTCACAGTAAAAATGATCTATGACAAAGGACAAACAGATTATATTCAAGAACGTTTTATACGCTTTGATATTCCTGGTTTAAGTGAAATACCAATCATCGGACCAATGTTATTTAAGGATGTCTACTCTACTTCTATTTTAGCTGTTGCAGTAGCTATTCTAGCATGGTTTGTTATTTACAAAACTCCATTTGGTCTTCGCCTTCGTGCAGTAGGTGAGCATCCTATGGCAGCAGATACAATGGGAGTTAATGTAAAGAAAATGCGATACATTGCAGTAATTATTTCTGGTATGCTGGCTGGTATTGGTGGAGCTGTATATGCTCAATCGATTTCAGGAGAGTTCAGTCACACTACAATTAATGGACAAGGATTTATGGCTCTTGCAGCCATGATTTTTGGTAAATGGCATCCGCTAGGAGCACTTGGAGCAGCACTTTTCTTCGGATTTGCGCAAGCTTTAAGTATCGTTGGTGGACAAATACCATACATTGATCAGATTCCAAGCTATTACTTGCACATTTTACCATATGCATTAACTATTCTTGCAGTAGCAGGATTTATAGGGAAAGCAAATGCTCCTAAAGCGAGCGGTATTCCTTATATTAAAGGAAAAAGATAAATTTTTGCTTAGAATTTACCAATTAATAATAAAAAATATAGCGATTAAAAAGGG
Organism: Psychrobacillus sp. MER TA 171; assembly: GCF_023713305.1. NCBI lineage: Bacteria > Bacillati > Bacillota > Bacilli > Caryophanales > Bacillaceae > Psychrobacillus > Psychrobacillus sp. MER TA 171. The sequence continues at coordinate 70,275 of NZ_JAMAWN010000002.1, read as the reverse complement.
ACCAATTAAGTTTGGTCCCTTTTGTTTGTATTGATATAATTAGAAGATGTATAGTGAAAAGGTATATGAGTAACACTAGAAAGAAAAAGGGGGAATTCTTTTCATGTTTCAACATTTTGAATTAGCCAAAGGTGTCCAGCTTTATATAAGACCTACAGAACAATTTAAAACCATTAATATTTCATTTAAATGGAAGCAGCCATTAACTGTAGAGTCTGCTGCAGTAAGAGCGGTACTTTCCAATGTACAGCAATATAGCAATGCCAAATATCCAACATATGCATCTTTTAGAAAACGTTTAGATGAATTATTCGGAGCGGTATTATATTTTGACACATCTAAAAAGGGTTTAAATCATATTTTTTCTTTAAATGCCGAAACTGTTAACGATGCTTATCTGTCTAATGAAACTGTGGTAGATGAAGTACTTTCATTATTACAAACAGTGCTTTTCCAACCTAACTTAGAAAATGGAAAATTTGTTGAGTCGGTTGTGAAGCGAGAAAAAGAACAAGTGATAGAACGTATTCAGTCTATGTACGATGATAAAACTCGTTATGCACAGCAACGATTATTAGAAAATATTTTACCCGATCATCCTGCTTCTATTAGCGCTAATGGTACGGTGGAAACAGTGAAGGCAGTAACAAACGAACAGTTATTAGAAATGCATCAAAACCTGCTTACAAAAGAACCATTATCTATCTATATTGTAGGTGATGTAGATGTAGATGAAATGAAAGCTAAAATTAGTGAATTTTTCCCGTTTGAAGCTCGTTCTGCAGACATTCCAAAAGAAACAGAAAGTGCTGTTTCAACAAACGACAACGAGTTTTTACATGAAAAACAGGACATGAAGCAAGGGAAATTACATATCTCTTATCGAACTCCAGTCACGTTTTACTCTAATGAATTCCCAATTATGCAAATTACTAATGGTATTCTTGGTGGCTTTGCCCATTCCAAGATTTTCATGAATGTTCGTGAAAAAGAAAGTATGGCATACTATGCCTCAAGTAGCTTTTCCTCCCTTTATGGTCGCATTTTTGTATTTGCGGGAATTGATGCCAACCTACAGGAAAAAGCTGTTGCATTAATAGACGAACAGCTAAAGGAAATGCAAGAAGGAAATATATCTGATTTAGAGATCAATCAGACAAAATCCATGCTTAAAAACCAGCTTAAGGAATCTTTGGATTCTGCTAGAGGACAAATAGAAATTTACGATCAATATAAAGAACTCGATGAATCCTTTACAGTGAAAAACTGGACCGCTAAATGGGAAGATGTCACGAAGGAGCAAATTCAAGAAATGGCTTCAAATATCGAAAAGGAATTTGTCTATTTCTTATCTGGTAAGGACGGTGCAGACAATGAATGAAACTTACTTTGAACAGCTAGAAGAAACACTATATCACGAAGAACTTTCCAATGGATTAAATGTCTATATTTTGCCTAAAAAAGGCTTTTCCAAAACATATGTAACCTTTACTACAAAATACGGTTCTATTGACCGAGAATTTATTCCTCTAGGTAAAAAAGAGCCTGTTACAGTACCAGACGGGATCGCCCATTTTCTAGAGCATAAAATGTTTGAAAAGGAAGAAGGAGATGTTTTCCAGAAGTTCAGTGAAAATGGGGCTTCTGCCAATGCATTCACGTCATTTACAAGAACTTCTTATTTATTCTCCTCAACAGATAATATATTAGAAAACACTAATACTCTTCTTAATTTTGTACAGGAGCCATATTTCACAGAACAAACTGTTGAAAAGGAAAAGGGTATTATTGGGCAAGAAATTACCATGTATGACGACCAGCCGGACTGGAGGTTATACTTTGGTACGATTGAAAATATGTACAAAGAACATCCAGTGAAAATTGATATCGCGGGCACAATAGAGTCTATTAGTCATATTACAGCTGAGCATCTTTACGAATGCTATAACACGTTTTACCACCCTTCGAATATGGTGTTGTTCGTTGTTGGGGCAGTAAATCCTAAAGAAATGATGGACTTTGTAAAAGAAAATCAGGCTAAAAAAGAATTTAAGGCTCCAGAGGAAATTGTTCGTTTTTACCCAGAAGAGCAGCCACAAGTAGATAAAAAAGAACGAACATTAAAAATGGACGTTCAAAAGTCTAAGCTTTTATATGGCATTAAATCGAACAATGTTAATATTACCGGTGAAGAAATGTTAAATTATGAGTTGGCTATGCAAGTGGCTGTTGAACTGATATTCGGTAGAACATCCTCGTTTTTCCAAGAGGTCTATGAAAAAGGGTTGATCGATGAATCCTATAGTGCAGACTTCTCTATGGAAGAAGGCTACGGTTTTGCGATGATAGGCTCCGATACAGGGAATCCAGAAGAGCTTGGTCAGAAGATCAAAGAAACTATCACTAAATTTGCAACAAATTGGACATTAGAAGAAGAGGACATGAAACGAATTACTAGAAAGAAAATTGGTCATTTCTTACGTTCTTTAAATTCAATTGAATATATTGCAAACCAATTTACTCGTTATAAGTTTAACGATATGAATTTATTTGATGTAGTACCAGCCTTAGAGAACTTAGGTGTGGAACAAGTCAAGAAGGCATTTGAAGCCTTTAAGGATGAGAATACACATACTGTATTTAAGATTATTCCTTCGAAGGAAACAGATAATGGCTAAAAAGTTTGCTCTAGTGGTAGGTGCGTCTGGAGAAATAGGGATTGCTACTAGCCTAAGTATGGCGGAGGCTGGATGGTCCCTGTACCTTCATTTTGCGAGTAACAAAGAAAAAGTGGATGAACTTATAGTTGCCCTCGATCTTGCCTATCCAGAACAGGAATTTATACCTATTCAAGCAGACCTATTAGATACAAGTGCAATTGAAGTCATTGTGAATTCTATTTACTCTCTTCAATCGATAGTCTTTGCCCAAGGCCAAAGTCTTTATAAAGGTATAGAAGAGACCTCTCTGGAAGAAATACGACATCTCTTTCAAGTACATGTAGAGCATCCAATGTTTTTAGCGGGAAGATTAGCGTCTAAGCTACGTAAGCATGAGCATAGCTCTATTATCTTTATTGGCTCTATATGGGGAGAAACAGGTGCTTCCTATGAGGCAGCCTATTCTGCTGCTAAAGGGGCTCAGCATGCGTTTGTGAAAGCCTATGCGAAAGAGGTTGCCATGCAAAAGACAAACGTTAATGTCGTCGCGCCAGGTTTTATCGATACAAAAATGAACGCTCATTTAGATGATGAATCTCGAGAGTTTATATTAGAAGAGATTCCTGCAGGTATATTTGGCAAACCACAGGATGTAGCCAATGTGGTTGTTTTTTTAGCAAGTGAGCATGCATATTATATTACTGGTCAGGTCATTCGAGTTAATGGTGGTTGGTATATTTAGGAAAAGAAAAGGGGGAAGTTAACTCTCTTTTCTTTTTCCCTTTTATTCGGTTATAAAATCATATATGATAGAACTATTAATGCATTGAGAACGTCATTCTATAAAGGGAGGAATACATGATGGCAAGTGAATGGTTTTTTGAATACGAAATTCAAGTAAATCGTCCTGGACTTTTAGGAGACATTTCTTCTCTATTGGGTATGCTGCGAGTAAATATAGTCACTATTAATGGAGTAGATGAGGGTAGACGTGGTATGCTCATTAAAGCTGAAAAAAAAGAAAATATTGAACGCTTTGAACATATCATTTCCACAATGGAAACAATTCATTTAACTAAGTTTCGTGAGCCGAAGCTAAGAGATCGTTTAGCTGTGCGTCACGGAAGATACATACAAAGAGATGCTGATGACAGAAAGACTTTTCGATTCGTAAGAGATGAGCTTGGTCTACTAGTAGATTTCATGGCTGAGATCTTTAAACAGGAAGGACATAAGCTAATCGGTATCAGAGGTATGCCTAGAGTAGGGAAAACAGAATCTGTAGTTGCCGCAAGTGTTTGTGCGAACAAAAAGTGGATTTTCCTTTCTTCCACAATGATTAAGCAAACGATTAGAAATCAACTCGCTGGGGATGAATTCAGCGATCGCAATATCTTTATTCTGGATGGAATTGTTACAAGAAAGTCAAATGATGAAAAGCATCTACAACTTGTTAGGGAAATGATGAGAATGCCTACTATTAAAGTAGTGGAGCACCCAGATATGTTCATCAAGCATTCCGAATATTCTATAGAGGATTTTGACTATATAATTGAGCTTCGTCATAGTCCAGAGGAAGAAATAACGTACGAAATGATGGAAAAAAATCATGCGATGACCGACAAAGGCATGGGTGGATTTGGCGGATTCGGTGAATTTAATTTTTAACGAAGTAGGTGTTTTAATTGACTGAACTTGGTACTCGTTTAAAAGAAGCGAGAACAGCAAAAGGATATAGTATCGAGGATTTGCAAGAAATAACAAAAATCCAAAAAAGGTATTTAGCTAACATTGAGGAAGGGAATTATTCTACAATTCCTGGTGCTTTTTATGTGCGAGCTTTTATCAAGCAATACGCAGAGGCAGTTGGCTTAAATGGGGATGAGCTTTTAGAGACATACAAATCAGAGCTTCCAAGTCCTACAAATGAGGATGTTGCAAAAACTATCCCTGCAACACCGTCTAGAAGAACTTTGGGTGGCCGAGCATCGAACAGATTTATGGAAATTATGCCGATGATTATAGTGGCATTGTTTGTTGTGGCGATAATTGTGATTGTATGGACACTTAGACAGAACTCTCCAGAGACGGAAGAGTCACCTGCAGTAGAAACAGAAGAACCAGTGACAATGGATATCACACCTCCACCTTCGGATCAAACAGCTACAGATAATGAAGAAGAGGAAGAGGCTGTGGAAGAAGAAATTGAGGAAGAACCCGTGCCTAAACTAGCTTTCACGTTAGAGGGGACTCAAGGGGAAACTTCAACATATACTGTATCTGGTGCAGAAACTTATCAGCTAAAGTTAATGGCTAGCAGCGACAAGACATGGTTAAACTTAAAAGACCAAGCAAACAAAACTTTATATGATAGCTGGGTTAACACTGGAACGCCATATGAGCTAGATGTAACTACAACGGATCAAATTCGCGTGAGAGTGGGTAACGTTCCAGTTACGCAAGTCTTTATTAATGATGAGCTAGTGGAATTCCCAACAGATAAGAGTCCTCAAAATTTAGTTATAAAATTCAGCAAATAGTCATCGATTAGATGGCTATTTTGTTTGAAATATGAAAGGAGTATTTTTTGATGAAAATGAATATACCAAACCAAATTTCTATGTTCCGCATATTTTTGATTCCAGTATTTATGATTTTTATGCTAATTGATTTTAACTGGGGGGAAGCTAGTTTTTTAGGCGCAACTATTCCAGTAAATCACCTAATTGGAGCTATTATTTTTATTATCGCCTCTATTACTGATTTTATCGATGGTTATTATGCTCGTAAATATAATTTAGTAACCAATATGGGTAAGTTTTTAGATCCTCTAGCGGACAAATTGCTAGTTTCAGCAGCATTAATTATATTAGTGCAGTTTGGAGTTGCACCAGCGTGGGTAGTTATATTAATTATCAGCCGTGAATTTGCAGTGACTGGTTTACGCTTAATATTAGCGAATACAGGAGAGGTAGTTGCAGCAAACCAACTCGGTAAAATAAAAATGTGGACACAAATTATCGCGATTTCATCATTACTTTTAGGAAATGTATTTTTTGAAATGTTCAATTTCCCATTTGATATGATCATGCTATACGTTTGTCTATTCTTTACTTTATGGTCGGGATTTGATTATTTCTATTTGAATCGCAAAGTGTTACTTGACTCAAAATAGGAAGGAAGTTTTGGGATGAAAGCAGAGATTATTGCGGTAGGATCAGAATTATTGTTAGGGCAAATTTCCAATACGAACGCAAGATATATATCCTCCCAGCTGGCAGAATTAGGGATCGATGTGTATTACCACACAGTAGTTGGAGACAATCCTAATCGTTTGTTAGAAGCCATAAAAATCGCAGAAAATCGAGCTGACCTCATTATTTTTTCAGGAGGTTTAGGACCTACTAAAGACGATCTTACAAAAGAAACAATTTCTAAACACCTTAACAAAAATCTTGTATTAGATGATCATGCAATCATTTATATAGAGGATTTCTTTAAAAGAGCTGGAAAAGTAATGACGGAGAACAATAAAAAACAAGCATTAGTTTTAGAAGGCTGTACTGTCCTTGAAAACAAGCATGGGATGGCTCCGGGGATGCTGCTTTCCACAGAGAAACATACATATATGTTATTGCCTGGCCCTCCAAAAGAATTAGAGCCGATGTTCCAATTTGAGGCTAAGCCGCTGTTACCTAAACTGCTTTACAAAGAAAATGTAATTATGTCCCATGTCATTCGCTTTTATGGTATTGGCGAAGCAGAGTTGGAGAATGAGGTCCAGGATTTATTGGACAATCAAACAAATCCGACCCTTGCGCCGCTAGCTTCTGACGGCGAGGTAACCTTACGACTTACTGCGAAAGCAGATACGGAGGAAGAAGCTTGGAAAAGGATTGAAAAGCTACAAGCTGAAATCTTAAACCGCGTGGGCAAATATGTGTATGGATATAATAACGAATCGTTAGCCTCCAAGCTTAGAGATATACTAATTGACAATGAGCTAACAATTTCTGCTGCAGAAAGTATGACTGCTGGACTTTTTCAATCGGAGTTGGCTGCAGTCCCAGGAATGGGCGTAGCACTTGTAGGTGGCATTATCACCTATACAGAAGAAGTGAAAATCAATCAGCTTGGTGTTAAGAGAGAAACGATTGATGAACATAGCGTCGTTTCTAGTCAGGTTGCAGAAGAAATGGCTAGTCGAGTCAAAGAAAAGTTTGAAACAACGATAGGTGTAGGTATTACTGGAGCAGCTGGGCCAGATGGACACGGAGATCAACCGGCAGGAACGGTGTGGATTGGAATAGCGTATGGAGACGTCGCTCCAATTTCTTATAAATTGAATCTATCCGGTATGAGAAACACAAATCGTTTAAGAACAGTTAAGTTTACTATTCATTATTTGATTCGTCTTTTAAGAGAAGAAGGATTATCGAAAATTTAATTTTAACAAAGGAAAACGGCTCAAATTATCATTTTGTGCTGTTTTTTCCTATCAAAATCTAATAGTGTTAAAAAATAAACGAATAGATGTTCGCTTTTTTCTTGTAAATTTCTCAAAGACCGAGTATACTAAAGATAGTAAAAAAAATGATAGTTTCTAGGAGGAAATACATTTGGCTAATGATCGTAAAGCAGCGTTAGAAATGGCTTTAAAACAAATAGAGAAACAATTTGGTAAAGGTTCCGTAATGAAATTAGGAGAGAAAACAGACCGTGAAATCTCTACCTCTTCAAGTGGTTCCCTAGCTCTTGATGCAGCACTTGGAATAGGCGGATATCCAAGAGGTCGTATTATTGAAATTTATGGCCCAGAGAGCTCAGGTAAAACAACTGTAGCGCTTCACGCTATTGCAGAAATACAAAAAACAGGTGGGCAAGCGGCATTTATTGATGCAGAGCATGCGTTGGATCCTGTATATGCACAAAAACTAGGCGTTAACATAGATGAATTATTATTATCTCAACCCGACACTGGAGAGCAAGCCCTTGAAATCGCAGAAGCTCTAGTCCGCAGTGGTGCGGTTGAAATCATTGTTATCGACTCTGTTGCAGCATTAGTACCAAAAGCAGAGATAGAAGGAGAAATGGGAGACTCTCATATTGGTCTTCAAGCTCGCTTAATGTCTCAAGCATTACGTAAGCTATCAGGAGTTATTAACAAATCTAACACTATAGCAATCTTTATTAACCAGATTCGTGAAAAGGTTGGAGTAATGTTTGGTAACCCGGAGGTAACGCCTGGTGGTCGCGCACTTAAATTCTACAGCTCTGTCCGCTTAGAAGTAAGACGTGCTGAAGCTATTAAACAAGGTACAGACATTATGGGTAACAAAACGAAAATTAAAGTAGTAAAAAACAAAGTTGCTCCACCATTTAAAACTGCAGAAGTAGATATTATGTACGGAGAAGGAATCTCTCAAGAAGGAGAAATCGTTGATATAGGTTCTGAATACGATATTATCCAAAAAAGTGGTTCTTGGTATGCTTACAATGAAGAACGTATTGGCCAAGGGCGAGAAAACGCTAAGCAATTCTTGAAAGAAAACCCTGCTATTAAAGAAGAAGTGGCATTAAAAATACGTCAATCTCTAGGTATGTCTGCTGGTGCACTTGTTATTGCAGCGCATGAGCCAGAGGACGAAGATGGCGAGTTCGAGCTACTTTTAGAAGATGAATAATAGGTAAAGTTAAAAAGATATCAAGAGACTCTCTCTTGGTATCTTTTTTTAAAATCTATTTCTAATATTTTTTGTAGTTTAAACTTATCACAAAGTCCATTTTACTTGAACTTTAGTAGTTGTGAATGATCTAAATTCAAAATTAGAAGCTTTACCTATTAAAAGCGTTCGTTGAAACGACAGGCAATGAATCTAGTCGGTTGAATGAACATTGATCATTCTTCAGAAAAGGACAACCAGAGCTGAAACTAATTATAATTCTCTTTGCTGAGCAGATAAATATCATGATTTTTTTATTGATTGTTCCTTGTGGTTTTACATAATAAAAGAAAATATGAAATTGTTTCAAATAGGAATTATGAAATCATATTATTTAGGCAATACCTAAAGTAATAGATATCCTCTCTCTAAAACTAATAATATTCTTCCGTTTCCTTGACAGAGTATTTCTACATCTATACAATTAAAATTGTATAATTTCTTTATTAAATGACTAAAAAGCAGTACAAATATGCATTCAATTAGCATATATGTGCCGACTGAAACTTAAAAGTATAGCAAGAGGGGGTGTTCGAAATGACATGGGAAATTATCATCTCCGCTTTGCTTGGTCTTATTATCGGTGGCGCTGTTGGTTACGGTTATCTGAAAAAAGTGAATGATTCAAAAGTGACTGGTGCAAAACAATCTTCTGTACTCATTATAGAGGAAGCAAAGCGAGAGGCAGAAGCATTAAAGAAAGAAGCACTTTTAGAGGCCAAAGATGAAACTCACCAATTACGAAATGAAGCTGAATCTGACATCCGAGAACGCCGCATGGAACTGCAAAAACAGGAAAATCGGTTATTACAAAGAGAAGAGAATCTAGATCGTAAAGATGATGCTCTAAACAAGAGAGAAGTAAGTCTTGAGCGTAAAGAAGATGCTCTAACACAAAGACAACAGCATATCGAACAAAAGGAAAGTAAAGTGGATGAACTAGTTGAAGAGCAACAAACAGAGCTACAACGTATTTCTACTCTTACTCGTGAAGAAGCAAAAACTATCATTCTTCAAGAGGTAGAAAATGAATTGGCTACTGATATTGCTGTAATGACTAAAGAATCTGAAACAAGAGCCAAAGAAGAAGCTGACAAGAAATCGAGAGAAATACTTTCACTTGCTTTACAAAGGTTTGCAGCAGATCACGTTGCGGAAACTACCGTTTCAGTTGTAAACTTACCGAATGACGAGATGAAAGGACGAATTATCGGACGTGAAGGACGAAACATTCGTACACTCGAAACATTGACTGGTATCGATCTTATCATTGACGACACACCAGAGGCTGTAATTCTTTCCGGGTTCGATCCGATTAGAAGAGAGACTGCTCGATTAGCCCTTGAAAAATTAGTGCAAGATGGACGTATCCATCCTGCTCGAATTGAAGAAATGGTAGAGAAGTCTAGAAGAGAAGTAGATGAACAAATTCGCGAAATTGGCGAACAAACTACTTTTGATATAGGTGTTCATAACCTACATCCAGATTTGATGAAGATTTTAGGCCGTTTAAGATACCGTACAAGTTATGGTCAAAACGTATTAAAACATTCTACTGAAGTTGCCTATTTAGCTGGTCTCTTAGCTGCAGAGCTTGGAGAAGACGTAACACTTGCTAGACGTGCAGGCTTATTACACGACATCGGAAAAGCAATTGACCATGAAGTGGAAGGAAGTCACGTTGAAATAGGTGTAGAACTTGCAAGAAAGTATAAAGAACATCCGGTAGTAATTAATAGTATTGCTTCCCATCACGGAGATACAGAAGCTACTTCTGTCATTGCCGTATTAGTAGCAGCAGCAGATGCTTTATCTGCAGCTAGACCTGGTGCAAGAAGTGAAACATTAGAAAATTACATTCGCCGCCTTGAAAAACTAGAGGAAATTTCAGAATCCTATGAAGGTGTTGAAAAATCCTTTGCTATTCAAGCGGGTAGAGAAATCCGCATTATGGTTCGTCCTGATCAAATTGATGACATTACAGCTCATCGCTTGGCAAGAGATATCCGTAAGCGAATTGAAGAAGAGCTCGATTATCCTGGTCACATAAAAGTAACTGTAATCAGAGAAACTAGAGCCGTAGAATACGCAAAATAAAGTAAAAGCAATCATAACATTGAAAACAAAAGGCTTCGAAATGAAGCCTTTTTTTCGTGAAAGGACGTTATTGTAAAAATGAAAATACTATTTATCGGTGATATTGTAGGATCAATTGGTAGAGATACGTTGGAAAGCTACTTACCAAGACTAAAAAGAAAATATATGCCAGATGTTGTAATTGCCAATGGGGAGAATGCAGCTGCTGGTAGAGGCATTACGAAAACTATATTTAACTCTCTTTTACATATGGGAGTAGACGTAGTGACGATGGGAAACCATACATGGGATCAAAAAGAAATTATGGACTTCATCGATGATACAGATTATTTAATTCGTCCTGCCAATTTTTCAGAAGACGCTCCGGGTAAAGGAATGACCTCTGTAACGAAAAACGGCCACACTATTTCTGTCATCAATATGCATGGTAGAACATTCTTACCGCCACACGATGATCCATTTAAAATGGCAACTGAAATGGTTGAAGAAGCTAAGCAGCTATCCCCAATTGTATTTGTAGACTTTCATGCAGAAGCGACAAGTGAAAAAATTGCCTTTGGATGGCATTTAGACGGCAAGGCCTCTGTTGTAGTGGGCACTCATACGCATGTACAAACAGCGGATTCTCGCATTCTTCCTGGCGGCACTGCTTATATTACAGATGTTGGGATGACAGGCCCTTATGACGAAGTATTAGGGATGAAAAAAGAGGACGTACTATACCGTTTCCAAACAAATATGCCAACTCGCTTTGAAGTACCGAAGAGCGGTCGTTCTGTGCTAAGTGGATTTTTCGTAGAGGTGGATAACCAAACTGGTAAAGCGACACATCAAGAGAGAATATATATTAACGAAGATTATCCATTTGAAGCATAAAAAAGTCTAAAAAATTTCTTCCGAGCATAAGTTAGTTTATGAACGAAAGCAAGTTCATAAATATAGCGATAAAAGGAGAAATGATAGTGGATTCTTTAAAAGTATCTTCTCGTTCAAACCCCAATTCAGTTGCTGGTGCATTAGTTGCAGTTATAAGAGAACAAGGTTACGCAGAAATGCAGGCAGTAGGCGCAGGAGCATTAAACCAAGCTATAAAAGCTATTGCTATTGCAAGAGGATTTGTTGCTCCTAGTGGAACAGACCTAACTTGCTCACCGGCGTTCACAGATATTATTATTTCTGGTGAAGATCGAACTGCTTTGAAATTATTGGTAGAAAAGAAATCAAAATAATATATAGCAGCAAGACTTTCTTCACAAAAGGCTTGGTACTCTATATAAAGTTTCACAAAAAGCCGCTACTGTCTTTAGTAGCGGCTTATAATTTGCGTTTCCATACTTTTTTGAATAAATCGTGACGGAGGGGTTCCGTCAAAGGTCTGAAATTCCATAAAAGTACAGGTAATACATAGTGTATATCGCTACTTCGTGATAAACTAATGAAGGAAAAAAGCATTTAAAGAGAACAGTAAGGAGATGTTTATATGTTGCAACAGCTTTCTTGGAAAGTAGGAGGGCAGCAAGGAGAGGGTATTGAGAGTACAGGCGAAATATTCTCTATGGCTATGAATCGCCTTGGGTACTACTTATATGGATACCGTCATTTCTCTTCTCGAATTAAAGGCGGACATACTAATAATAAAATTTGTGTGCGTCCTACTCAAGTACGTACCATTCCAGATAACTTAGATATTTTAGTGGCATTCGATCAAGAAACGATTGAAGTCAATTATAAAGAGCTTACAGAAAAAAGTATCATACTAGCAGATGCTAAATTTTCACCAGAGGCACCAGAGGACTGTTTAGCACCAATGTATATCGTACCTTTTACAGAGATTGCTTCTAGCCTTGGAACCTCTCTCATGAAGAACATGGTGGCAATTGGAGCTACATCTGCTTTATTAAACCTAGACAAAGCCGTTTTCCAAGGAGTCGTTGATGAAATCTTTGGTAAAAAAGGTGAAGAAGTTGTAGAAAAAAATATGCAGGCTATTCAACAAGGATATGACACGATGGCTGAGCAGCTTGGGGACCGTCTTGGAGAGTGGGAAATAGCTCCAGCTGACGGCAAACAGCGTTTATTCATGATTGGTAATGATGCAATAGCTATGGGCGCATTAACTGCAGGCGTACGCTTTATGGCAGCTTATCCAATTACTCCAGCTTCTGAAATAATGGAGTATATGATTAAAAAGCTGCCTCTATTTGGAGGAGCAGTCATTCAAACAGAAGATGAAATTGCTGCAGCAACAATGGCAATTGGTTCTAACTACGGTGGTGTACGTGCATTTACTGCGTCTGCTGGGCCTGGCCTGTCTCTAATGATGGAAGCAATTGGATTGTCCGGTATGACAGAGCAACCATTAGTAATTGTGGACACACAGCGTGGGGGCCCATCTACAGGATTACCGACCAAACAAGAACAGTCTGATTTAATGCAAATGATTTATGGTACGCATGGGGAAATTCCAAAGGTGGTCATTGCACCAAGTACCGGAGAAGAAGCGTTCTATGATACGATCCAAGCATTTAATATTGCTGAAGAATTGCAACTACCTGTCATTATTCTTTCGGACTTACAGCTATCACTTGGTAAGCAAACAGTGGAGCCATTTGATTATTCGAAAATAGAAATCCGTCGTGGTCGTTTAATGGACAACGAAGAGCTTCCAGAAACAGAAGATAAAAGTTATTTCAAACGATATGAAGTAACCGAAGATGGTATTTCACCACGTGTATTACCAGGTATGAAGCATGCAATTCACCATGTAACAGGTGTAGAGCATGATGAAACTGGCAAACCTTCTGAAGCAGCATTAAACCGTCAAGCTCAAATGGACAAGCGTATGAAAAAATTAAAGTTTGTTAACTTCGATGAGCCAGTGTACGTTAACGCCCCTCATGAAGAAGCAGATATATTATTTGTAGGATTCAATTCTACTCGCGGAGTACTAGAAGAACTACAACAAACACTAAATGACAATGGAGTGAAAGTGAACCATGCACATATTCGCTTAATTCACCCATTCCCAACCGAACAAATGCAGCCGCTAGTAGCTAAAGCTAAAAAAGTAGTAGTGGTAGAAAACAATGCAACAGGACAATTGGCAAACATTATTAAAATGAACGTCGGCGGTCATGACAAAATAGTGAGTGTATTGAAATATGATGGCACTCCATTCTTGCCATTAAGTCTTGCAAAACAAGTGAAGGAGATGCTAACAGATGGTAACATTTAAAGATTTTCGTAACAATGTAAAACCAAACTGGTGCCCAGGATGTGGTGACTTTTCTGTGCAAGCAGCAATACAGCGTGCAGCAGCAAACGTAGGCATCCAGCCGCATGATTTAGCAGTCATCTCTGGTATCGGATGTTCTGGACGTATTTCTGGCTATATCCATTCTTATGGCTTCCATGGTATACACGGCAGAGCTTTACCAATTGCACAAGGTTTAAAAATGGCTAATAAGGATTTACACGTAATCGCATCTGGTGGTGACGGAGATGGGTTTGCCATTGGTATGGGACACACAATCCACTCAATTCGCCGTAATATTGATTTGACCTATGTAGTAATGGACAACCAGATTTATGGATTGACTAAAGGACAAACATCTCCACGTTCAGCAGAAGGCTTTAAAACGAAGTCTACTCCAGGTGGAGCAATAGAACCTTCTGTTAAACCACTGGAGCTAGCACTGACTTCTGGAGCTACATTTGTCGCACAGGGCTTCTCTTCAGATATTAAAGAATTAACTGCAATTATCGAAGCAGGTATCCAGCATAAAGGCTTCTCGTTTATCAACGTGTTCAGCCCATGTGTCACTTATAACAAAGTAAACACATATGACTGGTTCAAAGAGAATTTAACGAAGCTATCTAATGTGGAAGGCTACGACTCCGCTAATCGTGAGGAAGCAATGCGAGTAGTAATGGAAAATGAAGGACTAGTAACTGGAATCATCTATCAGGATGAAAATGCACCTTCTTACCAGGATCAAGTACCTGGATATGCTCCAACACCGCTTGTTGATCAAAACTTGAAGATGAGTGAAAAAGAGTTTGATGCATTGTTAAAAGATTTTATGTAAATGAATACTAAGCTCATGAACGATTATCGTTCATGAGCTTTTTTGTGTTTATAGGGATAATTAAGAGTAGAATCTCTGCTAAGGTTGTGTGGATGGTTGCACGTAAATGTTGGGAGGTGCACTTGTAGGGGGTAGGAGCGCACCTAAGCGAGAGAGTTGCACCTAAATAGTGTGGAGCCGCACCTAAAGGGTTGAGAAGTGCACGTAAAGTATATGGAAGTGTCACCTAAAGGATAGGAAAGCGCACCTAAACGAGTGAAACCGCCCATAAAGTATGGACAAGTGTCCCATAAATCACAGTAAACCGCCCATAAACAAAGAAACCGCCCATAAGTAATAGCAAAGTGTCCCATAACAAGTTGAGAACCGCCCATAAAGTATGGACAAGTGTCCCATAAATCACAGTAAACCGCCCATAAACAAAGAAACCGCCCATAAGTAATAGCAAAGTGTCCCATAACAAGTTGAAAACCGCCCATAAAGCATGGACAAGTGTCCCATAAATCACAGTAAACCGCCCATAAACAAAGAAAACGCCCATAAGTAATAGTAAAGTGTCCCATAACAAGTTGAAAGCAGCCCATAAAGCATGGACAAGTGCCCCATAAACTCCAACAAACCACCCATAACCAGAAACTCACCAAACCGCCATGCCAGAATTGTTTCTCCCAAACCACCATAACAACTTAAAAAAGGACCCCCTAAAACAAGGGAATCCCAGCAGAACAAACTCTATTATTCAAATCACAATCTTATCTAATTCCCATTAAATGCACTATATAAACCAAAAAACCGCACATATTTTGTCTAAATAAGAAATTTTAAGCTTAATGCCTTGTAGCAATGGAGCACTATTCAGTATAATAGGATGGATATTCGGATTTTGGCGAATGAAAGAAAGGGGAGTTCTTATGAACGAGGAATCACGTTTACAAAGTACTCAAATAAAAGAAACTACTTCTCCCGAGAAAAACGTGGAGAAAGATTATAGCAAATATTTTCAAGCAGTTTACACTCCCCCGTCCTTAAAAGATGCAAAAAAACGTGGGAAAGAAGAAGTGGCTTATCACAACGACTTTTCAATTGCAGATGAATTCAAAGGGATGGGACAAAATCGTAAATTTTATATACGTACCTATGGATGTCAAATGAATGAACATGACACAGAAGTAATGGCTGGGATTTTCATGCAGTTGGGATATGAGCCAACTAATACAGTGGAAGATGCGAATGTCATCCTTTTAAATACTTGCGCTATTCGTGAGAACGCGGAGAACAAAGTATTTGGTGAACTTGGTCATTTAAAGCATTTAAGAAGAAATAATCCTGATTTGCTTATTGGAGTTTGTGGATGTATGTCCCAGGAAGAATCCGTAGTAAAGAAAATTTTGAAAACGTACGATCAAGTAGATATGATTTTTGGCACACACAATATTCACCGTCTACCTAACATTCTTAATGAGGCGTACCTATCAAAAGAGATGGTTATTGAAGTATGGTCTAAAGAAGGGGATGTAATAGAGAACCTTCCGCGAGTGCGTAAGGGGTCTATTAAAGCCTGGGTTAACATTATGTATGGCTGTGATAAGTTCTGTACATATTGCATCGTGCCATATACACGAGGTAAAGAGCGTAGCCGTCGACCAGAGGATATTATTCAAGAAATTCGCCACCTTGCAGCTCAAGGCTATAAGGAAATTACACTTCTTGGTCAGAATGTAAACGCTTATGGAAAAGACTTTACTGACTTAGATTATCGTTTTGGTGACTTAATGGATGATTTAAATAAAATTGATGTAGCGAGAATTCGTTTTATGACTAGTCATCCTAGAGATTTTGATGATCATTTAATCGAAGTTTTAGCAAAGGGCGGCAACTTGGTAGAGCATATTCATTTACCAGTTCAGTCAGGATCATCTGATATTCTAAAAATTATGGCTCGTAAATATACAAGAGAACATTATTTAGAGCTAGTAAGAAAGATTAAAACTGCTATTCCGAATGCTTCATTGTCAACGGACATTATTGTTGGTTTCCCTAATGAAACGGACGAACAATTTGAGGAAACACTATCTCTTTATAAAGAGGTAGGATTTGAAATTGCATACACTTATATTTATTCTCCACGTGAAGGCACTCCAGCAGCTAAAATGATTGATAACGTGCCAATGGAAGTGAAGAAGGAAAGACTTCAACGTTTAAATGCACTAGTAAACGAAATGTCTGCGGAAGCTATGAAGAAGCTAGAAGGCGATATTGTAGAGGTATTAGTAGAAGGGGAAAGTAAAAATAACCCTGATGTACTTGCTGGATATACCCGTAAAAGCAAACTAGTGAATTTTGTTGGACCTAAAGATATTATTGGGAAGCTTGTACAAGTTAAAATTACAAATGCAAAAACATGGTCACTTACTGGTGAACTAGTAGAAGCAACAATTGAGGAAAAGGTGGGTATATAATGACTACTAAATACACTAGAGACGATATTATTGAGAAGGCTAGAGAAATAGCTACTATGATTGCAAACACGGAAGAAGTTGACTTCTTTAAACGTGCAGAAGCACAAATTAATGAAAATCAATCCGTACGCGAGAAAATTGCTAGCTTAAAGAGCTTACAAAAACAAGCAGTTAACTTCCAGCATCTTGGAAAAGAAAAAGCATTGAAGATGATTGAAGGTAAAATTGCTGCAATCGAAGAAGAAATCGACAGTATTCCAATTGTTCAAGAATTTAAGCAATCTCAAGGTGATGTAAATAGTCTGTTACAGCTAGTTGCTAATTCAATCTCAAACAATGTTACTAACCAAATTATTGAATCTACCGAAGGTGATCTTCTTAGAGGAGAAACTGGCTCTAAGGTTAAAAACACTACTTACGATAGCTGTTCATAATGATAAACGACAAAACATACACTGTATCTACACGATACAATGTATGTTTTTTTATTTGGACAAAATTCTTATTGTCTATTGAAATCTCTGGAATTAACGCTCGCTACTTTTCTGCAAATTAACGGAATTTACTTAATTAATTGACATCGTATGAAGTATTTATGATAGAATTATAGAGAACAAAGGGTACTTTTATATAAAAAGGGAGGAAATGTAAAATATGAAAACTAGACAATTTAAATGGTTAGCAGTCTTAAGCATTTTTGCTTTAGTATTTTTAGCAGCTTGTGGAACTAGTGACTCCGATAGTGGGTCAGACTCGGGTTCTGGGGACTCAGCCAAAACAAAAGCAGATTATAAATTTTTAAGTATATTAACTGGTGGAACGCAAGGTACGTATTACCCACTAGGTGGTACTTTTGCTGATTTAGTTACTGAAGAGACAGGTATAAAAACAACTGCTGAGGTATCTCAAGCTTCCGCTGCGAATATGACAGCTTTACATGAAGATGATGAAGGGCAAATTGCCTTCGTACAAACTGATATCGCTTATTATGGTACAGAAGGAACAGAAATGTTCGAAGGAAACAAGTTAGATACGGTAGTTGCAATTGGTGCACTTTATCCAGAAACTGTTCAACTAGTTACCTTAGCGGATTCAGGAATTAATTCATTTGAGGATCTTAAAGGCAAAAAGGTTTCTGTAGGGGCTCCTGGTTCAGGAACATATGCAAATGCTGAGCAACTTTTAGAAATTCATGGTCTATCAATAGAAGATGATATTGAAGCTCAAAACTTAGATTTTGGTGAATCTACTGATGGGTTATCAACTGGACAAATTCAAGCTGCATTTATCACTGCAGGTTACCCAACTTCCGCAGTGGAAGCTTTAAATGCAACTAAAAAAGTAAATATTATTTCTGTTACAGAAGATAAAGCAAAAGAACTTATTGAAAAATATCCTTATTATGCTGTAGATGCTGTGCCTAAAGGTACTTACGGTCTTTCTGAAGAAGTTCCAGTAGTTTCTGTATTAGCAATGCTAGCAGTTAAGAAAGACCTTCCAGAGGATTTAGTTTATGAAATCACAAAAGCGATTTATGGCAATACAGATAAAATTAGCCATGCTAAAGGTGAATTTATTAAAGCAGAAACTGCTCTAGATGGTATTGGAATAGAAGTTCATCCAGGTGCTCAAAAATATTTTGATGAAGTAAACAAGTAATCATTAGTGAAAAGAGGCTTTGATGCGTACAGCTTCGAGTCTCTTTTCTAATTAAGAGAGGCTTTCCACTTCATGAAAAATAAAATAATTATTGTTCTTATAATGATAACTTTCTCTTTTATCTTTATACCTTTTGTACCTGCCCTCTCCTTTACCGAAACACGTACGGAATTACCAATTACTCATTATCTTCCTTTAAAAAAGGAAAAAGAATTCCAAATTATTTTTACTCATACTATACATAAAACAGATGTTATTGAAAATTACCGGGTACTAAATAACAAGGAAATTCTCTTACTATCAATGGAATATAGTGACGTTGCGATTGGAATGCCGAGCTACGCAGAAGAGGGGCAAACACTTGTATATAAAGATGGTTTATACACTCTATCGTATGCTCATGAAGCGTTGCCTTCTTTTACTATGTTTGTAGGAGATGTTGAAGATCAGCTTTTTTTACAATACCAAAAGAAGAAATACAATTTAAAAGTAAAACTAGAAAAAGGGAAATCTTATTTATTCGAAGTGAAAAAGCTATCATTATTTGACATAGCGAGAGGAGTTAACCTGAATGAGCAATAATAAAGGCAATAAAAAAGAGCGGAATGCAGAAGAAAGTAATTTTAAAGAGTTGTCAGCTGAGGAACAGCAAGCGCTGCTAGAGAAATACGATCCAGAATCTAATACACGTAGTGTAGGTAGTAATTTTAAATATGTTATTTATTTTGGCTTGCTAGCATTCTCTTTATTTCAGTTGTATACGGCAATTTTTGGACAGTATCCAGCGCAAATACAGCGTACTGTTCATTTGGGCTTCGGTTTATTATTTGTATTTTTATTATTCCCAGCTCGTAAGAAACTTTCTAAAACAAAAATACCGTTTTATGATTATATACTAGGAGCAGCGGCAATTTTTGTAGGAAGCCATTGGGTAATTAATTACGAACGACTTGTTAAAAGTTTAGGTGGTCTAGAAACCTTAGACTTTATAGTCGGTTTAGTTGCTATTATATTAGTTTTAGAGGCTGCACGCCGAGCTGTAGGCTTGCCGATCACTATTATAGCAGGGTTATTTTTAGTATATGCCTATTTTGGAGAATACTTCCCTGCGTTTATGGCTCATCGAGGACAAAGCTTAGATAATATCGTTAAGCTAATGTTCTTTTCAACGGATGGAATTCTAGGAACACCGTTAGCAGTTTCCTCTACGTATATTTTTGCATTCCTATTGTTTGGAGCATTTCTAGTTAAAACCGGGGTTGGACAGTATTTTAATGACCTCGCAGTAGCTATTGCTGGGAAAATGGTTGGAGGACCTGCAAAGGTTGCAATCTTCTCCTCAGCTTTACAAGGAACTATTTCCGGGAGTTCGGTAGCAAACGTTGTTACTTCAGGATCTTACACCATTCCAATGATGAAATCATTAGGCTATAAAAAGGAGTTCGCTGGAGCTGTGGAGGCATCTGCATCGACCGGTGGACAGTTAATGCCACCGATTATGGGGGCAGCCGCGTTTCTAATGGTAGAATTTATCGGACGTGGAGTTACCTATTGGGATATTGCGAAAGCTGCAGCAATTCCAGCGCTTCTTTACTTTACAGGAATTTGGATTATGACTCATTTTGAAGCAAAACGTTTGGGGTTAAGTGGGTTAACAGATGAACAAATGCCAGATCGTAAAGAAATCTTTAAAAAGATTTATTTAATCTTACCGATTTTCTTAATCATTATTTTAATGATGACAGGTGTACCAGTTATCCATGCTGCGTTATATGGCGTGGTAGCATGTATAGTTGTAGGTGCGATTAACAAAAGTACACGTTTAGGGCCAAAAGAAATTTTAGATGCTTTAGTAGACGGGGCACGAACTGCACTAGGTGTAGTAGCAGCCACTGCTTGTGCTGGGATAATTGTAGGAGTAGTCGTGAAAACAGGATTAGGTCTTAGTCTAGCAACTAGCTTAGTTAAGCTAGCGGGTGGAAGTATTATACTAACCTTATTCTTCGTTATGATTGCATCTCTAATTTTAGGAATGGGAGCTCCAACAACTGCAAATTATGTTATAACGTCGACTATTGCTGCACCAGCTATCATTACCTTACTAGCACCAGATGTAGCACAAAATGCAATACCACTAGTTGTCATATTGTCTGCTCACTTCTTTGTATTCTATTTTGGAATAGTAGCAGATATAACCCCTCCGGTAGCACTGGCCGCCTTTGCAGCCTCGGGTATTTCTGGTGGAGATCCTATTAAGACAGGTGTTCAATCTTCTAAACTAGCGATTGCCGCCTTTATAATACCTTATATGATTGTATTTTCTCCGACGTTGCTCATGATTGATACGACATTCGGGGAAATTATCTGGGTAACATTCACCGCTGTTACTGGAATGATTTCTATTGGAGCAGGTATGATTGGATATTGGTATCGAAAAGTCAGCTGGATTGAAAGAATACTGGCAATAGGTGCAGGTTTATTGTTAATCTATCCAGAAGGTATTTCTGATATTACAGGGTTAATTATTTTCGCTATATTATTCATCATCCAATTATTTACTCGAGAGAAAAAGGAAAAACAAGCTATTGCTCTATAAAAGCTAAAACCACGAGCTAATTATGGCTCGTGGTTTTATTTCATATGTAAAATTATGAATATATTGGTATAATTAAATTTAACAGAATACATAGAATAGAGGATATATTTATGACGTTAAAATTCATTCAAGCTGGTAAGCATACAAATGATATGATTCATTTTCCTGAATTTGATTTGACAATACAACCCGGAGAGGTAACGGCAATCGTTTCTACAGTAAATGTTAAAGAGCAGCTTTTAAATACATTTCTAGGAAAAACACGACTTTCCAATGGTAAAGTAGATTATCTCCCAGATAAAAAAATAGGTTTTTTCTTTTTACATGAAGGTTGTTATGAACGACTAACGGTAGTTGAAACTTTAAAATATTATCAAAAACTATTTAATTCCTCTGAACAAATAGAAAGCATATTACAAGCAGTGCAGCTAGATGCTCAAAAGAATAAGAAACTAAAGAGTTTGACTTACTCTGAAAGAAAGCGAGTACAGCTTGCATGGTTGCTTATACAAAACCCTGATATATACATAATGGAAGAACCAGATCAAAATCTCGATATCGAGTCGAAAAGGATTCTTTTTTCACTTTTAAGAGAGCTACGTCTAGCAAAAAAAGTAATCTTAATATTAACTGGCCAAGTAGAAAGTGGAGTTGCTTGTTCCGATAACGTATACCGATTAGATGAAAAAGGACTGCGCCCAGTTTTAACTAAGGAAGAAGACAATGGTGAAGTAATAGATAGGAGTGAGCCGACTACTGACAAAATTACCAATACCGATGAAGTAGTAGAAGAAAAAGTAATTCAGCCAATTCGTTTCGAAAAAATACCGACGAAAGTAAATGAAAAAATTGTATTATTTGACCCTCCAGAGATTGATTACATAGAAAGCACAGAAGGACAAACCTATTTACATATTAAAGGGGAAAGCTTTGCATGTTCCTTTACGTTGAATGACTTAGAAGAAAGATTATTGGCCTTTGGTTTCTTTCGCTGTCATCGTTCCTACATAGTAAATTTACAAAAAGTGCGGGAAGTCATTACTTGGACAAGAAACAGTTATAGCTTAGTACTAGATGACTCAGAAAAATCGTCCGTACCACTCTCAAAGACCAAAATGGCGGATTTAAAGGGAATGTTGGGCCTCAAATAAGCTCCATTCAGCATAAAAAGGAGTTCATTCATCCTAAAATTAACTCCTTTCACGGTAATTATAATGTCTTTCCATTAAATATCTTCTAATCTTAGGTTGTAGATACGAAATGCTAAACCAAACAATTAGGAGGTTTTCAAATGGAAAATGTAATTGAAGTAAAAGGCCTTGCCAAATATTTTTCCAACTTTAAGGCAGTGGAGGATGTAAACTTTCAAGTAAAAAAAGGTGAAATTTTTGGTTTTCTTGGACCAAGTGGTTCTGGTAAAACGACTACTATTAAAATACTAACGGGTCAGCTGGATCCCACAGAAGGGGAAGCGTTCGTTTTTGGCGAAAGTGTATCTAACTTTAAAAAGGCTAGTGAACGAAAGCGATTCGGTGTTCTTACCGATAATAGTGGACTCTATAGTAGATTAACAATTTTTGAAAATTTAAAGCTTTACTGTGAGCTATATGATTTACCGATTTCGAAAGTAGATGAGGCTCTTGGATTCGTTAACTTAAATGAGGCACGTAAGAAAAAAATCGCTGAATTATCTAAAGGAATGGTACAACGTGTAGTACTAGCGAGAGCTATTCTCCATGAGCCAGAGCTTTTGTTTTTAGATGAACCAACGTCTGCGTTAGATCCAACAAACACGTTACATATTTATACCGGCTTACGTGCATTAAATAAAAAAGGAACCACAATCTTTTTAACAACACATGACATGCAGGAGGCTGAAACCCTTTGCGATCGAGTTGCATTTTTAAATAAAGGGAAAATTCAATTATTGGATAAACCTAGCGAGCTGAAGAAACAATTTTCAGATGGAACGATGACCGTTGAGCTAACAAACAATGAAACGATCATAATCAAAAGGGATGAGGCTGGAGCAGATACGATGTTCCAATTGATGAAGGAAAATCGTATTTCCACTGTACATTCCAATGAGCCTACATTAGGTGATATTTTTGTCAAAGTGACTGGAGGAGAATTAATATGACATTTTCATGGAAACGTGTAAACGCAATTTTTCAAAAGGACTTTAAGGAATTTAGTAGAAACATGGCAGTCTCAGTTGTTGTCTTTTTACCTATTTTAATGGCAGCTATTTTTAGCCGGATGGGAATGGATCCATTGGTGAATGGTAATTTCACGATAAGCTTTGCGTTAACAATGGTAGGCTCGTATGTTCAATGCTGCTTGATTGCAGAGGAAAAAGAAAGAAATACACTGCGCGGATTAATGCTATCCCCTGCAAATACGTATGAAATTCTTGGTGGGAAAAGTGCATTATCATTCGTTTTAACAATGATAGTAGCTATTGTTAGTGTAATGCTTGCTGAGTATTCTCCAGCCAACGTACCTGTATTATTATTAGGATTAGCCTTATGTGCGATATTTTTTATAGGCTTAGGTACTTTACTAGGGTTAATAGCAAAATCAGTAATGGAGTCTTCTGTGATCGTGTTGCCCGTTATTTTATTGTTCTCTATGGGAACAGCAATCGAAAGCTTTAGTGATAAATATCCTATTTTAAGTGTAATTGAATATATACCAAACCTTCAGCTATTAGAATTAGCAACTAGGATAGATGCTGGAGCTGGGTTTGGAGAAGTTTGGAGCCATTTAGGTATAATCGCTCTATGGTCAGTAGTAATTTATATCATTACTGCTATTGTTTATAAAAAACAAATGGTAGACTAATAAAAGGAAATGTAAACCGACTGAAATATTAAAATGAATTTATTAAGAAAAATAATACCAAATATAGGAGAAGCTTTGTATCCCCCAGAGCTACTCCTTAAGGTATTTAGACGAGAGGATAAAAATAATGTATAGTCCAATTTGATTTAACTCCGTATTAAATGAACGAAACTAATATGGGGGATAATTATGAAACAAAATAAAAATTTTATAGTATTACTAACTAGTCAATCGATTGCAAACCTTGGAGATGTTTTTTATCTAGTAGGTGTTATTAGTGTTCTATATGACTTAACGGGTTCAGCCGCCATTTCTTCCATAGTGCCATTTACGATTACTACTGCAATGTTTATTTCTAGTTTAGTGACTCCTTTATTTCTTGGGAAATATAGGATAAAGTTCTTACTAGTATGGTCACAGGCAGGAAAAACTTTGCTATTAGCATTGTTAGTAGTTTTTCTTTTGTTTTTTATACATTCAACTAATTATTGGTACATTTTCTTTGTAATAGGTGGAATTGCTTTGTTAGATGGCTGTGCCAATCCGATCATGCGAGCTTTCCTACCTCATTATGTGGAAGATGCTCAGCTGATAAAGGCTAATAGTATCGTAGAAACTGTCACTCAGTTATTGCAAATTGGTGCTTGGTTGTTCGGCGGATTGTTACTTTTATTGCTAAGCCCCAATTGGTTAATACTTATAGTATGTGGCTTCTTTTTAGTTTCCACTATACTTATGTGGCTTTTAGAAGATGTAAGTCATGAGGAAAATGAGAAAGATACCCTCTGGAACCAGTTCTCCGAAGGCTGGATTAGTATAAAGAAAACTCCGGTTCTTAAAAAAATTATGCTAATGGATATTCTAGAGACGATAGCAGGGGCTGTTTGGATAGCAGCCATTCTGTATATTTATGTGGAGACTGCCCTCCATGAAGGAGAACAATGGTGGGGCTTTATTAATGGAGCATTTTTTATAGGATTATTAGTAGGAAGCATTATTTGTATGAAATATTCCACTGTGACAGATACCTATAAGCAATATTTTATCGGCTATGGCGCATTCATTAGCGGTATTCTTACCATCCTATTCGGTTCTATAAGTTTTCCATTACTAGCGATTATATTATCTGTAGCTATTGGACTAACTAGCCAATTGAAAAATATACCGCAACAAACAATTATTCAGCGAAGCGTCCCGAAAGAAAAGTTATTAACCGTTTATACATCTTTAGGTACAGTAGTTACTGGGCTGTTTGGTATATCTTCCTTAGCCATAGGTATTGCAGTAGATTTAGTCGGCGTAAGAATAGTATTTATTCTTTCAGGTGTACTACTACTTTTGGTGAGCTTGGTAGTTTTAAAGAATAGAAGGTTGTTTAATTAAAGTTGTCATGCAGGAGCTCAGTTATATTACTGAGCTTTCTGTATGTTGTTGGAACTGTATCAGTTATAATGAGTGTAAACAACGCGAGGTGATTTGCATGGATCGTGATTTCTTAATACATATTACTTCTGAAAGCCTCAAGCTAGTCAGAGTAGAGAACGACTATACCCAAGATAAAATGGCGGAGCTACTAGGAATCTCCAAAAAAACATTAGTTCAAATAGAAAAGGGAAGGACACTAGCAAATTGGACGACCACTATCGCTATATGTGCCTTATTCCGTGATAGCCCAACCTTGCAAAATCATATTGGTGGAGATCCTATGGAGGTAATAGAGCTCACTGCCCACGATGTGATTATACGTCCAAAGGATAAAACATTAGGTGGCTATATATGGTGGAAAAACGTTGAAGTAAAAAATGGTTTTCGCTTACAGCAAAATGTACTTAGCAAGCATTTTCGAATAGTAGATGAAGAAAATTATCGAATTCTTAGCACATTTGATGAAGCGGTAGCAAAAGATAAATGGTATGTTATTAGTCAGAAAATTTAATGTTGTCTAAAACTCCCCTTTAGTGTAAAATTACACTAAAGGGGAGTTTTAATATGAAGGATATAAACAAATATCAAATTATAATAATTATAGTTATTTTCATCAGCGCATTGCTTCTTAATTTCATGCCTGCGATTAAATTTCCAGACCATCGGATAAGTATTTTCAACTTAGCTATTTCTGTACTTTTCTTAATAGGCCTCCTATATTACTCGAGTGTAAAGGATGGCACTGCTTTATATGGGATTGGATTTATAGCAACCTTGGTTATATTTGTGGTAAATCTTACGGAAAATCATCTTTTCGATTATTTTGTCTTAGATGTATTATCTAATATACAATATCCCTTGTATGTTATTTTCGTCATTCCACTTTTTGGACTAAACAAATTATTGAATTTGAGCTACGGACATTTTTCTTTTATAGTTTCTCTCCTATACCTAGCCATTTTAACAGGCAGCCTTTTAAAGTATAAGTGGAAGGTGCGGAATACGAGTTTACTTATTTTGGTTCTTTTGTTTTATTGTTTGCCTTTTGGCTACTACGGCATGTATTTGGATTATACAAAAGGGTCATTGCTCGGATACCTATCAATGATCATCATTTGTATAGCTCTAGCGTATATTTGCAAAGCATTTCTATTTGTACCCGTTCTAGTTGTAGGGAATTTATTATCTGCTATTAGTTCTTTATATTTTATACACATGATGGATATAAAAGAGGATTGGGGATATTTTTTTAAACCATTTAGGCAAACAACTATATTTTTTATTATCTTCCTTTTAAATTGCATCCCACAATGGTTTGTCATTAGAACAACTGGTAGGAGGGATAGGAAAAGATGAAAAATTGGTTAGTTATAATTTTAGTTATAAGTTTATGTGTAAATGTATTGCTGTTTGGCAATATTTTCTGGAAAGGGATGTATACACCTAACGAAAGAGATCAAGTTATTTTAGGAGAAATGGTACAATTAGTAATAAGCAGTCAGAAATTTAAAACAATAGACGAATCAGAGGGAGTTCTAGCAGTCAATCAAATGGTTGATAGAAACAAGGGAGGGGTATTTCCTTATCACTATGACGTAATTGTATATACCAGTGAGCAGGCATATATCTTTGGTTGTAAAGACGATAAATGTGACGCAGTGGGATTAGTAGGGACTATGGCTTCTAAATACGAAGATTCGGAGCAACTATTACCGTTCAAATAATAAATCGGAGTTAGTGTTCAGAATGGGATATGAGCAATTCCGCCGTTAGATCTTTGAAACGAATATATTTTTTCCTCGTCTAATTCATAAAAATAAAGAGGGATTATAATGTATAAAATAGGTTTCCTTGTGTCTTTAATAGTTCTGTCCTTATGTTTAGTGAGCTGTCAACAAAAGGTTGATAGGAAGGTTGATACCGAACCGTCTGATACGAAACCTTTAGATACAAAAGCCCAAGCTATAGAAGAAGATTTTGTATATCGACTTGTGACAGAAAAAGCAGAGTACGGTAAGAATGAACCTATAAAAATTTATGCTGAATTAGAATATACAGGAGAAAAAGATGATATTGAAATTTTTCATTCAGCTTCCCCGTTTTCTTTCCCAATGGTTGAAACTACCAGAAACTTTGAAATCGGATACGGAATGGATACTCCATTATTAAGCACTAAACTAAGAAAAGGGGAACCACTCCGTGCAGAATATTGGGGAAGTGGCGGCTACACTTCAGAGGATAAAAAAGAATATGTAGATTTTATAAGTCAAATTATGAATCAGGAATTTCCAGAAGGACGTTATATCGTAAACGGCTCTGCTGATTTTTATGTGAAAGCTAACGAGAAAACTGAACAAAAGAAAAACTATAACCTTAAATTGCAAGTTGAATTTAAGGTTAATAATACTAACTAGAAAAAAATGTTAGATGAAAACAACTACTGTAACGTAAGAAAGGTTGTTAGCCAATTGAAGAAAGTAATAATAGTCATCATTTTATTCGGATTAATTGTAATTGTTCAAAGCGTTCAAGTTATTTACACGACCCATACATTTATTAGGGTGATGAATTTAATATCTACTATCTTCATTTCTGTGGCTATCGGTGCCTTTATTAGAGTAATGTTTATTTTAAAGAAGAGTAAATAAGTAGAATATTTAAAACGTATAAATTAATTTCATTCCTTAACATAGCCAGAAGAAAAAGAGGGCCTTTACGATTTATTTGGTAAGCCATTTAATTTCTAAAGCTTAGGTACCAAACTGTATATGTATCGGTAGTAGACCAGTACCAGGAAGCAAACGGAACTCTTTCATCTGTTAACGTGATTCCAACTTCCTCCATCACTTCCCGCTCTAAAGCCTTCTCCAAACTCTCACCATTTTCTAAACGCCCTCCAATAGTGGTGATTTGCTGTTCTGCCTTGTCCCACGAAAGCATGATCATGCCTTTGTTCGGTTATGGGTATACAATGAACACCAGCAATTCTTCTGTCCTTTGGTAGTGAATCCCTATCATTTAGCATCAAATTCCTCCTTACACCTTAAACTATTTCGATATAAATCTGTAAAAACCTCCTTTGAATAATAAAATGAAAAGCGAAAAAATGTTTACTTAATTTACAAATTCTAGAGTATAATAGTATTAACAGATAATTACAATAAATGTTTAAATGGGGGAATTATGGGGTGAAAAACTTATATATCATTTTAGCTACTGTCCTAGTAGAAACAGCTATATTATGGGGAGTTTCTATTCTATTAGATTGGAAATTCGTAGATGTCATTTTTCTTGGTAGTTTAGCGGTATTTGGCCTCATCTGGTTTCTTCAACTTAATTCTAATAGAAATAGCAATGAAGAGAACGCTCATTTGAAAGGCTGGAATGGACAGGATGGTGGCGGGGTTACACCTTTTCAATTTAAATTTAGAGGATCTCCTATTGTATTAGGACTACTGCTATTCATTGTAGTGAGCTTTTGCATAACTGCATTCACTTATTATCCTTATTTTATTGATTAATGAAAGAGGTCTAGGTATGGGACGATTGATAACAGAACAAGAGGATTTATTAATAGTGTTAGACAGTCTTTTAAGGGAGCCAAAATTTTTTTGGGACGATTTTTATCGTGATCGGAAAAGAGAGGTTCCTTTTTTCACGGTAAAGCCTGATGAAAATTTAGTACAATATGTGGAACGAAATATATTTAAACAAGGTAATGTGTTAGAGCTAGGATGTGGACCTGGCAGAAATGCCATTTATTTAGCTAATAAAGGATTTGCAGTTGATGCGGTTGATATTTCAAAAGAAACAATACAATGGGCAACCGAGAGAGCAAAAAAAGAAAATATTGATGTTAACTTTATCTGTCAAAATATTTTTGAGCTGAATATTCAGGAAGGTAGCTATGACATTGTCTATGATTCAGGGTGTTTTCACCATATCGCTCCTCATCGGCGAATGAGTTATATCCAACTAATACAGAGAGCACTTAAATCTGGAGGCTATTTTGCTATTACTTGCTTTTCTCCAAATAGCGAATATGGTGGAGCGACAATTTCGGACGAAGAGGTTTATCGTTCACTAAGCTTAAAAGGGGGGCTTGGATATGATGAATCTAAATTACGAGCTGTCTTTAAGGGATTTAAGGAGATAGAGATACGACAAATGAGGGAAATAAAACCAACCGCAGAAATGCTTGGCTTAGCTGGGTTAATGACAGCAATTTTTCAAAAAACATGATTGGCGGGAGCAATTTTATGTCTAAATGGGTACATCAAATGATAGAAACTTCTCGAGGAAATTTTGAGGTGTTTACAAAAGGAAAGGGAGAGCCGGTTTGCGTTACACACAATTACTCTGAATTCAACGATAGTGGTGATTATTTTGCTAATACTTATACAAGTACAAACAAAGTGTTTCTTGTAAACCTGAGAGATGCAGGTAACACAGACAAGCCTAGTTCTCCACACGAATTAAGTATGATTGACGCAGTACTTGATTTAGAGTCCATACGGCAGGCCTTTGGTTACGAGAAGTGGACCTTTGCTGGACATTCGACAGGTGGAATGATTGGTTTACTTTATGGTATCCATTTTTCTGAATCTCTTAAATCTCTTATTATTGTGGGATCTTCGGCAAGAGAGTTTAGCTCTTCCTCAACTAAGTGTATTTATAATGAAGAACACCCGAATTATGAAAGAATGCAAGAATTAATGCAACTTTTAAAAAATCCACTTCTTACAATAAAAGAACGCTATCAACTCTCAAAAGAAAGAACTCAATTTTCTTTATATAGACCTGATAATTATGAATCATTTTTTTCGAGTAACATACATAAAAAAATATGTGCTAGCAGACTAAACTTTTTTGGGAGGGAGGCTCTGATTTACGACGTGACACGTCAACTTGATAAGGTCAAAACTTCCGTTCATATTTTGTGTGGGAGACATGACGTTCAGTGTCCAGTAGAGTTTTCTTTAGAAATGCATGAAATACTAGAATATTCCACGCTCGATATATTCGAACAAAGTAATCACTATCCATTCATAGAAGAAAAAGAGTTATTTACACAAGTTATAAATAGGTTTCTCGTAGAATGACTACAGTAAGCAAGTTATGTTCTCTAGAAAGAGAGGCTATATAAATATATGAATAAGTATGGCAATGAATTGTTCACAGGAACAGCTTTGTATTATTCCCGGTACAGACCTCTATACCCAGCTACTCTGATTCGATTTTTAATCCAAAGGTTCGCTTTAGACGGAACGGGACAAATGTTAGATTTAGGGTGTGGTGATGGAAGACTTGCGTTAAGATTTGTCGATTGGTTTGAAAGAATAGTGGGAATAGACCAGGAAGCAGAAATGATTCAGCAGGCTACCCATTTACAGCAGGAGTCTAGATTTAGTAATTTCGAGTGGTTTCTAGGCGATTTGGATAATTATAAAACTAATCATGAGGAATCATTTAAGCTAGTAACAATTGCCAAAGCTTTTCATTGGATGGAACGTGAAAAAACACTTGAACTGTTGTTTAGTATGGTTTCACCAGGAGGCGGTATCGCGATTATTGACCCTGCTTTCACCAAAGTCACGCCTAGTTTGTGGGAACTCAAAGTGGATGAAGTTATGAAGTATTGGTATGGTGGAGAACGAAAAGCAGGAAATACGCTTTATCAACCGCCGAGTGAGACTTATGAACAGCTTATTAATCGTTCTAACTTTGACTTGGAAACCATTGAGCTTCCACCATATCAACATAGCTGGAACATAGATTCTATAATCGGCAATATATATTCATCCTCCTATGGTGCTAAACATTTTTTAGGTTACAATTCTCATGTGTTTGAAAGGCATTTAAGAGAGGAATTACTAAAAATTGAACCTACTGGACGTTTCGAGGAAAAAATCCAACTTTCAGTCCAATTAGCGCTTAAATAAGGAGTGTTATCACTATGCATAAACAAATTAAAACCTACAAGGAAGCTATACATATAATTGAAGAATTTGGGCTATTGCCCCTTGCGCCTCTTATCCCTGATTATCCTTCATTAGGAAGTATAACTGCTAAAGAAGTCTGGCATTCAGATACAGAATTTGATCCATGGATGTGGAGGACACAATTTTCGATGGATGGAACGGCAGGATACGGCAAGTTTATTAAGAAAAAGTCGGTGCTCATTTCAAGGGAGCTACTCCCATACTTTAAAAGTGTTTTAGGTGAAGAAGATTCAGTCGAACAACGTTTTGCAGATGGCAAACTTTCAAGAGAGGCTTTAGTAGTTTTTCAATTAATTCAAGAAGAACAGGGAATAGATACTAGAGCTTTACGGAAAAAGTCGGGTCTGATACAAAAGGAGCAAAAGAAAGTTTTTGAAAATGCATTGTTAGAACTTCAAGGTTATATGGATATCGTAATTGCTGGAATTCAAGAGAAGACAGATGACCATGGAGAGAAAAATGGTTGGAACTCCACAGCCTTTGAAACCTATGATGCATGGATTATCAGAAATGGGATCCAGAAGCTTGGCCATAGTAGACAGGAATCTAAAGACTATTTAATTGCTCATTTTGAGAACAAGTGCAATGAGAATGCGATGAAAAAAATAATTAAAATACTGCAATAGAATGTGGGGGTTCAATGGAGTTTTTATATCATATGGTGCCAAAGAAAATGATTGGCGATGAACTATTACCGCTAAATTATATAAAAGGCTTAGACAACGAGCTTTATAAGCAATATAGCGAGAAATATCGTAACAGTCCAGAAAGGGAAAGTCTTTTGCAGAGGAAAATACCTAAACTAGATTGTTTGTGGAATGATGTTATATTTTTATTGTCACTTCATCCAAACTACATTTTTGAAGCATTGTCCGAGTTAAGGGTAAGCATAAAAAAGGACCTATTATTTTATGAAATCCCAATTGAAAGACTACATGATAACTTAAATGCAATCTATTATTATCGCAAAGACAATTACAAGGGACCATCTTCAGATATACCTGAAGAGGAAGTGGAAATTATTCAAATGGACTCTTTTCCAATGTTAAATGCAATCCCCGAAAATACATTAATCTACTTTGCTGAAGAAAGTAAGAAAGGTAAAAACTTCGGGATGTTTGCCTATATTCCTCATGTTTTAAGCCTTGGAAAAATTAATATTTATGGTGTAAATCATGTTAACTGGAGTGAGAAGCCGATTTAAAAAATAGGTATAAACCTAGAAAAAGAACAGCGACTGCTGCTCTTTTTTTTGTATAGAAATTCTAAATTAGCGTATCACACATTTTAGAAGGGTATAATAAATACATAAGAAAAAAAGTAATTGATAAGAAAGGAAGGTTCGATGTCAGAAACTCAAAACCAAGCTGGATGGAATCTAGACAATAGTTATACTAGTCTTCCGCCAATGTTTTTTACAATAATAGATCCTAATCCTGTTAGCTCCCCTAAGCTTACCGTTTTAAATGAATCACTAGCCACTGAGCTAGGATTGAATAAAGACTATCTTAAAAGTGAACAAGGTCTACAAATACTAGCTGGAAATAGTGCTCCAGAAGGAAGTAAGCCTCTTGCACAAGCCTATGCTGGTCATCAATTTGGACACTTTACTATGCTAGGAGATGGTCGGGCATTATTGTATGGAGAACAATTAACCCCTGATGGGAAGCGTTTTGATATACAACTAAAAGGCTCTGGTAAAACTCCTTATTCTCGCGGAGGAGATGGAAGAGCTGGACTTGGTCCTATGCTTCGAGAATATATTATTAGTGAAGCGATGCATGGATTAGGAATACCGACGACACGTAGTCTTTCAGTTGTAACTACTGGCGAATCAATAATCCGAGAAACACTTCAACAAGGGGCTGTAATGACGAGAATCGCTAACAGTCATATTCGAGTTGGTACGTTCCAGTTTGCTGCAACCTACGGGACATATGAGGACTTACAGGCACTAGCTGACTACACGATAAACAGACATTATCCTGCGTTGGAGGATAAAGAGAACAAATATTTACTTTTCCTCGAGGAGGTAACGAAGCGTCAAGCATCACTTATTTCTCAATGGCAGCTAGTAGGGTTTATTCATGGAGTGATGAATACAGATAATATGAGCATCAGCGGAGAGTCTATTGACTATGGCCCATGTGCGTTTATGGATACCTATGATATGAACACTGTATTTAGCTCAATTGATACGCAAGGACGTTACGCATACGGCAACCAACCTGGTATTGGTGGCTGGAATCTGGCTAGACTTGCAGAAAGTTTATTGCCCCTTATTCATGAAGATCAAGAGGAAGCAATAAAACTTGCACAGGAAGTGTTATCTGCCTATCCAGAGCATTTCCAAACAAATTACCTAAAAGGCATGAGAGCTAAACTAGGGTTATTCCATGAAGAAGAAGGAAATCTAGCCCTCGTTCAAGAGCTTCTAGAACTAATGCAGAAGTATAAAGCAGACTATACAAACACCTTCCGAGCTCTAACTATGGAAGAGCTAGATGAAAATGAACTTTTTAAATCAGCTGATTTTAATAAATGGCATACAAAGTGGTTAGATAGATTAGAAAAACAACAAGAATCAAAACAAGAAGCAACACAAATGATGAAGCAACATAATCCTTCTGTCATTCCGAGAAATCACCGTGTGGAAGAGGCGCTAGAGGCAGCAGTTGATAGAGGAGACTATCAAGTGATGGAAAGTTTAGTGGCAGTGCTTCAAAACCCTTACGATTATTCAGCCGATAACCAAGAGTACTCGAAGCTTCCACCAGACTCAAGCTGTGGATATCAAACTTTCTGTGGAACGTGAAATATAGATTCTGGTTTTGACTTTTATTTAATGAAATTAACTTTCTTAATCAATAAGTATCAACAAGAACCTTCCAAACAAAATATGTTTGGAAGGTTTTTTTGTTTTAAGTAAAGAGCATCTAAATCATTAGACCTAATAGATTAAGGTAGGTATTATATATCAACTATAATTAAGACTCTTTTAAGACATATCTATAATTATAAAGGGATAATATACTGAAAATTGTAATTATACTGATAAAGGAGGTTGTTTAATGGGGAGAAAACAATTTATTCGGGCTGTTTCTCTTTTTCTAAGCATCATGTTAATCTTTGCTGTTTTGCCTATGACTAGTTTTGCTAATTCTGTAGAAGAAGATGTAATAGCAAAGCTTAAGGATAGGGGATTTAAGTCCCCTGTAAATCTCGGAATAGGTGCCTCAGAAGTTGTTCTATTAAACGCTGCTTTTGGAAAAGAAAATGGTAGAGATGTAGTTTATGCCACAGCAAATGGTGGTGTATTTAATGTAGTAGATGTAAAGGATAATAAGCTAATATTTTCTCAGCAGTTAGCAAAGGTATCTCAAGTGTGGAGTCATACTATTGCTTCTAATGGGACAGTGTATATTGCTGCACTCGGAGAAGGAAATGTAGGAGAGCTTTGGAGCTATTCTCCAACAACAAAGATTGTCGAAAAGCTAGGAACACCTAATGCTGGACACCAAGCATGGAGTAGTACTACGGATGATAATGGAAACGCATATATTGGTACGTATGCGGAAGGCAATGGGCGTATTTATAAGTATGATGGTGCCACTAAGTCTTTCGTTGACTTTGGAAAGATTGATGCTGACAATGCTAGTTATATTCGTTCTCTCGAATATCATGATGGATACTTATATGCTGGTTTAGGAGTGGAAGGAAAGGTTTATCGTATTAATGTAGAAACGATGGAAAAAGAAGAAATAACAAAAAATGTACCTGACATTTTAGGGAAGCCTGTCAGCCAGATTAAATTCGTTTATGATATGGCTGTCGTCGGTAACTATCTATTTGCTCGTTTTGATGACGGAGGCGAATCGGCTATACTTTTTTATGATTTGATTAACCAAGAATGGGTGTCAGATAAAAAGCTTGGAAAACTGCATGATGGATCAGCAGATGATTTTGGAAGCTTTGGTTTTATCCAGTTACCGGTCAATGGAGATAAGGCATATGTAATTCACAATCGTCACATTGTAGAAGTTGATATTAATACATTAGAGACGCGTGAAACAGGGATTAGATATGGAGCTGGCTTACGAGGAGGAGCATTTGTAGATATGGGAAAAGAAGATCTTCCAGGTCTCTCTCTAGTCACAATGAATAGGACAGGCCAAATATTTGCTGCAAATCTAGAGACAAATAAAACTGTTACCCTGCCAACGGCTATGCAAGCACTTCCATTGAAACTTCATAACCTTGGGGAAGGTCCAGATGGTAATCTTTATATGACTACTTATCCGGGGGGACCAAAGGGTTCGAAATATAATATCCAAACAGGGCAATTTGTAACGTATTCCCAGGGACAGGCAGAGGGAATTGTAGCGGGAAATGGGAATGATTTATATTTTGGAATCTACGGTGGTGCTGCTATTCAAAGGATGAATACAGAAACATTGGCGTTAGAAACACTATTTGATCTTAAGCCAGAGCAGCAGGATCGGCCGTACATTATGAAATTTGTAGAAAACAAATTATTAATTGGTACTATACCGGATTATCAAAAGCTAGGCGGGGCACTTACGATTTATGATTCTGTTACGGGAGATAGAAAAACTTATCGTAATGTGGTTCAGGATCAAAGTATTGTTGGATTAGCCTATAAGGACGGTTTAATTTACGGCTCCACTACAGTAAGAGGGGGGCTTGATATTCCTCCGAGCACGTCAAAGGCAAAAATGTTTATATGGGATATGGCAAGCGAGCAAAAATTGAAGGAATTTGAATTAGATATTCCAGAACTAGATGCTCCTCCAATAATTAGCGGATTAACGTTTGATGATAACGGAACATTATGGGGCGCAGTAGACGGCATTATTTTTGCAATGGATCCTGCGACTCATGAAGTGATAAAGTATAAAAATATATATCCAGAGATAAAAAATAGGGGTATGTGGAGACCGGTCCATATTGAAATCGGAAAAGATGGTCTGCTATACACAGATGTAGGTGGAAAGCTTACAGTAATAGACCCTTCCTCTGAAAACTTAGACCATGTTTCATTGATCAATTCAGGACCTGAAATTGACTTTATGGTTCTAGCGAATGACAATGAAGGAAATGAAAATATCTATTATATAGACGGCGATGCAACTCATCTATTTATGATTCCTGTAGTGGATGGTGGAGAAGTTGTAAATCCTGAGGAACCGATTTATGAGACTGTCAATGTTCCGATTAAAAATGCAGGATTCGAAGACAAGGTCAAGAAAGGAAGCATACCAGGTTGGTCATCCTTATTTGGTGCATTTCCATCCAATGCATCCTTTGAAATAAGCGATTTACGTAAAAAATCTGGTAAGAACAGCTTAAAAATTAACGATACCGATCAAAAGCAAACTGTTTTCGCACAAACTGATTTCATTACTATTGAAGAGGGAATAGATTATACGGCATCTACTAATCTATTTTTAGAAGACGGTAGTGCTAGCTTCTTCTTACGTTATTTTGATGAAGAAGGAAAGCAAGTGGGAAGTGATCGAGATGGGGAAAATATTATCCACATTCGAGATGGTCATAAGGAATGGCAAATCGTAAAAGCGACCGTTACTGCTCCAGAGGGGGCAAAATATGCTCGGCTATTTGCTGGAACATCAAATTACTTTACTACATCTGCTGCATACTTCGATGATTTTAAGCTGAGCTATGAAAAAGAAGTAACGATGCCTGGAAAACCAGGGAAGCCAGATAAACCAGGAAAACCAGGAAAACCTGAAAAACCAAAACCAGGGAAGCCCGGAAAGCCAGGCAAGTAAGATATTAGAAAAAGAGGAGAAAGTGAATTTTCACTTTCTCCTCTTTTTTAATTTTATCTCTTTTTCTTCTTGCCTAGCTCTGCTGCAGCTTTACTTTTTTCTACTATTTTCTCAAATTCTATTTGAACATGCACATGATTATTATCATTATAGGAGACGTCTAGAACCTTGCACTTGCGACCTTTAATTTTTAAGTCTTCGTCTACTGCAGGAATGTTTCTTAACGCTTGAGTTAATACAATTATATTATTTTCATAAAAATGTACTGCGAACATGTGCTTTTCCCCTTTATCAAATAAATTAATTCTGAAATAGAATCTCTATATTTTATGAGATAGAAAGGAATATAGAACAAGAAAAAGTGACAAGATAAAGTATGGTAGATATTGATTGTAATTATGAAGCAGACCGATCAATTATTTGGAAAAACCGACCGATTAATGAAGTTTACCGACCGATTATTTAGAGAAACCGACCGATTAATGGAGTCAACCGACCGATTATGAGATAAAACCGTCCGATTCCCATCTAAGCATACAAAAAAACGAAAAAGTTACACTGTATGTTTTACTTTTTCGTGGAAGTTTATTATATATCTGTATGATCACTTTCTAATTCATTGAGCTTTTCATAAATTCTTCTTTTCCTGTAAAGCATGATGCCAGCCTCTGCTATATCTTGGATCATTCCTTTATTTGCAAATGCTCCAAATATAATTCCGGCTATGGGTACCATTTGAAAGAGCTTTTTCCACCCAAATTGATCACGATAGGTGAAAAATACTTCCTGCCAGCCTTTTAACTGGGACAGCATATTTTCTGACGTCGGTTTATTTTCATGAAGAACCGATAATTCATTTAAAATAGATTCTTTTCCAACGATATCAGCAGACGCAAATTGCAGACACTTAATGATAAACACACGCTCCTGTTTGTCGTTTGGATCATACCCATGAATAATCGCAATTTCCTGCAAAGTTTTTAGTGCAGTACCAAGAATCACGGGAATATCGATTGCTAGTGTAAATATGCCACCAACCCCCGTAGTCGCACCCTGAAGAGTAGCAAACTTCACACGTCCTTTTTGTAACCTTTCACTCAGTACGATTATATCTTTTAATGGAATGTTCCCAATATCCTCTATAGACTCAATAGGGTCGTAAGGAGTAGATGATTTAATCTTATTAATCATCGTTTGTTCATTGATTAAGTATTTACCACCCGTTTGTATATAGCTACCTATTTCAGAGACAAGTAAACCAATTTTTTCTTGTATAAAAGCAGGAGTTAACTTATCTAAGACCTTAAAAGGAAGACGTCCGAGCTTTTCCCAAAACCATAAACCCTTCTGATCTTTCTCCCAGGCTTCTATCTCTTTTAAATGTGTAAGAAGATAGTCTTTTGTTTCCATCTATCACTACTCCTTATAATAATATCTTATCACTACTATAATCTAATCTTGTTCAACTTACATACATGACGCGCTTAAATCTTTATTGGTTTCAATATTGTTAAGTTACTTGTGCATTTGTTACAGGTGCCAGGCACCTGTAACAAATGGAAAATATTATATCAAAATAATTGTTTACCAATTCATAATTTTCGTGTTAGACTAGCATTTATATATAACTAATCACAATTATTTAACATATTAAGGAGCAGTAACATCGTTGAATATGCTATTATGTTTAATAACGGAGGGAACAACATGAAAAAACTTATACATAAGTGGAACCAAGTAAGTCTCGTTAAACAAATTTTACTGGGTATTCTGATAGGCGTTATTCTAGCTTTAACAATACCTGAAGCTGCAAGCTGGGTTACTATTTTTGGTGCTTTATTTGTTGGTGCTTTGAAGGCTGTTGCACCTATACTTGTCTTGTTCCTAGTTATCCATGCAATTTCTTCTCATAGAAGCGGACAGCAAACGAACATGAAGTCAATTATTATACTTTATGGAATTGGAACATTTCTTGCAGCACTTGTTGGTGTTATTGCAAGCTTCCTATTTCCGGTTACGCTTACGCTTACGACTGGAGTAGAGGATGTTACACCTCCAAGTAATATTTTAGCGGTTTTAGAAACTCTTTTATTTAATGTGGTTGATAATCCTATTAATGCGATTTTAAATGCAAATTATATTGGAATTTTAACATGGGCTATTCTTTTGGGGCTTACTCTGAAGAATGCTGCAGAAACAACGAAAACTGCTATAGCTAATATTTCAGATGCCATTTCACAATTAGTGAAATGGGTGATCAAGCTTGCTCCTATTGGTATTTTAGGGCTGGTTTTTGATGCAATCGCAACGAATGGTCTTTCTGCTTTAATGGAATACGGCCAATTAATTATTATATTATTAGGCTGTATGCTATTTGTAGCTTTAGTTATAAATCCTTTAGTTGTTTACTTATACGTACGGAAAAATCCTTATCCATTAGTATTCCGCACATTAAGAGAAAGTGGAATTACAGCTTTCTTTACACGTAGCTCGGCTGCTAATATTCCTGTAAATATGGAATTGTGTAAAAAGTTAGAGTTGAACAAGGATACATACTCTGTTTCTATTCCTTTGGGAGCTACTATTAACATGGCTGGAGCAGCAGTTACAATAACTGTCTTAACCCTTGCTGCCGTTAATACGTTAGACATAAATGTAGATATTGCAACCGCACTAATTCTTAGTGTTCTTGCTGCTGTTTCTGCTGCAGGAGCATCGGGTGTTGCAGGTGGATCACTTTTACTTATTCCAATGGCATGTAGCTTGTTTGGTATTCCAAACGAAATTGCGATGCAGGTGGTAGGTGTAGGTTTCATCATTGGAGTCATCCAAGATTCATGTGAGACTGCATTAAACTCATCCTCAGATGTATTGTTCACAGCTACTGCTGAATATGCAAAGGATCGTAAAGAAGGAAAAGACGTTATTATTCACTCTTAATAAAAGAAAATCAAGTGCCTCTCTACAATCCGTTGTAGAGGGGTGTTTTTTATACATATTTTAAATGAATAGAAGGATACTAAAGCTAAAGGCCAAAGGAGAATCTTTATGTCCGAGTGTCCACTGTGCAATGCATTTAATGAATTTGAAGAGAACTGTCCAAAGTGTACTAACCCTTTAGAGGACGCTGGCAAGGAAAGTGATTTTCTAGATCCCTATGCTCATTACAACGACCTAGACACCATTAAAATGGCAGACGGTTATTCTCATACAAGCAAGGAAGAAATTTGCCCGCATCTCATTACATGCAATAATTGCGGATACGATGAAGTGAAATTTGTACAAGGAATATGAAACAGCTGAATAATCAGCTGTTTTATTTTTGTGTATTGAAGTAAAATATATGTAATATTGAAAAAATACCGTTTAATAAATAAATGAATAGAAGTAAAATCCATATAGAAGAGAGGAATAGATATAGTTATAAAAACAAAAACGCATTACCCATTTATCTATTTCTTCATTGAGCCGAATGTTGTCATTGTATATAAAATAGAAACTCAAAACTATTTAACAGCAACTGAATTTAAGAACTATGACTGCAAGATGTATGAAATCAATACACCAAGTGAATTTGAAGAGTTTCACCATGAAAATTATCGACCTCTCCGTTCACGAACCTGGTTTATCAAGCAGGAAATAATGAGTGACATGGTAGAAAAAATAAACTCCTTCATCCAAGTGTCTCTACAGTTACATCAAAGATCTAAAGGACCTATTCATTTAGTTTCTTCGGAATCTGCAGCCGGGTCTCTTAAGGTAGGACTTCCGAAGCCACATACAGTCATCGCTATCCCAGATAACTTTACTTTTGGTCCGTTAGGAAAGTTAGATAAAGAAACAGAGCAAAAAATACGAGAAGAATGGCTATTTGATTATATAAATGACGAGCAGGAAGAAGGAAATTATGCCAGTAAATTCAGCAATATGTTACGTCAAATAGATGATATTGTCGATTCAATCCCTATATATTTATGGTATGGAAATAATGTGGCTGAACAAATAGGGATTCGATTTATGGTTTATTTATTGAGAGAGAAG
This sequence comes from Psychrobacillus sp. MER TA 171, assembly GCF_023713305.1. NCBI lineage: Bacteria > Bacillati > Bacillota > Bacilli > Caryophanales > Bacillaceae > Psychrobacillus > Psychrobacillus sp. MER TA 171. The sequence goes on along the minus strand of NZ_JAMAWN010000002.1, from coordinate 28,868 downwards.
AAAAATACTATTTATTTGATAACTGAGTATAAAACAGCTATATCTTATACTTCCCAATTACATTCGGAGCAAATTAAAAAAATATTTGAACAAAACAAAGATGTTTTTCCACTTTCCTCAAATGAGCGTTCAACCTATATCGAAGAAGTTCAAGTTAGTTGATAGTAAGGAAGTCTTGCGCAAATGGAATGGCAGAGAAATAATAGGTGTACAGAAAATTATTATGATTCCCTCATTCAAGCAACTGCCGAAATGCTGCATAACAGTCAATCTGAAAAAGAGTTTCTTCCCGTAGGAGAAGTCATAGCTGAAATACTTAATAAAGAGATAATAGATTCATTCTTCTTAGAATATAGAATAAGACACTTAACTTACGATGGTACTTTTCAGATAAAAGGTATTCCTAAATCTATGCACAGCTATAAAATAAAGCTCCAATAGTGATGTATTCGGAAGCTATCCAATGTAAATATTCAAGATTTGCTAATTATTAAATGTAACAAAAGGAGAAAAAATTATGAAAAAGCTTTATATAAAGCAAAAGGTATTAAGTCTAAGTGGCAAGTTCACCGTAAAGGATCAGCAGGAGAACGATGTATATTATGTAGAGGGTAGCTTTATGAAAATCCCAAAAACGTTCTCCATTTTGAATACCTCCAGAAATGAAATAGCGCTCATTACGAAAAAAATGTTCAGTTTTTTACCGAAGTTTTTTGTGGAGGTAAACGGAAAAGAAGTGCTAACGATTAAGAAGGAATTCTCTTTCTTGAAGGCTCGTTATTCTATTGATGCTGCAGGCATAGAGGTAAATGGTAACTGGTGGGATATGAACTTTCAGGTGTTACAGCACGGAGAAGTGGTAGGTCAAGTGAGTAAGGAATGGTTCACATGGGGGGATAGCTATCAGGTGGAAATCTGGAAAGAGGACATGGAAGCCATCATCATTTCTCTAGTTATTGCGATTGACTGTGTAAAGGCTGACCAAGCAGCATCTTCATCTGCTACTGCTTCGATTTAAACTTTAGATTGTCTACAAGCATCTCAAAATATGATTCTTGAATTCGAAAACAAGAATCATATTTTGATAAAAAAAATTTAACCTCCAAGCTTATTATAATAATGCTTCAATATCCTTTTCCATATCAATGGTATCTGTAGTAGATTCATAGCGATGAAGAACGTTACCATTACGATCTAATAGAAACTTAGTGAAGTTCCATTTTATCGAATTTCCTTGCATATAATGTGGTACCTTTTCATTAATGATGGAACTTAGTATTCGAGAAGACGGATGAGAATTGTTAAATCCTTTAAATGGCTTAACTGCCGTTAGGTAATTAAAAAGAGGTTCGGCCTCTTGATCTCTTACTTTTACCTTTGAGAACATTGGGAACTGTACACCAAAATTTATCTTACAAAACTGATTAATGTCTGAGTTACTACCAGGCTCCTGGTCATCGAAGTGATTAGATGGGAATCCGAGGACAACAAACCCCTGCTCCTTATATCTGTCATATAATTTTTGTAAATCTTCATACTGATATGTAAAACCACACTTGCTTGCAGTATTGACGATCAACACTACATTCCCCTTAAATTTTTCTAATGAAACCAAGTTACCACTGATATCCGGTAATTTAAAATCAAAATCATAGATACTCATCTTTTCTCCCCTATCCTCAAATAAAAACTAATAATAAGAGTCTTTAGACCTAATTCATAAGACTCACATAATTGATTGTATTATAGTTCTTAAATAATTACCAAATTATTGCTTGGTAGGTTTATAGAATGATTTAAATCTATATATTTTAACTGCTAACTTACAAAAGGAGGAAGTGGAAGGAGGAAAGAAAAATCTTTTGTAGTATTTATAATAAGAGAGTTTCTTGAGTCCCAATTTACTTAGGAAAAATCCATAAAAAAATACTAGAAAGAGATACCATCTAGTATTTGAAAAAATTATAAATTTTCGTTTTGTTGTTTGATCTCGTCGCCAGTTAGAATGATATTGGCCTCTTCAAGTGCTTTATGTTTATCGACGGAGTCACCTGGAATATGCTTGCCGTTTGGATAGGTAGACCCGTTTTCAATCGTTATTTTTTCATTTTTAGGTGCTTTTGTATTAAAGTCATCCTGCTTTTTCATTTTTTCACTCCTTGTTTGTTATTAGTATCGTTTACCAATGTACAATTTCTGCTTTACTATTATGGACATCCTTTTAATAGACATACATTTGGCTCAATGAAAGATGGAATATCTCCACAATCTCGAAACTATACCTAGGAGGAATTACAATGAATCGCATAAATATTATTACACTTGGGACAAAGGATATCGTCCGTGCACATGAGTTTTACAAGAAACTAGGATTCGCTACTGCTGTAAGAGGACCAGAATCAAGTCCGCATATTATCTTCTTTAAAAATGAAGGTACTAAAATAGCTTTATATCCATTGGAAGACCTTTCTAAGGACATAGATTCAGCTAATCCACCCACGGTAGCCAATGGATTTACAGGCTTCACACTTGCTTATAATGCAAAAACTAAAGAAGAAGTGGATGAATTAATGAAAAAAGCTCATGTTGCAGGTGCAACTATTCAAAAAACAGCCAAAGCAACCGATTGGGGTGGTTACGGTGGCTACTTTACTGACCTTGACGGCTATTTTTGGGAGGTTGCCCACGCAGATTCCTGGGAGTTTGATGAAAATAATATGTTAATTATTGAAGATTAGCAGATAGGAGACTAAAATGGATAAGTTTGTTTTTATATTTGGACCCTAAGCAGTGGGCAAGATGACAGTTGGACAGGAGCTTGCGAGGGAAACAGGTCTAAAGCTGTTGTAAAAGGAGATAACTCATGCATTTAAAGATTAATGGAAAAGAGCTATACATCGAAGTAAGTGAAAACACTAGTGACAAGGCAGTCTTATTTTTACATGGTGGACCTGGAGAGAGCTGTTTTGAATTTACATATCATCAAGCTAAAAGACTAGGTCATCGCTTTAAGTTAATAGCAATGGACCAAAGGGGTGTTTGTAGATCGGAGGCTATTCATGATGGAGAGTCATTTAGTCTTAATGATTTAATAGATGATTGCGAGGAGCTTCGCAAACACTTAGGAATTCAAAGATGGTCTATTATAGGGCATTCCTTTGGAGGTTATCTAGCTACTTTATATGCTCACCGATACCCTAATTTTATTGAAAAAGTAATCTTTGAAGCTCCTACATTTGATTTTGGGCTGACTGGAAAAGCGCTCCTCTTAAAGACGGCAGACTTGTTTAAAAAATATCAACAGTCCGACCTACAAGAAAAGTGCCTGAAGCTCGCCAATAGTTCCTCATCACCAAAGGAGCTTGTTGAAGGGTTTACAGAACTAAGCACCTTTTTAGAGGATAAAAGAATGCACATATATACTTATAATTTTAGTAATCACACGGATACAACAGTTTATTCAGAGGACCAATGGGAAAGTTTTTATGATAAATCAGAGATCCATTTTAATCGTTTGAAAGAAGAAGGAAAAATTTTTACATCAGTTTTACACTTGCTAAAAGAAATAAAAATACCATGCTTACTCATGTTAGGTGAGCACGATGTGGTTACTTGTCCTATACAAGTAGAAGTCTTTAACAAAGATGTTTCCCAAGGAGAAGTGGTCTTGATAGAAAATTGTGGACATACCCCACATTACGAAACCCCGGAGGAATACTGTGAACTTGTAACCCGTTTTTTGATGGAATAGACATTATGGAAAGTGGAGGAATCTAATGTTTGTAATAGACTGCGAGGAAATATTTCTAAGAGAGTTTTCAATTGAAGATGTGGATGCTATTTATGAGCTGACATCACAACCAGAGATCTACGAGTTTTTACCTGATTGGCGTTCTACAAAAGAACAACGAGCAATCTGGGTTCAACATTATGAAATTCCATCGAATAAATCATTTTTGTCAGCAGTTCCGAACATCGATGATCAAGGGTATTTAAAGTTAGGAATTTTTTTAAAGGAAACTGACAAATTTATCGGTTTTTGTAATACAGGCTTGAAGGAGGGGCTACCCCAACCAAATCGAGAAATAGCTTATGCAGTAGCAAAGGATAATCAAAAACGCGGTTATGCAACTCAGGCAGTTAAGGGATTAATTCAATACTTGTTTACAAAGACAAATGTTCAACAGCTAAATACGGTGGTTCTACCTTACAATCATGGATCAATCCAGGTCATTCAAAAATGTGGCTTTAGTCTTAAAGGTAACATCCAAATACATGGTAAACAGCACGAGCATTATGTACTTTCCCTAGGAGATTGGAAGGGTGGTGAACAGAAATGAATATGATACCATCTAATGAGCATTTTAAAAGTTGGATTAATCAGTATGTACCGGAAAAAGATTTGTTCTTTATTAAAGAAGAGGACCTGTTTATTTTAGAGCTATATCTTACTGAAGTTCTAATCATACCGAAAAACGAATTTTATGAGCATTCTTCCTATAATTATATTCAACTTGTGAATAGCTATGAATACTGGAATATAGATGATGATATTCAATTTGTTATCGTAGCAGAGCCTGATTGGTTTAATAAATTACCGAATGAAAAGAAAAAAATATTGAATGCTAGACAGGTGGATATAAATAGAGGCTTAGTTTTACCATTACCTTCTCTACCGGAGAGTATTTCATTAATAGAGAATCATATAGTGATTAAAAATGATCAAGTATACATAGTATTACAAAGCCAAATGTGGACCTCATTAACTGAGCAGCTAAAAGCAGAATTTCTAAAGGAATATGCACAAGAATGGGATAGTTGGGATGGTTGTGTAGTTCCCCCAACTGCTCCAATACATATAAAAAATTTTGCAAATACTTTTCCTCATAGTGCAGGCAGCAATTGCTTATCTGCTACGTTATATGCTGTCACTCAACAGGAGTGGATGATACATGAATGGGTCCATCAAAAGACATTTGAAGAAGGTATTAAAAGAGCAGGTTACTATATCCATGATGGTGCCTTCCAGGAAACCGATATAGTGGCTTGGGTTAATGCGGAAGGAGTCATTCAACACGCTTCTTACTGCTTAGGTGATAATCTTTTTTTCAATAAAAACGGCCAAACTTTCTTTAACCCTTGGAAAATTGTTGAATGGTCCAAACTAAATGAGGAATGGCAAAGGTTTACTACAAGGATTTATAGAAGAAATAAACAATTATAAATGAAGAAGGAGCAATTAAATGAAAGTACTTATTCTTGGAGCCACTGGCTTTTTAGGATCTATCTTATATCAAAAGGCTCTTCAGGAAGAATCGCTAACCGTTGTTGGAACATCTAGGTTGTCAAACGCGGCAAAAAATATCATTTCTTTAGATGTAATGGACAAGCATTTAGTTGCACAGACAATAGAAAGTATAAAGCCAGATGTCGTCATTTGGTGTCTTATGAGCATGGAGAACGAGGATCAGCTTATTGAAATTGGACTGAAAAATGTCGTAACACATTTGAGTGAGGTCACCAAATTCATATTCATATCTACTGATGCGGTGTTCGTGGATGGTAGGGGTGATTACGATGAGCTTGATCCCACTGGTTTGCTACCTTCCGAAGCTCGTCTAGCTATTTACGTAAATGCAAAACATGCTGGAGAACAATATTTGATGAAGAACCATCCATACCACGTGATTGTACGGACAGGACCATTATATGGAGACAATCATTATATAGAAAAATGTACTCTCCAAATAATTGAACATATAAAAGAAAGTAAACCATATTACGCGTGGGAAAATGTATTTAGATCTTTTGTGAATGTCCATGATCTATCAGACGCATTGTTAGAGCTAACTAAAAATAACGTGATAGGCATTCTTCATGCAGGTCCACGACAAAAGGAAAGCTATTATACTTTTAATAAAAAGAGAGTGGAGCAGCTTGGATTCGACAGTACCTATATTTGCCCAGTGATTGTTCCAAAAGAAGAGAATCCCTATATTTCTCTCGATACATCCTTAAGGACGGATAAAATTTCTGAATTGCTGCCAACCGTATTTAGGAATATATAAATTACGGAAAATCGATAAATGCGGAGACAATGAATTTCAACTAAAACAATAAACACTCTCTAATCCTAATTCAATAGACATAATTACCATAGGAATATTGATAGATACTTCCCTTAACATACCACTCCGAAAATCCTCTTTTTTACTTATTGGAAGGAAATTTCTTCTTTAAGTGGAATATGTCCCTAATCTATTAATGCAAATTAGAATGGGGGAAGGTTATGAGGAAAAGGTTGGCAAGCCTTTTGATGGCTTGGGTCTTATTTGTGAGCATGTTTGGAATGGGGCAATTAGCTCAAGCAGAGGTAACAACTGAGGATGCTTTAAGTGAATCCATTTCGACAATTGTTCAAGAAAAATTGTCTGGGGCAAATGTAAGTATTGCGATTATGGACCGGATGACTGGTGAAGTGGTGTATGACTATAATGGCGATACACCTATTAAACCTGCTTCGAATATGAAGCTGATCACTACTGCTGCAGCGCTAGATGTTCTAGGAGAAGATTATCGTTTTAAAACAAGTCTTTATACGAGCGGTAAGCTATCTAATGGAGTATTAAAAGGAGATGTCTATCTACAGGGACAAGGCGACCCAACCTTAATGGAGGAAGATTTACGACAATTTGCACAAGCACTGAAGGCTAAAGGAATTCAAACGATTGATGGAAGAATTGTCGGAGATGACAAGTGGTTTGATGATGATTTGTTAACACCAGGTATATGGGCAAATGATGAATCGTATTACTATGCTGCGCCTATTTCGGCTTTGACTACTTCGCCAAATGCTGACTATGATTCTGGAACCATTATTATCGATGTAAATGGTTCTGCAATCGGGAATGCTCCAACCGTAAAAGCAACTCCTCATCTCGGAGATTTAGAGATTGTCAATCAAGCACAAACTGTAGCGGCTGGACAAAGTAATACTATTACAATAGAGAGATCGTATCGGACCAATGAAATCGTTATAAGTGGCAATCTACCTATTGATAAGACTAAAAGAGAGTGGGTAACGATGCAGCACCCAACTACTCATACACTGACAATGTTCCAAGCCATATTAGAACAAGAAGGTATAGAGTATAAGAAACATAAATTCTTTAGAGCAGCTACTCCTAAAAGTGCTAATTTAATATCAGTCAAGGAATCAATGCCTCTAAATGAATTACTCATTCCTTATATGAAGCTAAGTAATAATGGTATTGCGGATATATTGGTTAAAACAATGGGCAAGGTCAAGGGCAATCATGGAAGCACGAAGGCCGGCTTAAAGGTGATGGAGCAGTACGGTAAATCCATTAACTTAGATATGACTGATTGGAAATTCGAGGATGGCTCTGGAATGTCTCATGCAAACTCAGTGTCCGGCTTGGCTATTAATGATTTACTTCTTAAGATACAACAGGAAGATTGGTTTGACACTTATTTTAATAGTCTACCAGTAGCTGCTCACCCTGACAGAATGGTAGGAGGCACACTAAGAAACCGTCTAAAAGATCCACTTACTTCAGGTAACGTTTTTGCCAAAACCGGTTCATTAACTGGTGTTAGTACGCTAAGTGGTTATATAAAAGGAAGTAGCGGGGAACAATATATTTTTAGTGTGTTGGTGCAAGATAAGTCAGGTACAGCAACAGTAATTGATGAAATTGTAAAGGAAATGGCTAGTGGACTATAAAATATTTAATAACTAATAGAAAGGCCGGTAAACGAAAGTTTACTGGCTATTTCTATTGTCAAAATGAAAGTAAAAAGTATCAAGTTGGAGAAGTGGCGCTTAGTGAAATATATGGTTTTGATTAACATTCAAATCAAAAGGTATGCTAACATACATATTTATGACGAATAGCAATATTATTCTAAAAAATCTAATTATTATTTGATTTATTGCGATTAGTGAAATATATTAATAGAGTACTTAATGTGTTAAAAAAAGGGGATGGATGAAGTGAAAAAGAAATTTTTATGGGTGTTTCTACTTATCTTAAGTATTTTTCTAGTTGCTTGCAATGAGGATAAAAATACTAAAGAGAGTTCAACGAAAGAGCCAGAAACTACTGAGGGGAAGGATTCTGCTGAACTTGATGAAGTACAAGAATTAAATCTTGTGGCAGGTGCAGAGATTCCATCAATGGACTCCGTTTTGGCCGACGATGCTGTGTCTTTTAACTACCTTAATAACGTAATGGAAGGGCTCTATCGATTAAATCAAGAAAATATTCCTGTGCCTGCAATGGCAGAAGGTGAACCAGAAGTTTCAGGAGATGGATTAACCTATACATTCAAATTGCGAGATGCAAACTGGTCCAACGGTACCCCAGTAACAGCAAAAGATTTTGTATTTTCTTGGAGAAGAGCAATTGACCCTGAAACAGGTAGCTCCTATGGTCCTTATATGATGCAAGGGTTAATAAAAAATGCAACTCAAATATCAATGGGAGAAATGGCAAAAGAAGAATTGGGCGTTGAAGCCGTGGATGATAAAACATTAAAGGTGACGCTTGAAAGACCAGTTCCTTATTTTATGTCCCTCATGTCATTTGGTACTTTCTATCCTCAAAATGAGGAATATGTAACTGAAAAAAGTAATTCCTATGCATCTAACTCAGATAACCTTATTTACAATGGACCATTTGTGCTTACTGAATGGGACGGGACAGGCTTATCCTGGTCATTAGAAAAAAATGCAACCTATTGGGATGCTGAAGTTGTCCAGTTGGATAAAGTTAATGTGGACGTAGTCAAGGAAACATCTACATCTGTTAACCTCTATGAGAATGGGGAAAAAGATCGTGTAGGATTATCAGGAGAATTTGCACTTCAATATGCAAATCATGAAGAGGTAATAAAAGAATTGAAACCTACTATCTACTATTTAAAGCTTAACCAAGAACGTGATGGTCAAAAAACAGCCCTTTCAAATGTGAAAATTCGTAAAGCAATTGCTATGTCTTTCAACAAAGAGGATTTGGCATCAGCTATACTGGCAAACGGTTCAATACCAGGTGATTTCCTAGTGCCTAAAGGACTGACATTCGATGAAAATAAAAAAGATTTTCGTGATATAAATGGAGATTTGACAAAGTATAACGCCGAAGAAGCAGCAAAACTATTTCAAGAAGGAATGGAAGAAGAAGGACTGACTGAATTAGAGCTAGAATTAGTTGGTAATGACAGTGAGCTTGCTAAAAATATGGATGAATATTTAAAAGCTCAGATGGAAGGAAATCTTAAAGGGCTTACTATTAAGCTGATACCAGTTACATTCAATGTGAAATTGGACAAGGATGCAGCGCAGGATTACGATATTCAAAGCACTGGCTGGGCACCTGACTTCCAAGATCCAATTACCTTCCTAGAATTATTTGTTACAGGTTCACCGCAAAATAATATGTCTTATTCAAACCCGGAGTTGGATAAACTGATTGACCTAGCAAAAAATGAACTTGCTTTGGAGCCTGAGGCACGCTGGGAAGCTCTAGCAAAAGCTGAAAAAATCATTATGGAGGAAGATGCTTCCGTCGCATCGATGTATCAGTCGGGACTCATGTCGCTACAAAAACCATACGTTCACGGAATTATATCTCATCCGTTTACAGGTGATTACAGCTACAAATGGGCTTATATTTCAGGAAAAGAATAATCCGTAAATGATGAGTGTATATCCATTAATGGGTATACACTTTTTTTCACCTCTTCTAGATTGCATATTTATTACAAGGGTGGAAAGGATAATAGTATTCGATTAAAGGAGGCCATACATACTTTGAAGCAAGAAAATAATGAAATTGCTAAATTAGGAAAAAAAGACTTTGCCACGAATACAGCTTATGGAGATCCCATTAAATTTACCAAACCCTCAATAAATCAAGAATTTAAGCAAGCATCCTCTCAAATAGCAGATAGTACACAAAAGCCAATGATGAATGACTCTGGAAAACAGAATACTTCCAAGGAATATACAACGGATCGGTCATACGGAGACCCTTTAAAATCAGATGTACCACCTATGAATTATACAGATAAAGCAGCAAACTCCATTATTGCAGAGAGTACGGAGAGGGCTAGTACAAAAAAAGCGAATGAGAAGGAAGACCCCACTAGTTTCACTGCATACGGAAACCCAGTGGGTTCTTCTAGCGAATCTATAAATGAAAACTATAAAAATGCTTCTGCAATAATTGCAAAAAGTACAGAGGATACTGGGCATGATGGGGCTAGAATCAAATAGTATAAATATATAACAGCATTTAAATTGAGATATAAAGGATTAAGGGGTAGGATGATATAGAAAAGAGTTAAGGAGGTAATATTATGGACAGGCTTAAGGATAAGGTTGTTATTGTTACAGGAGGAGCAGGAGGCATTGGGCTAGGTATGTCCAAGGCGATGGCTAAAGAAGGAGCAATAATAGCAATTGTTGATGTGAACGAAGAAGCTGGTCAAGCAAGTCTAAAAGTACTTCAGGAAATATCACCTAAATCAATGTTTTTAAAGGCAAACTTAATGGATAGAGACAAGCTTCCTACAATTATCACTACAGTAGCAGAAGCGTACGGAAAAATAGATGTTTTAGTCAATAATGCACATGCATCTAAACAGGTGACGATTGAAGAAACAACACAAGCAGATTTAGATTTGTCATTCGGCACAGGATTTTACCCAACCTTCTATTTGATGCAGGCAGCACTTCCATATTTAAAAGAAACAAAAGGAAATGTGATTAACTTTGCATCAGGCGCTGGATTAGCTGGACACGAAACACAAGGGGCGTACGCTGCAGCAAAAGAAGCAATTCGAGGAATCTCCCGAGTGGCAGCCAATGAATGGGGTCGCTTCGGTATTAACGTAAACATTATTTCTCCTATTGCTAACTCAGAAGGTGTACAAGCATGGGCAAAAGCCCAGCCTGAATATTACGAAAATGTTCGCAGCAAAATCCCACTGGGACGCTTCGGTGATGTGGAAGAAGATATCGGTCGTGTAGCAGTTTTCTTAGCAAGCGAGGATTCTAAGTATATAACTGGTCAAACAATCATGGCAGACGGCGGATCAATAATGCTTCGCTAAATATATGAAAAAGTCAGGGTGAGTTCTTTCTCATTCTGACTTTTTAAATGCGTATTTTTATTACTCTCCGCAAGGTACCACTCCTATATGCTTGTTTCGTAAAAAAAACTAAATACTCTAGACTTACTAGGTGCACTAGACTATAGTAAATCTTCTTCTGAACTAACAGTTCCATTTGAATTGTTGTAATTCATCGTGTGATTGTCGTAAAGTAAAGCAGCATTGTAGTAAATGAACATTAGATTGTAGTAAATTTCATTTCAAATTCACAGTCAGATTTGGATTGTAGTAATTTACTGGGTGATTGTCGTAAAGTAGAGCGGCATTGTAGTAAACGAGCGCTATACCAAATAGATCCATGAAAAAAGAAGACTAATAAATAGCCTTCTTCAAAAAATTATTTTAAGAATTTAGGATCTTCATATTTTGGATTTGGATAATCATAAAATCCTTTACCGTTTTGAATACCCAATCGTCCTTTGTCGATTAGCTCTGTTTTAAAGTATTCTGCTATTTTTGCCTTTTGCTCATTTCCTGCTTTTGCTTTTTCAAGTGCAATGTTATATGGGGTGTTTAATCCTATAATGTCTAGCACTCCGAAGGGACCTCTGTTCACACCCATACCTGCCATCCATGTTTTATCCACTGTCTCGGGATCCGCAATTCCATTTGCGACTAAATTTTGAGCGGCATCTAAAAATGGAACCAATAAGGAATTTAAAATATATCCTGGCTGTTCCTTATGGATAGGTAAAGCAATCATATTAATTGCTTTAGCAAATTCAATCACCTCTTCGAATACCTTGGTATCTGTGCCTTCATGTTTCATAATTTCAGCCGTGTTGTTTACCCAAATTCTATTTGCGAAGTGCAAATGTAAGAATTTCTTAGGACGACCTGTAAATTCAACGAGCTGACTTGGGATCATAGTGGAGGAATTTGATGCAAAGATTGTTTTCTGTGGAGCAACCTTCGATAAATTTTCATAAAATACTTTCTTAATATCCAAAATTTCCGGAACTGCTTCGATTACTAAATCCACATCCTGAACAGCCTCAGCTAAGTCTGTATGCAACGTTAAACGATCATAAGCTGTATCTACTGCTTCTTGAGTTGCTCCTAAGTCTTCTTGATAATTTGCTTTCAATCCAGTAAGTCTTTCCTTAGCCTTCTCTAATGCCTCTTCATTAATATCATATACGGATACTTTAATTCCATAAAAAGCGGTTTGAAAAGCTATTTGACTTCCCAAAACTCCACTACCAGCGACCAGAACCTTTTTAATATCCAAAACAGTTCACTCCTCTATACTCTAATAACTATTAGTTATTTTCTATTTTGTCATTATTATGTATTCGGAAATAAGAAATTTAATTGTCTATTTAGCGAAGGTTGAGCTGACGGAAAATTTTAATTACTAATTGAAAAATAAAGGAAAAAATTTTAATACATGTTAAAATTGAGTAAGAATCACAAATTGCAAAAAAGGATTATGCCCATAGAAAGGAAGAAATTAGTGGAATTGAGAATAATACGAGAAGATACTGATGAATCTAAAAAAAATATTAATGAACGATTGTATTATTTTAATCTAGCACACTTTCCTGAGGATTTGAGAGGGAGATATGAGGAAGTTAACTTATTTATAAAGGATGAAAAGGATCAAGTACTAGGAGGAATAATGGGAGAAATATGCTGGAATTGGCTAGAAATTCATGTTTTGATAATGGACGAATCGCTACGTAAGAACGGGTATGGTTCAAAGTTGTTGATGAAAGCAGAGGAAATAGCTAAGGAAAGAAAATGTGACTTCATTAAACTGGATACTTTAAGCTTTCAGGCGTTAGAGTTTTATAAAAAACATGGGTATGAAGTGTATGGAACTCTGCCTAACGTTGGTCGGGACTTTGACCATTATTACATGAAAAAAGATTTAATGTATTAAAATAGATAGGGGTAATTTAATGAACATGGAAACTATACATATGCTCGATATAGCATACTGTGATACATTTTCAAGAAGAATAGATACATCATGGGGGGTTCTATTTTGTAACGAGAATCAGCCTGACTATTATGATGCTAATCATGCAAGGATAATGACTGCTTGCGACAATTCACATGAAGTAGCAGAAGAAGTCATTCACTTTTTTCAGTCCAAAGATATTGTACCAAGGTTCTACATTTATGACCTAGAAAATCAGCAAAATCTATTGTCCGAATTAGAATCTAGAAATTTTAAATATGAAGAATTGATTAGCCCTGTACAATTATGGAATAACAAAGTTATTGATATCCCCACTGACCCCAAGGTGACGATTGAAAAAGTGACAAAAGAAAACTACCAAGAAGCGATCGAGATAGAGGGTAGTATTAAAGAGTTCGGTGGCCTAGAAGTAATGGAAAAGGTTTTTGAGGAGCAATTTAATCACCCAGCATTTACTCATTATCTCCTTCGTTATGATGGGGTAGCCTGCTCTACGGCTTGTATTTTTGAAGACGGCAATCAAGCTAGAATGGAAAGTGTAGCAACATTGGAAGCATATAGGGGAAAAGGATTAATTGGACAAATCATTCATTATATTCAGCTAGAAGTTACAAAAAAGGGAATTGAAAAGCTATGGGTTTTCCCTATAAATGAAGCCATCGAAAAGGTCTATCAAAAATATGGTTTTGAGACAGTACATAAAGCAGTAGCAGGGCATGCATTTTTAAGCGGAAAAAGTATTAAAGAAATTCAAAGTTAATCTTCATGATAGCTTGGTTCGTATTAATCGAACTAAGCTATTATTTATAAATCTATTTCATATAAGTAGATTTGAACTATAGCTATCCTAAATGCAAAAAATATTTAATAAGTAAATGAGGTTGTTAAAAATGAAATATGCCCGATTTTTATATTTTAGTATAGTATTTATATTTATATTGTTATTTATAAATTTATATATTCTTGCTGAACCATTCCACCATATCGTTTTTATGATAGTAGGTATAACTTTTATTATATCTTCCTTTGTATATTATAAATATCTAGAAAAGAGTTAAAACGGCTTAATTAGCTATTCTTCATTTAATTCCTTAAAATAATTCTCAATTACTTCGGGGAGTACTTCTGCCCGAAGGATCGTTAATTTATTTGTCCCAGGACTGGTTTCTATAAGAACTGATTCTGTACCATCATCATACTGAACTACAGTGAATTGCCGAATCATTGACGGGCTTCCTTTCTCGCTTTTTAATACGTCATATGCCTCTTCAGAAAAGTATTTTTCATAGCCCTGCTCCAACAAATGGTGAACACTCGTGAATTCTTCGGAGAATCTTAACTCTTGATAAAGCTCCAAGGAATTTTCAGGCTTCATGTAGAAGTCATATAACAAGGGGCCAAAAGAAATCACAACTATTAGCAATATCACGATTACTTGAATGATTGGTTTCCTCATATCACTTTCCTCCCTTTAGAAATGCTAAAAGAAACACTGTTCGTAGATGTGAATTTATATGATTATACCATGTGAATTATAAATGGGGTATATTTCCAAAAATGAAGCAATCGGATTGTCTCGAGTTTAAAGAGTAGTTTATTTACAAAAAATATATGAAGGATTAGATGAGGATGTATAAGCCAGGAATGGTTTCCATTTAGGTTGACAATATCAAAATGAGAACTTGTTAGATGGCTACGTGGATGTAACTTATAATGAGGATACCACGCAGCTAGCGACTTTGTATTCGTAATTACTACTAGGTACGAATAAAAGGAGTAAACTATTTGTATTTAATTTTGACTTTTCGTTTGACTTTTTTAATTCCAAATATTACAATCAAATTAAGGTTAACGAATTGTTAATCAAAAACCTTTGGAAAAGATTTTTTTCTTCAGAAGGAGTGATAAACATGTCTAACGAAGAAGCACTAAAGCAGTATGATATCAAAAAATATAAAACACCGGACGGCTATACATCAGATATCGCAGTTTTTACAATAGTTGCAGAGAACAAGGAAGAGCATAAGCCACCTATCATGTCTCTGAAGCTAATGCTGATCCAGCGGGCCTTACAAAACGCTGAAGGCGATACAAATATAGAGGCAGGAAAATGGGCGCTACCAGGGGGTTTTGTTCAAGAGGATGAAACGGCTTTGGAAGCAGCTAAGAGAGAGCTTGAGGAAGAAACAGGCGTTGAAAATGTGCTGATCAAACATTTCGGGGTGTACGACACACCTGGTAGAGATCCCCGTGGATGGATTATTACGAATGCTCATTACGCTATTGTTCCGATGGATTACCTTTCTAAAAGAAAGGCTGCAGATGATGCAGCAGAAGTGGAGTTATTCTCCATTGAAGAAGTGTTAAATCTCTCATTAGCATTCGACCATCGGGAAATCATTACAGATGCTATTCATATGATTACAAATGATTTGCTCCAAACGACTGTTGCTAAAAACTTCTTGCCAAAACATTTCACTTATTCAGAGCTTCAGGCAGTATTAGCAACTGTAACCGATGAACCGGGTATCCTAAGCGAGCAATCCTTTGCTAGGAAAATAAAGACACTGCCGTTTATTCAAAAGGTTCCGGGAAAGAAGACACAGAGAACATCTAAGTCTCCTGCTGCATTATACGAATTTTTGGAAATGGATATTGTGAAGTCTATTTACACGGCTAGATATTAATTTTTTTATTATCAATGATTAACAATTTGTTTATTAAAATAATATGTAGGAGGAAAATAAAATGAAAGCACTTATTAACATTGATTACACGAATGACTTCGTTGCGACGGATGGTGCATTGACATGCGGAAAGCCAGGGCAAGACATTGAGCAAGAGATTACGCGACTAACAGAATCTTTTATCAAGGAAAATCAGTACGTAGTGTTTGCAATAGACGTACATCATTTAAATGATCCGTATCATCCGGAAACCAAATTGTTCCCTGCTCACAATTTAGAAGGAACAGAAGGTCGTAAATTATACGGTAGCCTGCAGGAGATATACGAATCGTCTAAAGAGAGCAAGCAAGTATATTGGATGGACAAAACAAGATATTCAGCTTTCGCAGGAACGGATTTAGAGATAAAGCTACGCGAAAGAGGAATTACCGAGGTTCATTTAGTTGGAGTATGTACGGATATTTGTGTGCTTCATACTGCAGTGGATGCATACAACAAAGGATTTAAAGTCATTGTGCACAAGGATGCAGTCGCTAGTTTCAATCAAGTAGGACATGACTGGGCTCTAGGTCATTTCCAAGGGTCTATAGGGGCAGAGGTTATTTAATCGAAATTTAGACTGGGAGGTTTGTTCAATGGAACGATTATATAAAGACGATAGCTTAGCTCTTCATACGGACCTGTATCAAATTAATATGGCCCAAACGTATTGGAGAGACGGATTTCATAATCAAAAATCGGTGTTCGAAGTTTATTTTCGCAAGTTGCCATTTGGGAATGGATATGCTATTTTTGCTGGTCTGGAGAGAGTGATTGAATTTATCAACAACTTCCATTTCTCTGAGACAGATATCGATTATTTAAGAGACCAAGGCTATGAAGAGGAATACTTAGATTACTTGAAGGGTATTCGATTTACAGGTACATTACGAAGCCTTAAAGAAGGCGAGCTAGTTTTCCCGAATGAGCCAATTATGCGTATAGAGGCACCACTGGCCGAGGCACAGCTGATTGAAACACCTATCTTAAATATCATCAACTTCCAAACGCTTATTGCTACAAAGGCAGCACGGATCAAACAAGTAGTTGGTGATGATACAACATTGGAATTTGGTACTCGTCGAGCACAGGAAATGGATGCTGCTATCTGGGGCACTAGGGCAGCTTATATTGCAGGCTTCGATGGAACGTCCAATGTGAGAGCTGGAAAACTGTTTGGAATTCCTATTGCTGGCACACACGCACATTCATTGGTTCAGGCTTATATCGACGAATATACAGCGTTCACTAAGTATGCAGAGAGCCATAAGGATTGTGTGTTTTTAGTAGATACTTACGATACATTGAGATCTGGTGTGCCCAATGCCATACGAGTAGCGAAGGAACAAGGAGATAAGATTAATTTTAAGGGTATTCGGTTAGACAGCGGTGACTTGGCCTATCTATCTAAAGAGGCAAGGAAGATGTTGGACGAAGCAGGATTTAAAGACACGAAAATATCTGCCTCTAACGATTTAGATGAGGCAACAATACTTAACCTAAAGGCACAGGGGGCCAAAATAGATACATGGGGGATTGGCACGAAGCTAATAACGGCATTTGATCAGCCTGCCCTAGGAGCAGTTTATAAAATAGTATCTATAGAAGGAACGGACGGAGAAATGGTAGACACCATCAAAATAAGTGCAAATCCCGAAAAGGTTTCGACACCTGGTTTGAAACGAGTGTACCGAATCATAAATCGGAACAATGGCAAATCAGAAGGGGATTACATTGCTTTAGAGACGGAGGAGCCTCAAAAAGAAGAGCGATTAAAGATGTTCCATCCGGTTCATACATTCATAAGTAAGTTCGTGACTAATTTTGAGGCAAGAGAGCTGCATCATACAATTTTTGAAAACGGCAAGCTTACGTACAAAACTCCTTCTATATTAGAGATTCGAGAAAATGTTCAAGAAAATCTAGAGCTACTATGGGATGAATATAAGCGTCCGTTAAATCCAGAAGAGTATCCGGTCGATCTGAGCCAAAAATGCTGGGATAACAAAATGAATCGCATCGCAGAAATTAAAGAAAAGACACAGCAAATGATGAAACAGAAAAAATAGCTTATAGGAGGAGTAAATATGGCTAGGATCGGAATCTATGGATCTTCCTTTGATCCCATCACGAATGTCCATCTGTGGACAGCAAGCACGGTGGGGCGCAGATGTCGTCTCGATAAAGTAATCTTTCTTCCTTGTTCGCACAAAAGAAGAGATAAAGAGATGAATGTTGCAGACAACCATCGTTGGAATATGATCTTACTCGCTATTGAAAACAATGAAAAATTCGAGGCAGATGATTATGAGATGAACCAGGAAGCCTGGAATGCAAATACGTATCAAACGATGAAGCATTTTAAAGAAAAATACCCGAATGATGAAGTATTCTTCATAATGGGAGCAGATTTACTAGTTGATATAGGTGCAGGTAAATGGAAAAACGGTGAAGATTTAGTGAAGGAAAATAAATTTATTGTCATGGCAAGGGACGGAATTGATATGCTCAAGGTAATCAGCAAGTCCCCTATCCTAAGAAACAACGATGAAGGATTTCACCTCATAGACAAGGGACTAGCAATGGAAATCAGTTCCTCCTATATTAGAGATGAATTTGCAATGGGTGGGGAGCCGAGATATCTTCTTCCAGATAAATGTTATGAGTACATCCTAGCAAATGCACTTTATCAAAGAAAATAAACGAAGGCGCCTAGTTTAGTACTTAAACATAGGCGCTTCTTTAAACTACTGCTAAGCATTTTGTTGAATGTAAGTGTAGATTGAAATGGTAAAAATGGTATTTATTCATTTAAGTAGTTTAAGTAATTTATCCGAACAGTTGAAAGGAGAACAAGGAATGCGCTCTCATGAGGAATTAGAGGAGCAACTAATAGCATTTATCAAGCAAATGCCAACTATGAAGAGTAAAGCAGATTTAATAGAAGCAATAGAAAGTATTTATAATATAGATATAATCACTTTTCAAAATTTACTAGAAAAGAGCTATAAGGAGTTTGAGGATTGGTTAAATACACTGTTAAGTAAAGAAAAAATACCAAAAGAAATAGTAGCTATTAATTTCGGAATATTTGATAAAAAAGATAGCTTTCAGCTTTATATTTCGGGCTCCACGGAATGGGATGGGTATGATGATGACTGGGCAAGTAATAATGATTATTTTCCACAAGGCAGATATGCTGAAATAACAGCTTATAAAACGTTGTACCATTTATACGAAGAGCAGTTCTACTTAGGTTTATTTTTAACTCTTGCTTCTACAATCATTTTTACACATACATACTTACAAACTAATATTTCAAATTTCCCAGGAAACATAGTTTTTGCAACTGGATTTGATGATGGCGATCTATACAATTTTTGTGAAAAATATGATAGTACCATGGTTCCTCTCATTTTTCGGTAAATAAAAGATGGAGACATATTTATCCATCTTTTCTTAGAGAGTTTAAAATACTATGTAAAAGATATTAGGGACCTTATAGTGTTACAAATTATAAACTTATAAAATTAGGAGAAATGAACTCATGATAAGAATGCACAATTTACCTGAAAACATCAAAGAGGCCTTAAAACCTTACTATAATAAAAATGAAAAACCAGATGTTTTTCCGGCGAAGTTTTCATTTAAAGGAGAGCTTTATTACTATTTTACATTCGCTCCTGCAGCTGAACAGGTGATTTTACGCAATGATGGAAGCGCTCCTTACTTCGAAGAGATAAAGGAAGAAGCGCTACTAGCAAACAATTTTAATGTTTGTATTGAGAAGTTTGTACATATTGGAGCTGGATGGGCCACTGCAAACAGGCTAGGTAACTATAAAAACTACAAAAACATACTTACCCGAATTGAAAGGAAATTAGGCCCTTTACCTGAGGATGTACAAAAAGCATATGATGTAGTCAAGCATGTTCCTGGCATTATTATTGAAAATCAACTCCAAATAGTAGAGGCAGTAAAAAAGGCAGATGATTTGTGGAAAGTAGCAAGTGATATAGAGCTAGTCACCGATCAGGATGAAGAGAGAATGGAGTCATACTTAGTTGAGATGATTCAGGCACAGGTTAGGCAAAATGATATTCAAATGAAAACAGATGAGGAAAGAAGGATAATTAGTGAATTTGTTTCCTCAAAAAAATGGGTTAACTTACACGCATTTATATTATCCATCAGGCTAAGACCCTTTGATAAATACATGTTTAGTCGAAATCATGAGGATGCGGGCGAATGGGCTGAGCTTAGAGACATGGCGCTATATAGTAATCGAAAAGCAGAGGAAGTAAAGGATCATCATTTGATTTTCGATAGCCTTAGAAATCCTAGATTAAAGAGTGAAGGTATTTAGTTGAGAGGAAAAATAAAATATTGTGATGTTTACCCTATCGTTCTTAGCGTTTTAAACACATTAAGGACGATAGGGATTTTTTTAAGTTTACAGAGCAACATTGAGGAAGATAAAGTGATTATTCTCATGCCATAAAAGTTTATTCATGACACAAAATAGCAAAACAGTCTCTAGTACAGGATAATCTACTGCTATATAATATATGTTGCATGAAAGATAAATTGGAACGGAGAAAAATTATTGACGCACATTCTAGTAGTAACATTAGCGAGCATAATAAGCTTGTTTCTAAGTTTATATATACGAGTTAAAGCGAAAGATGCTCCGGGAGTAAAGCCGTATATTTTAGTTACAATATTGTCATCGATTTTCACATTTGCTTATGCCTTTGAATTAGCAAGCACGACCTTAAAAGAAATGAAGTTTTGGCTTGGAGTTGAGTACCTTGCCATGCCATTCATTCCTGTATTTGTTCTATTTATGTGTATGGAGTATGTAGGACGCAAGATTAAAACATGGAACTATGCTATTTTCATCATTCCCATCACTACGATATTTATGATGCAAACGAACGATCTTCATCATCTTTATTATAAATCAATAAAAATAAATAGAGATGGTCCATTCCCGTTATTAGAGCTAGAATGGGGCCCATGGTTTAACGTCCATGCTATCTTTCTGTTTGTATGCTTAATTTTGTCAGTCTTTATATTGCTTAGGGAATACCGTAAATCTTTATTTATGTTTCGTATGCAAACTTTATTGATGGTGGCAGGTTTTATTACGCCTATAATAGCTAATTATTTTTATTTAAATGATTGGAGTGAAGGAATAGATCTAGGCCCGATTTCTTTAAGTATTGCCTTTACGTTCCACGGGGTAGCTCTTATATCCTTACAAATGTTCAATGTCGCTCCCATTGCTAGGGATAGTGTATTTGAAAGCCTGAAGGAGGGAGTGCTTGTTTTAAATCAAAACAAGGTAATCGTTGATTATAATAAAGCAACACTAATTGTAATCCCAACTTTAAGTGGTCATCATATTGGTAAACCTATGGCAGAGGTTCTTGCTGAAAATTATGAACTTAAAGGGAAGTTAGATGAAGAAATAGAGTCTGACTATACTAGCTTACTAGATGAGCGAGTTACACACTTTCGAATTAATTTTACAGAAGTAATCAATAAAAATGGGTTACAGGTCGGTAAAATTATTACCTTTATTAATGTTACGGAAAAAGTGCAGATGGAAGCAAAATTAAAACAATTAGCAAGCTTAGATGGCTTAACCCAGGTATTAAATCGTACATTCTTTATGAAAAAATCGGAAATGTTATTGGATGATTTATTGATAGATGGGGGAAGTATCTCCATTGTAATGTTCGACATTGATCATTTTAAAAGGGTTAATGACACGTATGGGCACGAGGCAGGAGATATAATATTGACTCGTATTACAAGTATAGTAAAAGAAAAATTACGATTTGAAGACTATATGGGTCGCTACGGGGGAGAAGAGTTCATTATTTGTATGCCAGATACTTCTTTGATGGAGGCTGCTAATAGAGCAAATTTAATTCGACAAGCAGTTGCAGAAAGCTTAGTCGTTTTTAATAAAGAAGAAATACAAGTAACATCAAGTTTCGGGATATCTCATGCTCTTCTGGAAGTAGGAGAGGATAGATATTCCATTCAACAGCTAATTAGAGAAGCTGACCAAGCGTTATATGCTGCAAAAAATAAAGGTAGGAACTGTGTAGCATTATATAATGTTGACGAGCTATTACTTCAAATCTAATGGATAAGACTCTTTAAAAATGATGGCAAGTGAGGTAAACAGGTGGTCTGTTTACTCTTTTTTTCTGTAAGGTCTATATTTTTTGTGAAGAACTAACCGCCAAGCTTAATCTAAAATAAATAAGGCTAAAGTATTGGGTGTACTTAATACTAAAGATTTAAATAATCTGAAAATTAGTACTCCTTATGAATTATTTTAATGGAAAAACCTATTTATCTCTTTACCTTTCTTTATAATAAATGGAATATTATAGATAAAAAGAGATTGCTAGAGGAGGAGAAAGTATGCCTAGTTCTAGGGGAATATTGTATAATAATGAAAACAGGCAATCCTTCCTAACACCGAACATTTGGAGTGGTTGCCTATGAAAATATTAGACGTAGATTTACTTCAAGATGGATTGAAACGAAATATGGCTATGCTTGAGCGCCTGAGAAACGAGACAGAGAATATCGAAAGAACGGTAAGTGGCTTAGTTGAAATGGACGAGCTGTTAAAGGGCGCAGGAGGCAATGCTATCCGCGACTTCTATGCAGAATGTCACCAGCCCTTTCTACAATTCTTCCAGCTGTTCTCCGTCACCTATCTTCAGACGCTTCAACAAATGGAATCTTCCCTCCAATCACTGGAGCCAGATCCAGCCGGATACATAAGGCAAGAATTTCTAGAGGGAGAGCTGGAGCAGGGCATAACACTGATCGGCAATCTGACAGAAGCCCTCACCAATGAGGCGAACAGTATCATGGACAGTGTCAGTGATATCGTGGCCCTGCCTCATCTAGATGACAGTGCAGTTCAGGAAGGTGTCATTACTTCCAAAAAGAAACGGGATGACACCGTACAAAAGTTGAACGAGTTCGATTACTCTCAGACCGTGTCATTGAATCCTGTGGAACAGGACATCCAGACGATGGACACATGGCTAACGGATTTAGAAGGAATGTTTCAAAGTGGCCTGACGGGTGTCCATTTTCAGTCGAGTCACTGGGGGATCTTGGCTTCGAGAAATACTTTGAAAATGGAGCTGGAGGCACGTACTTCACGGATTCAAGGAGACACCACCCTCCAACCCAAAAATCATGACTTGACGACCATGTTTTACACTTTTTTAACAGGGGCAATCCCCCTCCAATTTGGCTACAGGGGATTCATCCAAAAACCAAATGTTTTATATGGTCCTAGTATTCTAGGTTTTGCTAGTCTCCCTACTCATTCACCCACAAAAAATATAAATGAAAATGTGGAACATGAGACGAGTGAATTGGACGAAATTTACGCAGCAATTTTAAAAAGTAATCCAGAATTGGCAGTAGATAGTCCTTCTACTCCTCAAACATATTCCGCGAATGAACCTATTACCTATGAGGGAATGAGGAAAGTGCTAGGTGGAAACGGATCCGGAACTCCGGATGGATTGTTTGCCATGGGAGTAGGTTTGAGTATAGCTGCTAAAAAGGGTGGAGAAATAGCTGTAGAAATAGCGGCAGATGAGCTATTCTTAAATGATATTCAAACCCTGATGGACCCAGATGCTTCTAAAACAGACAAAGGAATCGCACTTTTTTCTTTAACACCGATGGGGAAATTAAATAAAGCTGCTGAAGGGATAGAGGAAGGGAAGGACTTTTTAGAGTATGTCATTGAGGCTCAAAAGAAAGCGGAGAAAGCAAAGGATGCTAAAAAATCCGTGGGGGATGTTGAGGTTAAGGGTACAGGTGATGTACCTGAAGGCTATTATCAAGATACAAATGGAAAATGGCATCGATCTGATGGGACATACGCAAGTAACAAGGAAATGGGTTTATCTGAACCAAGTGCCATCACAAAACGTTTAGAATACATGGGTAATACG
This sequence comes from Psychrobacillus sp. MER TA 171, assembly GCF_023713305.1. Classification (NCBI taxonomy): domain Bacteria; kingdom Bacillati; phylum Bacillota; class Bacilli; order Caryophanales; family Bacillaceae; genus Psychrobacillus; species Psychrobacillus sp. MER TA 171. The sequence goes on along the minus strand of NZ_JAMAWN010000002.1, from coordinate 5,004 downwards.
CCTGGAAAAGGATCAAAAACGGGTAGAGAAGTAATAGAAAGAATGGAAAATGAAAATCCACCAAAAATACGTACAACACGTGATGGTGAAACAGAATTTATGGCAAGTGATGAAAAATGGTATCCCATAGATCAAGCGGATATGGCTCATTTAACTGATGCAGTCTCATGGTGGAACAGTACAGGTAGATATTATGGAGCAAAGTCTTCAGAGGTTAGAGAATGGATGTTAGACTCTAATAATTATGTATTGGAGCATTACAGATTGAATCGATCGGAAGGTGCAAAGTTAAATGAAATCTACTTGCCACCAAATAAATAACTATTGGGGGTAAATTAATATTGGAACTTAACGATCAAGTATATGACCAAATAGTACATTTATGTAATGAGGGAAATGCTTATGTTGAAAAAGGACAAGTTGAAAAAGCAATAGAAAGCTATACAGTTGCTCTGGATTTGGTTCCGTTACCGAAGAACAATTGGGAAACAAGTACTTGGATTTATACAGCATTAGGAGATACTTATTTTTTAAAATGTGAATATAAAATGGCAAAAAGTAATTTTTATAATGCATTAAATTGTCCTGGGGGTATTGCAAATCCATTTATTTTACTGAGACTTGGAGAGAGTTTATTCGAGTGCGGGGAATATGATAAAGCTAAGGAGAATCTGTTAAGAGCATATAGTTTGGAAGGTTATAAAATCTTTTTTAATGAGGACGACAAGTATTTTGAAGTGATTAGGGATTTGATTTAAGGAGGGTAAATATTGGCTATTTTACAATCACCTATAAAAGAAAAATTCGAAATTCTTTTGGATAAAAGTAATGAACAATTTAAAAATGGTAACTATAATGATTCTATTCTGTTATTAGAAGATGCGTGGAATATAATACCTGATCCGAAAGGAATTTATTGTGAAGAGAGTTACCATTTAGTCAAGGATATTATCTCCACTTGTTTTATGGTTAATGATTTTAAGAAAGCAAAAGAGTGGTCAGATAAAATATTTTTAACTGGATTTGCACGAATAGATTCTGGTGATAAGGAATTTATTGCAGGAAAGGTTGCTTTTGAATTAGGAGATTTAGAAACCGCGAAAGAATTTTTTAGCATTGCCAATGAAAAATCAGAAGGCAGATGTTTTGGGAATCCGAAGAATACTAAGTACCTCAAATTTTTTAAAAGTTAATTTATAGCTGAACAATAGAAGGAATTGTCAAGGGTTAAGAAATAATGCAAATATTGTAAGTAGTTTAGAGGGATGGATACTACAAAAGATTGCTTCATTCGTTATGAAATATCGCTTTCAATGATTCAGCAAGTGCAATCTTTTTAAGTGATGGACAAAGTGTATGGAAACTGGATAATCCAAAATAAAAATAGATACTGTTTAATCAAATACCTTGATTGGCTAAAGCCTTTCAAGGTTTTATTGTTATATTTAGCTTGAATTTGTATCATGAATTCAATTGGTAAACAAATATATGAGGTTGCTTGCAGTGAATATAGTAAAATTTTCTAACTAGTTTCCTAATCTTTACACATGGGAATGAAAGCTTGATGTAATATAGATGGTTTACTCCAAGGCAGGTTTAATTCAACATAAATTAAAACGAAATATAACCATGCTTGAGCGCCTGAGAAATGAGACAGAGAATATCGAAAGAACGGTGTGTGGCTTAGTTGAAATGGACGAGCTGTTGAAGGGAGCGGGAGGCAATGCCATCCGCGACTTCTACGCAGAGTGTCACCTGCTATTCTCTGTCAGCTATCTGGAAGAATTGTAGAAAGGGTGCAGACGCTTCAACAAATGGAATCTTCCCTCCAATCACTGGAGCCAGATCCAGCCGGATACATAAGGCAAGAATTTCTAGAGGGAGAGCTGGAGCAGGGCCTAACACTGATCGGCAATCTGACAGAAGCCCTCACCAATGAGGCGAACAGTATCATGGACAGTGTCAGTGATATCGTGGGCCTGCCACATCTCGATGACAGTGCAGTCCAGGAAGGTGTCATTAATTCCAAAAAGAAGCGGGATGACACCGTTCAAAAGTTGAACGAGTTCGATTACTCTCAGACCGTGTCATTGAATCCTGTGGAACAGGATCTACGGGTCCTGCAAGACTGCCTTATAGAAATGGAGGGACTCTTCCAAAACGGGTTGTCCGATATCCACTTTCAGACGTCACAGTGGAGTGTGAACCCTGCAAGAAAGAGGCTGGTATGGGATCTTGCAACCCGTGAATCGACTCTTCCGATATTAAAAAAGTACTCTTTAACCGAGGAACTATCCAGTATGCTCCAAACTTATCTGCAAGGGGTGTCACCCATTTCGTTTGGACTTGGTGGGCAGGTTTCAAGACCAAATGTGTTTAGGGGTCTTGCAGTGAATAAGAGTAACGGGAATCCTCTCCATTTGATTTTCTGGAAGAACAACTTGATTCCATCCGTGGAACAGCTGATTAGCGCCACAGAGGCGGAGATAATCATCAATCAAGCAGTGAATGTAAAAAAAGTTACCGATGAATATGGTAGCTTTTTAGAAGAGAGTGTGATCGAAGGAGCTTATTATACATTACCGGATGGGAAGATTATACGTCAATATTATGGTCGAACAGGTGCCCAACAGTATAAATATGTTCAGATTATTCCGGAAGAACGAATCGGCAGTGGAAAAACATTAGAAGACATATTCCCTCCCATAACAAAGATAGAAGAATTTATAATAGGGGACATCATCGCCATGTCAGAGGACCCTTCACCGGAATCCGTTGCGGAAGCCGCATTATTCACCGTTTTCAAGCCACTTAAAATGGTGGATAAGATTAGTGATAGTATTAAAGATGGGGAAAAGAAGATAGAAAAGATTGAGGATAAGGGGAAAGGTAATGGTGTCCCTTCATATGGAAAAAACTCAGTACCTATTGGTCCTTATAGAGAAGTAAATGGATTTCCAGCTAAAGTAAAGCCAGGTTCTCAAGAGAAACATATTCCTAATACTCCAAATTACAAACAAGAACTAGCAAATGGAAAAATTAAGAGTATCTTCTATGGGGATAATAAAAAAGCACAAGTATTGCTTGATAAGTACGCTGGAAAAGGTCAGCTACTACCAAATGGTAAAAAAGAAAGAGTAGACTTTAGTGAAACAATCGGGAAATATTATGATGTCGATACCGGCGAATACCTTGAGACTACTAGAGGAATAATTCATTATGGAAAAGATGGTGCACATATAGTGCCTTCTGAACCACTTAAATAACAAAACAAGGAGAAATTATATGGAATATGATTCTTTGGTAAAAACCATAAAAGAACACAAGGATAGTAATCTGATAATAGAGTGGGATAGCGGGTTAAAGATTATTGGTGAACCAGACACACTCTTTGAAACAGACAATGGATTGGATGATGATGATATAAATTATACCGAATATTATGCAATTACATTTCAAGTTGGTGACATTTTAGCTCATCCTTCTAGTAAAGAAGGTAGTTTATATAGTTGGTTAATACAAGGGAAAGGTTCATTAATAGAAATATCACTTTACGATAATCCACCAAGTCAGATCTTTTTGAGTGATGGACAAAGTGTATGGAAACGGGATATTCCAAAATAAATTACTGTTTAATCAATTACCTTGATTGGCTAAAGCCTGTCAAGGTTTTATTGATATATCAAAATTGAAGTCAAGAATTCAATTGATAAACAAATAAATTGTTTGCAGTTAATATAGTGAAATTTACTAATTAATTATTCAATCGTGATATCGTGGCCCTGCCTCATCTCGATGACAGTGCAGTCCAGGAAGGTGTCATTACCTCCAAAAAGAAACGGGATGACACCGTTCTACAGTTAAATGAGTTCGATTACTCTCAGACCGTATCATTGAATCCTGTGGAACAGGACATCCAGACGATGGACACATGGCTAACGGATATAGAGGGAATGTTTCAAAGTGCCTGACAGATGTCCATTTTCAGTCGAATTACTGGGGATATTGGCTTTGAGAAATACTTTAATAATGGAGCTGGAGGCACGTACCTCACGGATTCCAGGAGATACCGCTGTCCAACCAAATAATTATGACTTGACGACCATGTTTTCCACTTTTTTATCAGGGGCAAGCCCAATCCAATTTGGGTACGGAGGATTTATCCGAAAACCAACCGTCTTATATGGTCCTAGTATTTTAGGTTTTGCTAGTCTCCCTCCTCATTCACCCACAAAAAATATAAATGAAAATGTGGAACATGAGACGAGTGAATTGGAAGAAATATATGCAGCAATTTTAAAAAGTAATCCAGAATTGGCAGTAGATAGTCCTTCTACTCCTCAAACATATTCCGCGAATGAACCTATTACCTATGAGGGAATGAGGAAAGTGCTAGGTGGAAACGGATCCGGAACTCCAGATGGATTGTTTGCCATGGGAGTAGGTTTGAGTATAGCTGCTAAAAAAGGTGGAGAAATCGCGGCAAATGAGCTTCTCTTAAATGATATTGAGACCCTAAGGGACCCTAATGCTTCTAAAACAGACAAGGGAATCGCACTTTTTTCTTTAACACCAATAGGGAAATTAAATAAAGCCGCTGAAGGGATAGAGGAAGGGAAGGACTTATTAGAGCATGTCATTGAGGCTCAAAAGAAAGCAGAGAAAGCAAAGGATGCTAAAAAATCTGTGGAGGTGAAGGATGTTGAGCTTAATATTAAAGGTAAGAGTGAATTAGAAATAAAGTATCCGTTAAGTTCAACAAATAAGAAGCATATTAACAAGCATAATATTGAATCTATTAAGCGACAATCAAAATATTTATCCGATTCTCAGTTAGCAGATAAATTAGAATCTAGTTTTTTTAATCCGAAGTGGAGTGTAAACGCTAAAATAAAATGGACAGTTGCTGCTAAATAACATTGAACACTTTCGCTAATCTAATAGATTTTCAGTAAACTATATATATTCGTTTATTGGGGGTCAGACAAGTGGAGGGAAAATTAG